>NZ_CP061316.1:1332109-1665136 GCF_018688335.1 Polynucleobacter sp. AP-Jannik-300A-C4 | reverse complement strand
TCGATTGCCTATATTCGTGAAGATCTAAAGCGTCGCTTTGGTTTGCCTTGGAGCACGGTCACTGATTCAGAGATGCCCTTGATGGTGGTGGGCATGGGTAAGTTAGGCGGCTTAGAACTCAATCTTTCCTCTGATATCGACCTGATCTTTTTGTATGAGCATGAAGGGGATACGCAAGGTGGGCCTAAGAGCCTCTCCTATCACGAGTGGTTTACTCGAATGGGTAAGCGTTTGATAAAACTATTAGCAGAGCATGATGCAAATGGATTTGTATTTCGGGTAGATATGCGCCTGAGACCCAATGGAGATTCTGGCCCTTTGGTCTGTAGTCTCGATATGCTCGAGGAGTACCTCCTAGTTCAAGGCAGGGAGTGGGAGCGCTACGCTTGGATTAAGGGAAGATTGATTGCGCCTTTACCGGAATCACCTGATTTTGCTCATTGTGAGCGGGAGCTTGATCAACTCATTCGTCCTTTTGTCTATCGCCGGCATTTAGATTATGGTGTGATTGCATCCATCCGTGAATTGCATGCGCAGATACAGCATGAAGCTGAGAAACGTTCCTCCAATCATCATGGTCGATCTAGGGATATTAAGTTAGGCCGTGGCGGCATCCGTGAGATTGAATTCTTGGCGCAAATGTTTCAGTTAATGCGCGGAGGTACAGATCCTCGTTTTCGCATTCGCCCTACTCTAGAAGTTTTGGACTTGGTGAAGCAAAAAGAAATTCTGCCTGCTAGTGAAGTAGAGGATCTAAAGGCGGCTTATATATACTTGCGCCGCTTAGAGCATCGCATTCAGGTGTGGGAGGATCAGCAGACACACTATTTGCCCGAGGATGAGGGTGCACGCACTCGCTTAGCAGAGAGCATGGTTGGTCCTAATCAAACTCAAGACCGGAATGCATTCATGTCTGAGCTCGATAAACATCAGGCGGCAGTAGCCCAGTATTTTGAAAAAGCATTTGTGCTTGATGATGCGGCGCGTCTAGACAATACCTCCTTGCCGGCAGGGTGGGAGCCGAACGGCATGCTGTTTCCAGAGTCTGCAACTCGCTGGCTGTCTTGGACTGATAGCTCAAAGCAAAGACAGTTGCCAGAAAAAAGCAGGATCATTTTCAGCAATCTCATTCGTAAGGCTGCGGATAGTTTGCAGGCAGATCAGCCTACAGGAATTAGTGCAGACCAAACTTTGCTTCGCTTTTTTGATTTATTGGAGGCGGTTGCTCGGCGCAGTGCTTATTTATCGATTTTGTCAGAGTATCCGCAGGCGCTATCTAATGTGCTCGCTTTGCTCAAAGCCTCTCAATGGGGTGCGGAGTATTTAACTAGGCATCCCCACCTTTTAGATTACTTGCTTAACTCGCGTACTGAAAAAGCTCTTATTGAGCAACCGGAGCAATATTGGCAGGAAGTAAAAGCCACATTAGAGATGCGTTTGAATGATGTGATGGCTGATGGCGATGGTTCAGAGCAGGCCATGGATATTTTGCGCATTACCCACCACACCGAGACCTTTATTACGCTTTTGGCGGATCTGGGAATTGGCGTTGATCGTGAGCTTTCAGTTGAGAAGGTCAGCGATCATTTATCTGCATTAGCGGACTTAATCTTGCAGACTACTTTTGAGCGCGTATGGCCTAGCGTTGCTAAGAAGTTTGGGTTACCTATTGATGCGACCGCACCATTTGCGGTGATCTCCTATGGAAAGTTAGGCGGTAAAGAATTAGGATATGCCTCGGATTTGGACTTGGTTTTTTTATATCAAGCCGAGGAAACCGATTTTGCTGCTCAAGAAATTTACGCCTTACTAGCCAAGCGCATGATCAATTGGTTAACCGCTTACACATCAACTGGTAGTCTGTTTGAAATCGACACACGTCTTCGTCCAAATGGCTCCGCAGGATTCTTGGTAACCAATGCCGATGCGTTTAAGAAATACCAACTACGTGAAGGTGATAATGCTGCTTGGGTTTGGGAGCATCAAGCTCTCACGCGCGCAAGGTTCTCGGCGGGAAGTAAAGTGCTTGGAGCATTCTTTGATGATGTGCGTTTTGAGGTTTTAAGTCAAAAGCGTGATGTTGATCAGTTACGCCATGAGATTTTAGAAATGCGTCGCAAAGTCCATGCTGGGCATCCAAATCCGACTCCCGACTTTGATTTAAAGCATGATGCCGGCGGCATGGTAGATATTGAGTTTATTGTGCAATTTTTAGTCTTAGCATTTTCAAATACTTACCCACAACTGATTGGTAATTTAGGAAATATCGCCTTGCTACGTATTGCTGGAGAGGCGGGTTTAATTCAAGCTTCGATGGCCCAAGATGTAGGCGATGCTTATCGTCTACTGCGAGCGCGTCAACATCGCTTGCGTTTAGATGGTGCAGAAAAGACGCGGGTAGATTTAGAGTGTGAACCTCAACTGGTTAAGGCAAGAGAAGTGGTGTTGGCTCTATGGCAGGAAATATTCCTTGCGCCATCGAACGCTTGAAAAGCTTAACTTTGCTCTAGTAGTTCTCGAGCATGTCGACGAGTTGTGTCTGTGATCGTTGCGCCACCCAGCATCCGAGCCACCTCCTCAACTCTTTCGGATCTTCCTAGCGGCATAACTTGGGATAGGGTTTTATCGCCCGTCTGTGATTTGCTGACTTTTAGATGGTGATTTCCTTGCGCAGCCACTTGCGGCAAATGGGTCACGCACAGAATCTGATGCGATTCACCTAGTTGACGCAATAACTTGCCAACTGTCTCTGCAACAGCGCCACCAATGCCGGCATCAACCTCATCAAATATTAGGGTTGGGGTAAATGACGCTTTGCTAGTGATGACACTAATGGCTAGGCTGATGCGGGCTAACTCCCCGCCGGAAGCCACTTTTGCTAACGAGCGTGGGGTGCTCCCAGCATGACCTGCAACCAAAAACTCAATTTGCTCAAGACCCTGGGCACTTCCATCTGGAAGGGGTAGCAAAGCAATCTCCAGCTGACCACCCGCCATTGATAGGTCCTGCATCGCAGCGGTAACCTGCTTGCCTAAATCTAGCGCTGCTTTACTACGTTTTTGCGAGAGTTGTTTTGCTTGCTTGAGATAGGCTAATTCTTCTTGTTTCACCTTCTCGCGCAGAGCCTCTATATTTTGAGATGCTGTCAATGCTTCTAAACGTTCAGTGGTATCAAGTAGTAGTTTTGGCAGGTCATCTGCCTCGGTGCGATATTTTCTAGCTGCGCCATGAAGTGCTTGCATACGCTCCTCTACTTCACTAAGGCGGGCAGGATCTAAATCCAGTTTTTGTAAGTAGCGATTGAGGCTGTGTACTGCTTCATCAATCTGAATTTGTGCAGACTCCAGCGCTTGGCTGATTTCACTTAATGATGAGTCATGCTCTGCCAGTGCACTCATATTAGCGCTAGCTTTAGAGAGGGTGGACTCTACAGAGTTATCAGCATCGCTGAGAACATCAATTGCTTCTTGGCAGCCACTGATAATTTTTGCGCCATTTGCTAGGCGAGCATGCTCACTTTGAATGGATGTCCACTCACCTTCTTGTGGAGAGAGCTCGCTTAGCTCTTCTAGCTGCCATTCCAGGCGCTCACGCTCACGTTCAATATCTTGACCAGCATTTTCAGCTTGCTCAAGTTTGCGACGCGATTCATTTAGAGCTTTAAATAATTGAGAAACCTCGACCACAAGATCCATGTGATTCGCATGGCGATCTAGTAGTTCACGTTGCGCGCCACCTTTAAGTAGTAGTTGATGTGCATGCTGCCCATGAATATCGACCAACTGATCGCCCGCTTCACGTAGTTGTGCCAAGGTTGCTACGCTGCCGTTAATGAAAGCGCGGCTACGACCATTTACCTCTACAGTTCTTTTGAGCAGAAGACTTTGCCCATCATCTTCAAGTGGAAAGCCTTGCTCATCAAGCCATTGACTAAAGTATTGAATTTGCTGTGAATCTATTCTAAAGAGAGCGCTAATTTCGGCGCGATTGCATCCCTCACGTATCTGGCTGCTATCTGCACGCTCACCCAATACCAGGCTGAGGGCATCCAAGAGAATGGATTTACCGGCACCTGTTTCACCGGTGAGGACTGTAAAACCTGAGGAAAGATCTAGTTCTAACTGATCAACAATGACAAAGTCACGAAGCGATAGTGTTTGAAGCATGACCTAGCGTACCTAAAAGTTCGACATCAGAATGTCGATGGATACTCATTCCAATGTAACTTCTCTCGCAAGGTTTTGTAGTCACTGTGACTGCGAGGGTGAAGTAGTGTGATGGTTTTTTTGGATTGACTGACTTCAATGATGTCGCCTGATTGCAAATTAGTCTGTGATTGCATATCGAAGTTCACAATCACTTCCCTACCGTCGACTACCTCGATGCTCACCACAATATCTTGTGGCAATACGATAGGGCGATTAGATAATGAGTGTGGGGCAATTGGGGCTAACAGAATTCCGGCTACGCGTGGATGCAAAATAGGCCCGCCAGCAGAAAGTGCATAGGCAGTTGAGCCAGTGGGGGTCGATACGATCAAGCCATCAGAGCGCTGGTTGTACATAAACGAGCCATTGACGCGCACTGCGAGTTCGACCATTCCAGAAATTCCGGAACGATTCACAACTACATCATTTAAGGCGAGTGCCTGATTAATCTGTTTGCCATTGCGCATGACAACTGCATCGAGCAGGGTTCTCGTGTCAGCTTCATATTCACCGGCAATAATTTGCGGCAAGACTGTTTGAACATTTTGGATTGGGATATCAGTCATGTAACCCAGGCGACCCATATTGATGCCAACCAGGGGGACTTTGCTGCCCGCCAATTGACGGCCAATGCCAAGCATCGTGCCATCGCCACCCAAAACAACTGCTAGATCAATGGCATCCGAAAACTCCTCGACCTTTTTGACTGGGTAGGTAGTTAGCCCCAGATGGCTTGCAGTAGCGCTTTCAACATAGACCTCACAACCTTGTTCGCCCAGCAGGCTAGCTAGGTCCTTGAGGCGTTCTTGCATGCCGTCAGCCTGATATTTACCGACGAGCGCAACCCGGCTAAATGCCTTTTTGCTGGAATTTGGGGATGGGCTTAACATATAACGATTAAACCATACGCATAAAATCCCTTCCACTATGGATGATCGCTCCCGCGCCTTACTGAAAACCCTCATCGAGCGGTATATCGAAGAGGGGCAGCCTATTGGCTCACGCACCCTATCTCGATTCTCTGGACTGGATCTTTCTGCGGCCACGATTCGTAATGTGATGGCTGATTTGGAAGAAATGGGCCTAGTCACTAGCCCTCATACTTCTGCCGGTCGCATCCCAACCCCAAGGGGCTATCGCCTCTTTGTAGACACGATGGTGACGGTTCGGCCCCTAGAGGAAATCGCCACTCGGGAGATGGAGAAAGGGCTTTTGCCAGATTCTCCACAGAGGGTACTGAACTCCGCTGCCCAAATTTTGTCTAATTTGACCCATTTTGCTGGGGTGGTGATGACGCCGAAGCGGGCTCAAGTCTTTAAACATATCGAGTTCTTACGACTGGGTGAAGGCAAGATCCTGCTCATCATGGTGACCCCTGAGGGTGACGTCCAAAACCGTATCCTTCCAACCACCCAGGACTACACCCCTAGTCAGTTGGTAGAGGCGGGCAATTACATCAATACGCAGTTCGCAGGCAAGAGTTTTGCTGAGGTGCGTGCGCATCTGGCCTCCGATCTAGATAACCTGCGCAGCGATATCTCTGGCTTGATGGCCTTGGCGCTGCATAGTGGGGTTAGCGACTACGGCATGGGCCAGGGGGACATGTTGCTGTCAGGTGAGCGTCGCCTGCTCAATGTTGGCGATCTCAGTACCAATTTAGACAAGTTGCGTAAGATGTTCGACATGCTGGAGCAAAAGTCAGTACTGATGCAGTTGCTAGATGTATCTAGTCATGCTGATGGTATTCAGATCTTTATTGGGGGCGAAAGTGATTTGCTACCTTATGAAGATTTGGCTGTCATCAGCGCGCCATACAGTGTGGATGGGCAGATTGTTGGAACACTTGGAGTAATTGGCCCTACTCGCATGGCATACGATCGGGTGATTCCGATCGTCGACATCACCTCTAAGTTGTTATCGGGTGCATTGAGCTCCCCGATAGGATCGTGACAGTAATTTTTTTGTTTTCTTCTTAACTAAACGGATCTTCCTTGAATCAAAATCCCCACTTACGTCCTTCTAAGACAGCAGTGCTATTGCTGAACTTGGGTACTCCTTCCGCGCCAACTGCTAAAGCGGTGAGGGCTTATCTCAAGGAATTTCTATCCGATCCACGCGTTGTAGAAATTCCTCGCATTATTTGGTGGTGCATTTTGAATGGCATTATTTTGCCGATTCGTAGCGGTGCCTCAGCCAAGAAATACGCCTCCATTTGGTTGCCAAAATTAGGCTCCCCCTTGATGCATTACTCGCGCCTACAAGTAAAAGAGTTGGGCGAGAAATTTGCGAATCATGGTGAAGTGGTATTAGTAGATTTAGCCATGCGCTATGGTGAGCCTTCTACACAGCAAGCCTTAGAAGCCTTGCAGACACAGGGTATGGAGCGCCTCTTGTTGTTACCCCTATATCCACAGTACTCAGCCACAACCACTGCATCCAGTTTTGATGAAGTGTTTCGTGTTCTTGGAACTTGGCGCAATCAACCTGAGCTGCGTTTGGTAAAGCACTATCACGATAATCCTGCTTACATTAGCGCGCTGCGCGACCAAGTATTAAGCGCATGGGATAAAGATGGGCGACCAGATTTTGCTACTGGTGATCGTCTTGTGATGTCTTTCCATGGCTTGCCAAAGCGCAATTTAATGAAGGGTGACCCTTACCATTGTGAGTGCTTAAAAACTGGTCGCTTACTTGGCGAATCTTTGGGTCTAGAGCCTGGTCAATATCTCGTTACTTTCCAATCTCGCTTTGGTAAAGCTGAGTGGCTCAAGCCGTACACTGCCCCGATGATTGAGGAGCTTGGCAAAAAGGGTTGCAAGCGAGTGGATATTTTTTGCCCCGGTTTTCCGGCGGATTGCTTGGAAACTCTAGAGGAGATTGCCATGGAGGCGCGCGAGATCTTCTTGGAGCATGGCGGTAAAGATTACCGCTATATTCCTTGTCTCAATAGCAATCCAAAATGGATTGATGCGATGTACGACATTGCCCAGCAGCATTTATCAGGCTGGAGTCTGGGTGTCGAATCTGATGCGGTGTTGAAGGAACGTGATCGACTGGCTGAATTGGCTAAAGCCAGAATTGCTTAAATGCCGTCACACTTGAAATTACCTGAATCAGCCCCATATCATTGAGAAGTAGCCATTCTGATAGAAAAGTGAATTTGTACCCATGACCCAAGAAAATCAAAATCCATCCCCTGAGCAAGAAAATATTGAGCCGCTTGCTCAAGCGGAGGGTGGCGCTGATACGGCGCCTGCATCTGATGAAGTGAAGACTCCAGAGCAAGAGATTGCCGAGTTAAATCAAAAGCTAACGGAGATGCAAGATAACTATCTTCGAGCCAAGGCTGAAGGTGAAAATATTCGTCGTCGGGCTGCTGAAGATGTCTCTAAGGCACATAAGTTTGCGATTGAGAGTTTTGCCGAGCATCTCGTGCCGGTTACCGATAGTCTCTATGCCGCCTTGAATGCAGAGGCAGTAGATGCCAAAGCTTTTAAAGAGGGCTTGGAAATCACCCTAAAACAGCTACTTTCCGCCTTTGAAAAGGGGCGCATGACGGAGATTAATCCTGCTGTAGGTGACAAGTTTGATCCGCACCATCACCAGGCAATTGCTTCAGTGCCATCTGATCAAGAGCCCAATACTGTGGTTTCAGTGCTTCAGAGGGGGTATTCCATTGCTGATCGTATTCTGCGCCCAGCCCTGGTAACCGTGAGCGCACCCAAATAAGCCTTTAAAACCCCTAAATTGGGGGTTTATGATGAAAAAGGACATAAAAAAGGCAAATTTCTGCCTTTTTTGCATTTTGAGCCCTTGAATTCCCTCTTTTCAACCCCATTTATTGAATATCGAATTATTCGCAATATTACGAAATTACACACAACTTAATTTTTTGGAGCCATTATGGGAAAGATTATCGGAATTGACTTGGGAACCACGAACTCGTGCGTTTCAGTTGTAGAAAACAATGCACCTAAAGTTGTCGAGAACGCCGAAGGCGCCCGCACAACCCCATCCATCATTGCTTACGTTGAAGACGGCGAAGTATTGGTTGGCGCACCTGCAAAACGCCAGTCAGTTACCAATCCTAAAAACACCATCTACGCAGTGAAGCGTTTGATGGGTCGTAAGTTTACTGATGCCGAAGTGCAAAAAGACATCGGTTTAATGCCTTACAAAATTGTTCAAGCAGACAATGGCGATGCTTGGGTTGAAGCGCGCGATAAAAAAATGGCGCCACAACAAGTATCAGCAGAAATTCTGCGCAAGATGAAAAAGACTGCCGAAGATTATCTCGGCGAAGAAGTGACTGAGGCAGTGATTACTGTTCCTGCTTACTTCAACGATAGCCAACGTCAAGCTACTAAAGATGCAGGCCGTATTGCTGGTTTAGATGTGAAGCGCATCATTAATGAGCCAACCGCTGCTGCATTGGCTTTCGGCTTGGACAAGCAAGACAAAGTGGATCGTAAGATCGCCGTGTATGACTTGGGTGGCGGTACATTCGACGTATCCATCATTGAAATTGCAAACGTGGATGGCGAGAAGCAGTTTGAAGTGCTCTCTACTAACGGTGACACTTTCTTGGGTGGTGAAGACTTTGACCAACGCATCATTGATTGGATCATTGCTGAGTTCAAGAAAGAGCAAGGCGTAGATTTGAGTAAAGACGTATTGGCATTGCAACGTTTGAAAGACGCTGCTGAAAAAGCCAAGATCGAATTGTCATCTGCACAACAAACAGAAATTAATTTGCCATATGTAACTGCTGATGCAGGCGGTCCTAAGCATTTGAACTTGAAGCTGACTCGCGCTAAGTTGGAATCTTTGGTGGAAGAGTTGATCAACCGTACTGCTGGCCCTTGCTTAACAGCAATCAAAGATGCTGGTGTAAGCGTTGGCGATATCGACGACGTGATTTTGGTTGGTGGTCAGACTCGTATGCCTGCTGTGCAAGACAAGGTAAAAGAGATTTTTGGTAAAGAGCCACGTAAAGACGTGAACCCAGACGAAGCTGTTGCTGTTGGTGCTGCGATTCAGGGATCCGTATTGTCTGGCGATCGTAAAGACGTATTGCTCTTGGACGTTACCCCGTTGTCACTGGGTATCGAAACCTTGGGCGGCGTAATGACCAAGATGATTCCGAAGAACACAACTATTCCTACTAAGCATTCACAGGTTTACTCTACAGCGGAAGATAACCAACCAGCAGTAACCATTAAGTGTTTCCAGGGTGAGCGTGAGATGGCTGCTGCCAACAAATTGCTCGGTGAATTTAATTTGGAAGGTATTGCTCCAGCGCAACGCGGTATGCCACAAATTGAAGTGACTTTTGATATCGATGCCAATGGTATTTTGCACGTAGCTGCAAAAGACAAAACGACTGGTAAAGAGAACAAAATCACCATCAAGGCAAACTCTGGTTTGACTGAAGAAGAAATTCAACGCATGGTGAAAGATGCTGAAGCGAATGCCGATGAAGATAAAAAAGCATTGGAATTGGTCACAGCGCGTAACACTGCAGATGCTTTGGCGCATTCAACTAAGAAAGCTTTAGAAGAGCATGGTTCTGCTCTAGAGGCTTCTGAGAAAGAAGCAATCGAAGCTGCCTTAAAAGAATTGGATGAGGCCATCAAGGGTAGTGATAAAGCTGCCATTGAAGCTAAGACTGAAGCTTTGGGTAAAGCAAGTCAGAAGTTGGGCGAAAAGGCCATGGCTGCTGAACAAGCTAAAGCTGGTGGCGCTGCACCTGGCGCAGCTCCTGGTGGTGCGCAAGCAGCTGCTCCAGATGCTGACGTAGTAGATGCGGATTTCAAAGAAGTGGATGATAAGAAGTAATCCCTTCATTGAGAGCCATTTAACGTAGTTTAGAAGTACTTCAATAACAAGTCGGCCTCGAGCCGACTTGTGTCATTCAGGTTGTTGAGAGGAATTTTGTGCCTAAAAGTAAACGGGATTATTACGAAGTGCTTGGTGTTGCGAAAGGTGCCAGCGATGAGGAGCTAAAAAAGGCTTATCGGAAAATGGCGATGAAGCATCACCCTGATCGCAATCCCGATAGCAAAACAGCGGAAGCGCAATTTAAAGAAGTCAAAGAAGCGTACGAAACGCTGACAGATCCCAACAAGCGTGCTGCTTATGATCAATACGGTCATGCAGGCGTTGATCAGTCCAGTGGCTTTGGCGGTGGTGGTTTCGGTGGCGGTGGTTTTGCAGATGCCTTCGGTGATATCTTTGGTGATATCTTCGGCCAGGGTGGTGGACGTCAGTCTGGACCTCAGGTTTATAAGGGCGCCGATTTACGTTACAACATGGAGATCACTCTCGAGCAAGCTGCTGAGGGTTACACCACACAAATTCGGGTGCCAAGCTGGAGTGACTGCAAGCCATGTCACGGCACAGGCGCTGAGCCTGGAAGTAAGGCTGAGAGATGCACTACTTGCGATGGCCATGGCCAAGTTCGCGTTCAGCAAGGCTTCTTCTCAATGCAACAAACTTGCCCTAAGTGCCGCGGTACTGGCGAGTACATTCCGAAGCCATGTAAGACTTGCCATGGTAGCGGTAAACACAAAGAACAAAAAACACTTGAAATCAAAATTCCTGCGGGTATTGATGATGGTATGCGCGTGCGCTCAGTGGGTAACGGCGAGCCAGGTGTGAACGGCGGACCATCTGGCGATCTCTATGTTGAGGTCAGAGTAAAACCCCATAAGGTATTTGAGCGTGACGGTAGTGATTTGCATGTTCAGATGCCGATCTCTTTTGCTACTGCAACGATTGGTGGCGATATCGAAGTGCCAACGCTTTCGGGCCGCGTCGAGTTTCCGATTCCTGAAGGAACGCAGACTGGAAAAACATTCCGTTTGCGTAACAAGGGAATTAAAGGTTTGCGTTCTACGATGGTGGGCGATCTTTTTGTTCACGTTGCCGTTGAGACGCCGGTGAAGTTAACTGAAGAGCAGAAAAAATTACTGCAGAACTTTGATGACAGCCTGAAATCCGGTGGTGACAAACACAACCCTCATCAAAAGGGTTGGTTTGATGGCGTGAAGAGTTTTTTCAGTTAGCTAGTTATTAAAGCTTATCCAGCAAAGCCGTGTTCGGGTCCAGGAAATTTTCCGGATTTCACTTCTCGAACATAGGCTTTGACTGCGGCCTCAATTGAGGCATGACCATCCAAAAAGTTTTTTACAAACTTTGGTGGTTTTCCAGGGCTGATGCCCAACATATCTTGCAATACCAACACTTGGCCGGAGCAATCTGCACCTGCGCCAATTCCAATTGTAGGAATGGAAAGCGATTCAGTAATCAGCTTTCCTAATGAGGAGGGGATTGCTTCGAGCACAATCATTTGCGCACCCGCTTGCTCGCAAGCAATCGCTTGTTCGAGCATTAAGCTTGCAGCATCCTTTGACTTACCTTGAACCTTATAGCCACCCAAGATATGAACAGACTGAGGCAGAAGTCCCAAGTGAGCACAAACAGGAACGCTACGTTCCACTAAATATTGAATGATGTCGATTTGCCAATCACCACCCTCAAGCTTCACCATATCTGCACCAGCCCGCATAAGTTCTGCAGCTGAATCCAAGGCTTGAACCGGATCACCATAACTAGCAAAAGGAAGATCTGCAATCACGAATGCATGGGTGTTGGCACGAGCTACACATTCGGTGTGATACGCCACTTGCTCAACCGTTACCGGGATGGTACTCGAGTGACCTTGAATCACATTACCTAGAGAATCCCCAATCAGGATGGTATCCACCCCGCAGCGATTTAATAAGGCTGACATGGTGGAATCGTATGCCGTCAGCATAGAAATTTTTTCACCCTCAACACGCATGGAGAGGAGTTTAGAGATCGTGATTGGCTTTTCGCCTTGTAAGTAACCCATGGCGTGAGTTTAATGAATTAATGCGCTGATGGGCTATAAACGTCTTTTTCAGCACAATTACAGTTGCGGCAAGGGAGTTTTTCGATCCGCTGATCGGCTACATTGGGGAGATAAGCCTTGAGTTCACCCCAGTTGGGTAAAAAGAAATCCGGAGCAATCTCCAGTAAAGGCAGGAGAACAAAAGAGCGCTCAATGATTTTGGGGTGCGGAATAGTGAGTTCGGTATCCGTTTGGGAGACGCCCTCAAATGCCAGAATATCCAGATCAATTGTGCGAGGTGCATTGGTGTAAGGACGCTCACGGCCAAATTCTTGTTCAACTGCTTGGCAGACGTGTAGCAAGCCGTAAGGGCTTAATTGCGTTTCTATTTCAATGACTGCATTGATGTAGTCTCCGCCAGTAGCTTGAAATGGCGCGCTTTGATAGAAGCAGCTTTTGGCAACAATTTGAAGTTCGCAACGCTGCGCGAGGCACACAATCGCGTCAGTAATAAGTTGACGTGTGTCACCGATATTGCCACCAAATCCAATAAAAGCTCGAGCCATGCTCATCCCAAACAAGAGAAAAACTATAGGAGATTACCGAGCCTACTTTACTGAATTTTTCTTAAGTCTGCTTAGTCTGGTGAAGCTTCAGTTTGGATAGTGGCTTTAGGTTTTCTGCGGCGGCGTCGTTTTGCAGGGGAGGCGCTATTGCTACCCTCATTCTTGACGCTAGCCATCAAGGCTTCCTGCCCTGCCGGGTCGGTAGCAATGAAGTCGGTCCACCATTGACCTAAGGATGGACTTTTCTCGCCGGTAGCGCAACGCAGCAGCATAAAGTCATAACCCGCTCTAAAGCGTGGGGATTCAATGAGGCGATAAGGGTAGCGTCCAACACGCTTTTCAAAACGAGGCTGCATAGACCAGATTTCTCTCATATCGCTTTCGAAGCGACGCTGGATCACCATGCCGCTACTTTGGCTCGCAATCGTCTCATCCATTGCATCATGCAATGCGGGGATGTTAGAAATCCCCTTAGCGATATTCTTTTTCCAATTGCTCAGCAAGTCTGGCCAAAGTAAGGTGGCAAATAAGAAGCCTGCTGAAACACTCTTTCCTGACTGAATACGTTGGTCGGTATTGGCAAGTGCAATACGTACAAAATCATTTGCCTCTTTAGAGTCTGCACTCTGATCCAGGATGTGATCAAGTAAAGGTAGAAGGCCATGATGCAATCCTGCATCCTTCAAGCCTTGAATTGCGGCCCATGAATAACCCGACATCAGTAGTTTAAGGATTTCGTCGAATAGGCGGGCTGATGGAACATCATGAATTAACTTACCCAATTTGGCGATAGGTGCGCTTGTCGCTGCATCCAAAGTAAAGCCTGTTTTGGCAGCAAAACGAATCGCACGCAGCATTCGAATCGGATCTTCGCGATAGCGTTTGGCGGGATCACCAATCATGCGTAAAGTTTTCTTCTGCATATCGGCCATGCCGCCGTGATAGTCGAGGACAGTCTCGGTAGCGGGGTCATAGTACATTGCGTTGATGCTGAAATCTCTCCGAGCAGCATCCTCGTGTTGGCTACCCCAAACGTTGTCACGTAGAATGCGGCCATTTTCCGCTACATGCTCGCCAGCGTTCTCCAATAAGGCTCTGAAGGTAGATACCTCAATAATTTCCGGTTGACCTTTGCCAAAGAAAGTGACGTGAACAATTTGGAAGCGACGACCAATGAGACGTGCTTTACGAAATAGCTTTTGTACTTGATCTGGTGTGGCATTGGTTGCTACATCAAAATCTTTAGGCCCAATGCCTAGCGCTAAGTCTCTCACTGCGCCACCGACGATAAAAGCCTCATAGCCGGCTTGTTGCAATGTCTGAGTTACTTTCACTGCATTTTTGGAGAGTAAATCTGGATTAATGCGGTGAGATTTTTTTGGAATTCTCTTGGGAGCGCCGGAGGTATGGGCGGCAGTGTGTCTGACCATAGGGTCACGACGCAAAATACGTTTAATAAATTTGGTAATCATGCAAACAGTTCAAGTATGGGCCAGTGGCGTTTCGTGGCTTCTTCACGCAGGCGGGTATCTGGATTGGTGGCAACAGGATTGCTGACTTTTTCCAGGAGAGGTAAATCATTCATTGAGTCCGAATAAAAATAACTTTGTGGCAACTGATCCAATACGAGATTTTGAGTGGCAAGCCAATCGTGTACTCGCTGAATTTTGCCCTCTCGGAAACTCGGAATACCTTTGACTTCGCCAGTGAAATCGGTGAAAGGGTTGTCATCCACGGTGGCAGGTTCAGTGGCCACAAGATGTTCTATGCCAAAACTCTCAACAATGGGTCTAGTAACAAAGCTATTGGTTGCAGTGACAACGCAGCAAAGATCGCCAGCATCTTGGTGGCGCTTCACAAGATCAATCGCCTCTTGACGAAGTTGACCAGTAATTACTTCGTGCATAAAAGCGTCATGCCATTCTTTGAGTTGCGCGCGAGAATGTTCTGAGAGCGGCTTTAATGCAAAGCGAAGGAATTCTTGGATGTTGAGTTTTCCATCCTTGTAGTCTTGATAGAAGCGTTCGTTTTGCTGTGCGTAGTATTTACTATCTACCACGCCGATACGTGCCAAGAACTGGCCCCATTCATAATCGCTATCGCAGGGGAGTAATGTGTGATCTAGGTCGAACAGGGCTAATTGGGTCACGAATTGAATATGAATTAATTTATTTTTGCTGCAACAGCTCTCTTACGAGTGGCAAGGTAACAGCACGTTTTGTTTCAAGTGAATAAGCATCCAAAGCATCAATCAAGGCCATGAGGTTAGGCATGTCGCGATAAAAGCGATTTAATAACCAAGGCAAAACATCTGGCGATAAAACTAAGCCGCGCGCTTGCGCCGCTTGTTGTAAGGCCTCCATTTTCTCATCATCTCCCAAAAGGTGAGTTTGAAAGATCAAACCCCATCCCAGGCGGGTGCGAAGGTCTTCTCTAAGCTTTAGTGCCCCTGGAGCAGCATTGCCAGCCATGAAAATATGCACCGCTTTGCTGCCTTGAATGGCGTTCAGAATACGAAATAAAGAGGCTACCAAGCGCTCATCAAGTCGATCCACATCATCAACAGTAATGACAGAGGGTGCATCACTAGCGCAGAGGGAGGGTAGATTTTCCTCAAGGCGAACCCAGGAAATCGGTTCCTTAGGCGTGAGAGGGAAGTATTCCAAGCCTAAGTACTGAGCTGCGTTGCCGACGGCGCTGAGTAAATGGGTGCGACCAGAACCCTCGGATCCCCACCAATAGATCCAGCGTTGATTCAAGGGATTCTCGCTAGCTAATCTTGGAGCATTCGCCTCCCAGGATTTAGCTAAGGCTACTAAAGCAGAGTGCAGCGCTAGATTTTCTCCAGCTAAAAAATTATTTAAACTAGGTTTGGGCGCCTGACTGATGTCGAGCGCAAATTGCTTTGGTAGTGAAGGCTTATTCATTACTGCAGAAATTTACTTTTGATACCAAGAGCTTTGGGTATAGCGTGACCAGCCGTATTGGAGTAGAACTAAGCCGACTGCGCTCGTTGGTAATGCTAAAAGCACGCCAAAGAAGCCGAATAATTTGCCGAATAGCAACAATGCAAAGAGAACGGCAACTGGATGCAAACCAATTCGCTCGCCTACCAGGCGCGGCGTAAGAAAGAAGCCTTCAATAAATTGCCCAAGTCCGTATATCACCAAGACGCCAATGATTGCACCACCAGGACCAAACTGTAAAAGGGCTGCAAGGATGGCTAAGCTGAAGCCTAAGGTGATGCCGATGTAGGGGATCACAATCATGAGTGCTGTGAAGACACCAAATGCTACAGCGCCTTTAATCCCCACTAGAGTTAACCCAACGCTATAAAAAACAGACATGATGGAGATAACGATCAGCATGCCTCTAAGATATTGAGATAGCAGACCATCAGCATGCATGATCAAGTGATGAACCGTATCTTGTGCGCGAAGAGGTACGATTTTTTTAACTAGCTTAAAAAAATGATCCCAGTCGATGAGTAGATAAAACATCACAAACAGGATGAGAACCGCATTAACGAACCCAGTAATTACTGAGCTGCCAGACATCAGCACAGTCTCTAAGGTGGATGTCATTAGCGCATCGGAATTGTCATTCAGGTGAGTCGTAATTTTTTGGGTCGCACTGGATTTCAGGGAGCCCCAATCCACATTGATATTTAATTCACTCAGCTTGGGTCCAAGCCAGGCTTGCGTGTTTTGGATCCAGTCTGGGAATTGGGCTCTAATGAGGGGAATCTCGGTTTTGAGGAGGGTTATAAACAGGCTCAAAATCAAAAAAACCACTCCCAGACCAAGAATCATGGCAATTCCAGCCGCGGCTGCGCGGGGCAGCTTACGACCCTCAAGCCACAAGCAAACTGGGCGTAAGGCATAAGCCAAAATAAATGCGGTTAAAAAAGGGGTAAAAATTTCAGCCATCGTGCTCGAATCCTCTAGAATTCAATGATTCTACCGACCAAGTAGCGTTTTTTACTAATCTTCTATCTCTGCCATGAACTCAACTACCAATTCTTCCTCAAAAGGCCTTTCCTATCGTGACGCTGGTGTCGATATTGATGCTGGAGACGATTTGGTAGATCGCATTAAGCCTTTGGCTAAGAAAACCATGCGCGAGGGTGTATTGGCGGGTATTGGCGGCTTTGGCGCCCTGTTTGAAGTGCCAAAACGCTATAAAGAGCCAGTATTGGTATCGGGTACTGACGGTGTTGGTACAAAACTCCGACTGGCCTTTGAGTGGAATCGTCATGACACGATCGGCCAGGATTTAGTGGCAATGAGTGTGAATGACATTTTGGTTCAAGGCGCTGAACCACTCTTTTTTCTAGATTACTTCGCTTGCGGCAAGCTCACCGTCGACACAGCTGCCTCCGTAGTTGGTGGCATTGCTAAGGGTTGTGAATTGTCAGGGTGCGCATTGATTGGTGGCGAAACCGCTGAGATGCCTGGTATGTACCCTCCAGGTGAATACGACTTAGCCGGCTTTGCTGTTGGCGCTGTTGAAAAATCAAAAATCATTACTGGTGCAACTATTACCCCGGGTGATGTGGTTTTGGCAATTGCTTCGAGTGGCGCCCATTCCAATGGTTACTCATTAGTTCGCAAAATTATTGAACGTGCTGGCGCAAAGCCAACTGATGATTTGGGTGGCCGTTCATTGGGTGATGTGGTGATGGCGCCTACACAAATTTACGTGAAGCAGCTGTTGAAGTTGATCAATGAGATCAATGTAAAGGGAATGGCTCACATTACTGGGGGCGGCTTAGTGGATAACGTGCCACGTGTGCTCCCAGAAAATACGCAAGCTGTATTACATCGCGATAGCTGGCAAATGCCAGAGCTCTTCCGCTGGTTGCAGATGAAGGGTGGTGTGGCTGATGCAGAAATGGTGCGTGTATTTAACTGCGGTATTGGCATGGTGGTGATTGTGTCTGCCGATCAAGCAGATGCTGCAATTCAATCTCTCAAGGATGAGGGTTTGCATGCTTGGACGGTTGGTGAGGTTGTAGGGCGTCCAGCTGGTGCACCACAAACCATCGTTATTTAGTGCGCCTAAGGCCTATTTGTTTAGGCTTTGCTTGCAGTGCTCTAGGGCCGCATTCAACTCATTTGGGTTGAATGGGTCAAATGTTTTTCTTCCAGCGATTGCACGCAACCAAGTTAATTGCCGCTTACCGAGCTGCCTAGTCGCAGCTAGTGCCTTGTAGCGCATTTCGGCCTGATCAACTTCTCCGGATAAGAACTCCCAGACTTGTCGATAGCCAACAGAGCGAATCGCAGGTAAGTCACCATGCAGGTCTGGATTTTTTCTAAGTAGCTGAACCTCTTCTAACAATCCTCCGATGAGCATTTCATCAAACCTTTTTTCTAGGTTCTGGTGTAAGCGTGAGCGATCGCTGGGCTCTAGCGAAATGAGGTCAATCCACTCCGGAATAGTTGAACCTTCTCTGCCATCTTCGCTTGGCGCATCTGCCAGCAGTTCCGACATTGGTTTGCCTGTGATTTCATAAACTTCTAAAGCACGTTGTACTCGTTGAGAGTCATTGGGTTCCAAGCGCACCGCAGTGATGGGGTCTACTTTGGCGAGTTCGGCATGCATCGCAGGCCAGCCAATTAATTTACCTTGCTCATCGAGACGGGCGCGAATTTCTGGATCAGCTGGTGGCAAAGAAGAGAGGCCATAGGCCCAGGCCCGCCAATACAACATCGTGCCACCCACCACGACGGGAATATTCCCACGATCACGAATTTCTTCGCAAAGTCGCTTAGCATCATTTGCAAAGCGTGCTGCTGAATAGGATTCGGTGGGCTCTAAGATATCAATCAGGTGGTGTTGAACCGCAGCCTGTTCTGCTTTGCTTGGTTTAGCGCTTCCAATATCTAGTCCGCGATAAACCAGGGCAGAGTCCATGCTGATGATTTCAACTGTTCTGTCCAAGAGCTTGGCATGCTCTGCCAAAGCCATAGCGAGATGGGTTTTGCCTGCGCCTGTAGGGCCAACAATACAGAGTATGGGTGGCTGATGAGGTAAATGCGTAGGCTGAATGTGAGGTTCAGTTTGCATAAGACATTATAGGAATGAAATGCTGCAATCTCTATTGAGATTGACGAGCCTGCTGATTAATGCAGTTTTGTTTGGCTCTCGAGCGTAGCAATATGCTCACGAATATCCGCTGCATCTTCTGCGCCAGGCATTTCGCTTAAGTAGCGATGAAGGTCGGCTATTGCAGGGCGAACGTACTCTAGTTGCGCAAAGATTAAACCGCGATCTCGAATCTCTTCGCTTGACTCTGGCAGCAAAATGACGAGGCGCTCTTGAATGCCTAGTAGACGCTCCCAACGTTCATCTTCGGAGTAAATCATTTTGAGATTTCTCATAAAGCGCGAGAGAATTTCTCGAGAGCTAGAGGCTCGCAAGAAAATATTGAGTGGCAGACTCAGTTCGCCACGATAGCCTTTAGCATCGAGGTAGGGGTCGAGCATTTCCTGTAATTGATTTTTGGAGAGGGATTCACCATTCAATGGGTCCATGATGATTTCACCTTGTTGTAAGGAGATGCGCATCATGAAGTGATTAGGGAAGGATACCCCACGAATATTCAAACCAATTTGCTGACCAAGCTCCATCATCAAGATTGCCAATGAGATTGGAATGCCGCGGCGATTCTCAATGATTTGATGAAGATAAGAATTCTCGGGCGCGTAAAAATCATTCGGATTGGGGCCAAAGCCCAATTCGTTGTAAAAGAAATGCTTGAGCAATTGCAGGCGCTGAATCGGTGGTGTATCGGAAGTAATACGTTGCTTGAGTTTGTTTCCCCACTGATCAATTTGATCTAGTACTCCCTGAACGTTGAGATTAGGATAGGCATGCTGAGCAACTGCAACCGTCGCTTCAGTTAAGGGAAAGTGCTCGTCCTCAGCAACGAGGGATGTGAAATAGTCAAGTTGTTGTGTTGGCATAAAAGCTATTTTGCATGACGCAGGAATTTTTGCCAGCGAATGCCAACAAGCCATAGGGCTGAAAAATAAACCACTGCAGCAGCAGCTAGCCAAGCGGCTAGCAATCCAATGCGGATCCAGGGACTAGATTGCAGAGCGATCCAATCGTGTGCAGTAGCGGCGTAATACAAGAGAAATGCAAAAGGAATTAAGGCGAGCAAAAGCTGCCCTAAGTACTTTAACCATGCAGCGCTAGGTAGAGCGCCGCGACGATGTAGGCCAACCCACAGTAGCGTTGCATTTAGGCAGGCGCCAGCGCCCACGGAAAGGGCAAGGCCAGCATGGCCTAACCAAGGAACAAAAGCTAAGTTAGCCAATTGGGTTGCTACCAAGACCAACAAGCCAATTTTTACTGGTGTGCGGATATCTTGTCGTGAATAAAATCCGGGAGCCAAGATCTTTACCAAAATAAGACCAATGAGTCCAACGCCATAAGCTGCCAGTGCACGCTGTGTCATGAGGACATCCAGGGCGCTGAACTTGCCGTAGTGATACAGCACCGCTGCTAGTGGCTCACCAAAAATAAAGAGAGCAATTGCGCAAGGGGCGGCCAGCAAAAAGGTGAGCTGCAATCCCCAAATCAAGAGCTCGCCAGCATGCACTAAATCATTTTTTGCATTTGCCTTGCTCAAGCTCGGTAGCAAGACTGTGCCTAGCGCAACGCCTAAGAGGGCGGTCGGAAACTCCATCAGACGATCGGCGTAAGAGAGCCAGGAGACGCTACCAGTTTGTAAGCGAGATGCAATATTGGTATTGATGATGAGGGAAATCTGGGCGACGGAGACTGCAAACACCGCGGGCCCCATGAGTTTCATGACGCGCCGTGCATCCGGATTTTTTATGGCCGCTTTGATGGCGCCTGGTAAGAGACCCACTTTAGGCAATAAGCCTAGGCGGTATAGCGCCGGAACCTGAATCGCAAGCTGCAAAAAGCCACCCACGAGCACGCCAATGCTCAAGGCATAAATCGGTTGATTCAAATAAGGTGCCAAGAAGATGGCGCTGCTGATCAGGGCTAAATTGAGTAAAACTGGGGTAAATGCCGGAATAGCAAAGCGGCCAAAAGTATTAAGGATCCCGGCTGACAGGGAAACCATGGAAATGAGGCCAATGTAGGGGAACATGATTCGGGTCATGACTACGCTTGCCTCATATGCTGGACCACCCTCAAAGCCCGTAGCAATCACCAGAATCAACAGAGGGGCACCGATCACCCCAAGGAGTACCGTGAGCAACAAAGCCCAAAATAAGAGCGTGGCAACAGCATTTACAAGGATTTGGGACTGTTTTACGTCCCCTTTAGTGGAAATTTCTCCCAAAATCGGCACAAATGCCTGAGAAAAGGCTCCCTCGGCAAACAGTCGGCGTAGCAAATTAGGTAGTCTGAAGGCCACATTAAAGGCATCTGTCCACTCCGAGGCCCCAAAACTACGGGCAATCAGGGTCTCACGGAGGAGTCCGGTGATCCTGGAGAGCGTGGTGAGGGAGCTAACCTTGGCGGCAGCAGAAAGCAGATTCATGGGCTAATTTTCCCCTATTTATCAAGCGACTGGGCTTTTTTAGTGCTTTAATGTAAAATCTTGGGTTTTGGTGAGTCAGCTTACAAATTTAGCGAACCCACGCAGACTTTCAGTTAATCGTATTTTGTAATTTTTATATAGCAAGGTTTAAAGATGGCCAATACCGCACAAGCGCGTAAACGCGCACGGCAGGCAGTAAAACAGAATGAGCACAACTCCAGCTTGCGTTCAAAGCTTCGCACTTCCATCAAGGCAGTTCGTAAAGCAATTGAAACTGGCGACAAGGCTGCTGCAGCTAAAGTGTTCGCAGCAACTCAATCAACAATTGACAAGATTGCTGATAAAAAGATTGCTCACAAAAATACTGCATCACGTCAGAAGTCACGTTTGTCTGCAGCTATTAAGGCAATGGCAGCGTAAGACTTTTATAGTTTTAGGCAGGCTCTAGAGTAATCGGGGTCTAAGCCCGCTCCTTATCAGAGCGGGTTTTTGTTTTTAGGGCTGGGATTGTGAGTTCGGTTGGAATTCACAGGCCTCTTCGATTGGCAGGCTGTTGTCTTTGGCAAAGTTCATGACAAAGTCAAGCGCTCTTGGATCAAGGTCTCTCAGTCTGGTATCGATAACAACGCATTTCACTTTTGCAATAACCACTGGTCTGACATAGGGTGAGTAAGTGAAGCGGGGGTCGCCAGAATCGCCTGGCGGGCGAAAAGTAGCCATCACCCCGCAAAGACGTTCGGCCCAGTCGCTGGGACGAAAAGGTTTGCCAGAAGTTGTAATGCCTTGAATGAAAAGCTTTTTGTGGTTCAAGTTGGCGTAGAAATCGTTGTAAGGAATCAGTGTTACTCAGCCCTCTAGCTTAACAGTCTGAGAAGGCCTTAAGATGACTTTAGGAACTATTTTCGTGCAGTTCAGTAGCCCAAACAAAAAATGCAAGCTAAAACTTTATTGGAAAGCTCAACAATGACATCTTTGGCAAAGCCTCAAGTGCCTGGCCAGGTTAAGCATTACTTGCAGTTTGCTGACCTGACACGCGAAGAATATGACTATCTCCTCAAGCGCTCTGCTTGGCTTAAGACCAAGTTCAAAAGTTACGAGACCTGGCATCCTTTGCACGATCGTACTCTTGCGATGATCTTTGAGAAGCATTCGACCCGTACTCGCCTTTCTTTTGAGGCCGGC
Source organism: Polynucleobacter sp. AP-Jannik-300A-C4 (assembly GCF_018688335.1). Classification (NCBI taxonomy): domain Bacteria; kingdom Pseudomonadati; phylum Pseudomonadota; class Betaproteobacteria; order Burkholderiales; family Burkholderiaceae; genus Polynucleobacter; species Polynucleobacter sp. AP-Jannik-300A-C4. The sequence goes on along the minus strand of NZ_CP061316.1, from coordinate 1,642,774 downwards.
ATACACCAGCTTGGCGGGCATGCGGTATACCTGAACACCAGAGATACCCAGTTGGGTCGTGGCGAGCCTGTAGAGGATGCTGCGCAGGTCATTTCTAGGATGACCGACATCATCATGATCCGTACTTTTGGCCAAGAGATTATTGAGCGCTTTGCTGCCAATTCTCGCGTGCCAGTGATCAATGGCCTCACTAATGAATACCATCCCTGCCAAGTGTTGGCCGATATCTTTACTTTCGTTGAGGCTCGTGGCCCAATCCAAGGCAAAACTGTAGCTTGGGTAGGTGATGCCAACAATATGGCCTATACCTGGATACAGGCAGCCGAGTGTTTAGATTTCCAAATTCGCTTCTCTGCACCAGGCGGCTATCAGCTTGATGAGTCTAGATTGACTACTAAAGCGAAGCAACACCTTACTGTTTGCGCTGATCCAAAAGATGCCTGCAAGGATGCTGACTTGGTGACTACCGATGTATGGACCAGCATGGGCTATGAGGATGAGAACACCTCACGCATGAGCGCTTTTAAGGACTGGATGGTGGATGAAGAGTTAATGTCTTTGGCTAAGCCAGATGCCTTGTTCATGCATTGCCTGCCAGCTCATCGTGGTGAAGAAGTTTCAGCCGAAGTGATTGATGGCCCGCAAAGTATTGTTTGGGAAGAGGCTGAAAATCGTCTGCATGTTCAAAAGGCCTTGATGGAGTATTTACTCTGCGGTCGTTTGGATTAATTTTTTTTAAAGCAATTTGTTTTGGTTTGTTATTAGTTCATTTTTAATTGAAAAGAAATCATGTCTGATATTAAAAAAGTAGTTCTAGCGTATTCCGGCGGTCTTGACACTAGCGTGATCTTGAAATGGCTTCAAGATACTTATCAATGCGAGATCGTTACTTTCACGGCCGATTTAGGTCAGGGTGAGGAGCTTGAGCCAGCGCGCGCTAAAGCGCTGCAGTTTGGTATCAAGCCAGAAAATATCTTTATCGATGACTTGCGTGAAGAGTTTGTGCGTGACTTTGTATTCCCGATGTTTCGCGCTAATACGATTTACGAAGGCGAATATCTTTTGGGCACTTCCATCGCGCGTCCATTAATCGCTAAGCGTCAAATTGAAATTGCTCGCCAAACTGGCGCTGATTCTGTATCGCATGGTGCTACCGGAAAAGGTAATGATCAAGTTCGTTTTGAGTTGGGTTACTACGCGCTTGAGCCGGGAATTAAAGTCATTGCTCCTTGGCGTGAGTGGGATCTGCTCTCTCGTGAAAAATTGATGGCTTATGCAGAAAAGCATGGCATTCCAGTTGAGATGAAACACAAGCAAGGTGGTTCCCCATACTCTATGGATGCCAACTTATTGCATATTAGTTACGAAGGTCGTCATCTCGAGAACCCAAATGCTGAGGCAGAAGAATCCATGTGGCGCTGGACGGTCTCTCCTGAGAAGGCTCCAGATGCCCCAGAAATCATTGAAATTGAATTCCGCGCTGGTGATCCAGTGGCAATCAATGGCAAGGCATATAAGCCACATGAGTTGTTAGCTGAGCTCAATCGCATTGGTGGCATGCATGGCATTGGCCGCCTTGACTTAGTTGAGAACCGCTTTGTAGGTATGAAGAGCCGCGGCTGCTATGAAACTCCTGGTGGCACTATTTTGTTAAAAGCACACCGCGGTATTGAGAGCATTACTTTGGATCGTGAAGTGGCTCACCTCAAAGATGATTTGATGCCACGTTACGCCAGTTTGATTTACAACGGTTTATGGTGGGCGCCTGAACGTCTGGCTCTGCAAACATTAATTGATCATACGCAGCAGATGGTTAATGGCGTTGTGCGTTTGAAGTTGTATAAGGGATCCGTCTCTGTGATTTCGCGTGATTCGGCAAATACCTTGTTCGATCAAACGATTGCCACCTTTGATGATGACGGTGGTGCATACAACCAAGCCGATGCTGGTGGATTCATTAAGCTCAATGCTTTGCGTATGCGAATTGCTGAAACGGCAAGACGCAAGCGCGCTAAATAATTCCGATAAATAACTAACTAGTAAATTCAGATTAGAAAGAATAAAGATGCAATTTGATCAAGTTTCCGTAGGTAAGAAAGCTAATATATTTTTTGATGGTAAGTGCGTATCTCATACTGTGACTTTGCCTAATGGCGTTCGTAAGTCTGTCGGCGTAGTGTTGCCAAGCACTTTGCGTTTTGACCTGAGTACTAAAGAAGTCATGGAAGTGGTTGATGGAAATGCCTTTGTCAGCATCAACGGCGCTCCTGAAGTCGAATTCAAGGCCGGACAAAGCTGGGAAGTGGAGAAGGGTGGATATTTCATTATCCGTGCCGAGTCACCGGTGCATTATGTTTGCCACTTTGAATAAGTAAGCGAGTAAGCGGGAGGCGCGCTTCTCTTGCAAACAAAAGAAAACGCAGACTGAGGTCTGCGTTTTTTATTAACCCCGACTAAATGTCTCTATCTCTTGGGTAAACCTTGAATAACAGTGCCCGGCACGATGACTCTCTCAGAGAACCATTGTTTATTCATCTCTAATGCATAACGAACGGCTGATTTAGGGCAGTGGTTGTTGGTAGTCTCAGCTTGCATCTCTTCGATGTTCACAATCTTGCCATCATCAGCAATAAAGGCGATGGATAGTGGGATCTTGGTGTTACTCATCCAGAAACAATGCCCTGCTTTTTGCTCAAAGATAAACAGCATTCCAGAATTAGTAGGCATGCTCGTGCGATTCATGAGTCCAATTTCACGTGCTTTAGAGGTATCTGCCAGCTCTGCCTGAATGCGATAGATGCCGACCTTCAGCTCAACGGTTGGCAGGCCAGTATTAACTTGCGCGAACGCAGCAGCAGAAAAGATGCTGGACGCTGTGACCAGTAGAGCAAGAAATTTTTTGATTGTGGATTGGAGCATGATGTTCTGAGTGATCCTTTGGTATGAGCTTAATTCTAAGTCAGGGTGTAGGCTGAGCAAGAAAATTCAGGCGAAAAAAAACCCAGGAACAAGTCCTGGGTTTTTAATAATGATCTAAAGCAGATTAAGCTGCTTGGATATTAGTAGCTTGTTTGCCTTTAGGGCCTTGGGTAATGTCAAACGTTACCTTTTGGTTTTCCTTGAGGGTTTTGAACCCAGGCATTGTGATTGCGCTGAAATGCGCAAACAACTCTTCTTCACCATCATCAGGTTTGATAAAGCCAAAACCTTTTGCATCATTGAACCACTTAACAATTCCGGTCGCCATGCGAACTCCATTACATAAACTTAAAACAACCGTGATGAGGGTGAATACTTTTTAATCAGTCTCGCTCTACAACACGCCTAAATAGGACTTCAAATAAAGCCTACCCCCTGATTGTTTGCCCTTTATGGTGGGGTGTCAAGGGGTTGGGTAAAGATAGTTGCCGCTAAAGCCCCCTTTTTTTATCGAAAAATGCCCCAATATAGGGTTAAGAGGCCATTCTTGATGGTTTTTTTGCAACAAAGCCCTCAAATCCAAGTTTTTATATCTGTGTTTAGAATGTTTCACATGAGTCGCACAACGAAAAATCCCACGGTTGGCAATCCAAACAACCCTTACATTGAAGACACTATTCTTCTCGAAAAGCAGGCCGAGAAATTAAAGGCGCCTTCGATGTATAAAGTTTTACTATTGAATGACGATTACACGCCAATGGAATTTGTGGTGATGGTCATTCAGGAGTATTTTAATAAAGATCATGAGACAGCTACACGGATCATGTTGCAGGTTCATTTAGTTGGTAAAGGCATTTGCGGTGTATTCACACGCGATGTTGCAGCAACAAAAGTGCATCAAGTTATCGAGCTATCCCGCGAAGCGGGTCACCCACTACAGTGCACTATGGAGGAAGCATGATTGCCCAGGAACTAGAAGTCAGTTTGCACATGGCATTTGTTGATGCGCGAGCTTCAAGACATGAATTTATTACGGTCGAGCATTTGCTTGCCTCTTTGTTAGACAACGCTACGGCAGTCGAGGTTTTAAAAGCCTGCGCTGTCAATATTGCTGAGCTGCGTGCGCAACTCAAAAACTTTATTAATGACAACACACCAGTTGTCCCTGGTAACGATGAAGTTGATACACAGCCAACCTTAGGTTTTCAGCGCGTGATTCAGCGCGCCATCATGCATGTGCAATCCACATCAAGCGGCAAAAAAGAAGTGACTGGCGCAAACGTATTGGTTGCTATCTTTGGCGAAAAAGATTCGCATGCGGTCTATTTCTTGCAGCAACAAGGCGTGACTCGCTTGGATGTAGTGAACTTTATTAGCCACGGTGTACGCAAGGATCAAACTGAGCAAGTGAAGCCTGCTGAATCTACTCAGGAGGCCGAAGATGCATCCTCTGGCGGTAAAGAGAGTCCGCTGGAGCAATACACTCAGAACCTAAATGTAATGGCCAAACAGGGCAAGATTGATCCGCTTATTGGTCGAGAGAGTGAAGTTGAGCGCGTGATTCAGGTGCTGTGCCGTCGTCGTAAAAATAATCCGCTCTTAGTGGGCGAGGCTGGCGTTGGTAAGACTGCGATTGCTGAAGGCCTAGCTTGGAGAATCGTGAAGGGCGATGTGCCTGAAATCTTAGCTGATGCCACAGTCCATTCCTTAGACATGGGCGCACTCTTGGCTGGAACTAAATACCGTGGTGATTTTGAGCAACGCTTGAAGAGTGTCTTGAAGTCTTTAAAAGACAGTGCACATGGTGTTTTATTTATCGATGAGATTCATACTCTGATTGGTGCTGGTGCAGCCTCAGGCGGTACATTAGATGCGAGCAATTTATTAAAGCCTGCTTTATCAAATGGCCAACTGAAGTGTATCGGCGCAACTACCTTTACTGAATATCGTGGCATTTTCGAAAAAGATGCCGCGTTGTCACGTCGTTTTCAGAAGGTGGATGTAGTTGAGCCAACCGTGGATCAGACTGTACAAATCTTGCGTGGTCTCAAGTCTCGGTTTGAAGAGCACCACGGTGTCAAATACGCTTCCGCTGCTTTAGTGGCTGCTGCTGAGCTATCTTCACGCTACATTAATGATCGTCATTTACCAGATAAGGCAATTGATGTAATTGATGAAGCGGGTGCAGCGCAGCGCATTTTGCCAAAGTCTAAGCAGAAGAAAACGATTGGTCGCCCAGAGATTGAAGAGATTGTTGCAAAGATCGCACGTATACCGCCACAGTCTGTGACGGTGGATGATCGTAGCAAGTTGCAAACGCTGGATCGCGATATTAAGAGTGTGGTGTTTGGTCAGGACCCTGCAATTGAGGCATTGGCTAGCGCTATTAAGATGACTCGTGCAGGGCTTGGCAAGATTGATAGACCAATTGGTTCATTCTTATTCTCTGGTCCAACTGGTGTTGGTAAGACTGAGGTTGCTAAGCAGCTTGCCTACATACTCGGGATTGAGCTTTTGCGTTTTGATATGTCAGAGTATATGGAGCGTCATGCAGTTAGCCGTTTAATCGGTGCGCCTCCAGGATATGTCGGCTTTGATCAGGGCGGCTTATTGACTGAAGCTGTTAACAAGAAACCGCATTGCGTACTCTTGCTTGATGAAATTGAAAAAGCTCACCCAGATATTTTCAATATCCTATTGCAGGTCATGGACCACGGCACCCTTACGGATAACAACGGCCGCAAGACCGACTTCCGTAATGTCATCATTATCATGACCACCAATGCTGGTGCTGAAGCGATGCAGAAGTCTACTATCGGCTTTACCAATGCTCGTGAGTCTGGTGATGAGATGGCGGATATCAAGAAGTTCTTCACCCCTGAGTTCCGTAATCGTCTAGATGCAATTGTTTCCTTCAAGGCGCTAGATGAGACCATCATCATGCGAGTTGTTGATAAGTTCTTAATGCAGCTTGAAGAGCAGTTGCACGAGAAGAAGGTGGATGCAACCTTTAGTCCAGCATTGCGTGCACATCTTGCTAAGCATGGTTTTGACCCGCTTATGGGTGCAAGGCCAATGCAGCGCATTATTCAAGATACTGTTCGCAAAGCCTTGGCTGATGAATTGCTGTTTGGAAAATTGGCGCAGGGCGGTCATGTGGACGTCGACATTGATGCTGATGGTAAAGTCCAACTTCAGTTTGATGCCCCCGTGATTCCAGGTAAGCGACCTAAAGCAGATGTAGCTCCAGTTGAGGAGATTTAACAGTAAATAAAAAACCACCTTCGGGTGGTTTTTTATTGGATAAAAATAGTCATTAGGATCAGCTCCTTCCAGTACTCCCAAAGCCACCTGCACCGCGACTACTCTCGGTAAATTCTTCCACTACTTTGAGTTGAACTTGTTGTACTGGCATCACTACTAACTGAGCCAGGCGCTCCATAGGCTCGAGTTTGAATGTTGTAGATCCGCGATTCCAGGTGCTAACCATCAGTTGGCCTTGGTAGTCTGAATCAATCAGTCCCACGAGGTTCCCCAGTACGATGCCATGCTTGTGGCCCAAACCAGAGCGCGGGAGGATGAATGCCGCATAGCGTGGATCTTCTACATAAATCGCTAAACCTGTTGGGATGAGAACGGTTTGTCCTGGGGCGATTTCAATGGCTTCATCAATGCAGGCACGCAGATCTAAACCGGCGCTACCTGGTGTGCCATAGCTTGGCAATTGGTCTCGCATACGTTCATCGAGAATTTTGACTTGAAGTTCTTGCATACAATTTCCTAAAGCAGGGTATTGGTTTGGGGAATTAAATTTTATTAGCAACCAGTGTAATGAGTTGGCGTGCTAGCTGAAGCTTGTCAGCCTTGGCAATTTTTTTGTTGGTATTTTTTTCAACAATGAGTAATTCATTGAGATCGCTACCAAAAGTATCTGGGCCAATATTGCCCACGATCATCGGAATACCTTTGCGCTGCAGTTTTTCTTGCGCATGCTTTAAGAGGTCTGTAGATTCAGCGGCAAAGCCAACACAGTAAGGGTATGGCTTGCCACCTTTAGTTTTCACTGTCTTTGCAACATCGGCCAGAATGTCTGGATTGGCAATAAATTCTAGGCTTGGCGCTTGCTTGCCTTGACGCTTTATCTTCTCTTTGGCGGGTTTTGCAATACCCCAATCGGCAACGGCAGAAACAGCAAAGAAAATATCGCAGTCTGCAGATTGCATGGTGGCTGCGTGCATTTCTTTAGCGCTAACTACATTCGTGCGCGTAATTTTTCCAGTCGCAGCCAGTGGTGTATCTAGCTCGCAAGGACCGGCTATCAGGTGAACTTCCGCACCAGCCTCTATAGCAGCGCGAGCGATTGCAAACCCCATCTTGCCAGAGCTACGATTGGTAATGCCACGTACGGGATCGATTGCTTCAAAGGTCGGTCCAGCAGTAATTAAAACTCTCTTGCCTAACAAGGGTTTCTTCTGGAAGAAGGCAATTAATTGCTCAGTAATTTCTGCAGGTTCGAGCATGCGACCAAAGCCAACTTCGCCACATGCCTGAAAGCCACTTGCAGGGCCGAGTAATGTGACGCTGTCTTTAATCAGTCGTTCAGCACTTCTTTGGGTTGCGGCATGTTCCCACATTTGTTTGTTCATGGCAGGAGCCAGCAATAGTGGGCAATCTCTTGCTAGGCAAAGAGTGGTGAGTAAATCATCAGCCAGACCAAGGGATAGTTTGGCCATCAGATCTGCACTTGCCGGCGCAATCAAAATCGCATCTGCAGCTCTAGAAAGTTCAATGTGGGCCATATTGTTGGCAATGCTGCTATCCCATTGGCTGGTGTAAACCGGATTGCCTGTGAGTGCTTGCATGGTGACTGGCGTCACAAATTGTTGAGCAGCTTGGGTCATTACCACTTGGACACTGGCACCTTCTTGCATCAACTGACGTGCCAGCTCTGCAGACTTATAGGCTGCAATGCCACCAGAAATGCCAAGTACGATTTTCTTATTTAAAAGTGATTGCATGGGACCAGCTTAATGGGATTGAGGCTTTTTGCCAAATGACCTGCGAAGCTCGCCCCAAATAATGAGGCCAGCACCAATGCAAATGGCACTATCGGCAATATTGAAAGCGGGCCAATGCCAATTGGCGTAATGTAAATCTATAAAATCGACTACAGCGCCATACAAGATGCGATCCAAGACATTGCCAAGTGCACCCCCCAGAATGAGGCTGAGAGCCCAGCAGAGAATCTTGTCACTCAGACTCTTGCGTAGCAGCCAAAGGATGTAAGCCGAAGCTGCTAAGCCAAGGACCGTAAAGAACCAGCGCTGCCATCCTGAGCTCTGAGCTAAAAAAGAAAACGCTGCCCCCGGGTTGAATAGCAACAACCAGTTCATAAATGGCAGGACGGGTTCAGGTACGCCTAATTGAAGATTGCTTAAGGCAGACCATTTACTCAGCTGGTCTAGCAATAGCGTAATGCTTGCAATCGCTAGATAACGAAGAAATGATAGGTTTGCGCTCATAGCGTGGTGGTATGAATGCCGATTGTTTATGCAAACAAGCGTGCTTCACCATCCCCAAAAAGATTGCTGATGCATCTACCGCACAATTCTGGATGCTCTGCATTGGTGCCAACATCGGCGGTGTGATGCCAGCAGCGCCCACACTTTTTATATTGACTGCCTCTCACCAGGACTTCGAGACCGCCATTACTCAATTCAATATTGGCACTAGATGTAATAGTTACAAAGCGTAGGTCATCTTCAAGAGAATGCAAAATTGCAAAATCGATATCACCCACTTTAATGGTGAGCTCTGCTTGCAGAGATGAGCCTACATTGCCAGCCTCACGTTCAATCTCAATAGCCTTCGTTACCTCAGAGCGAATTTCGCGAATGCGTGCCCACTTTGCAAGCAGCTCAGTTGCATGCTCGATTTCTGGGAAAACGCCGAATTCTTCCATGAAGATGGATTCGCTGAGTTTCTCATTTGCACCATGCGGGAATGATGACCACGCTTCCTCGGCAGTAAAGGATAGGAATGGAGCCAACCACTTTAAAAGATTGCGAGTAATGTGAAACAGTGCGTTTTGTGCAGCACGACGCTCTTTCGAATCTGGCGCGCTCGTGTAGAGGCGGTCTTTCAGAATATCTAAGTAGAAGCCACCTAAATCTTCCGAGCAGAAAGTCAGCATGCGAGCTACAGCGGGCTGGAACTCATAAGCTTTGTAGTGAGCCTGTACTTCATTTTGTAATTGATTGGCAAGTGCAACGGCATAGCGGTCAATCTCAAGCCACTCACTTGCAGGCATGCTGTGCTTTGATGGATCAAAGTCGGATAGATTGGCCAGCAAGAAACGCAAAGTATTGCGAATACGACGATAGCTTTCAACCACACGTTTCAGAATCTCATCCGAGATCGTCATCTCGCCGGAATAATCGGTAGACGCTACCCACAAACGAATAATCTCTGCGCCCAGCTTGTCGGCAACCTGCTGCGGGGCAATCACATTACCCACAGACTTACTCATCTTGCGACCTTGGCCATCTACAGTAAAGCCGTGGGTCAGAAGTGCTTTGTATGGCGGCTTGCCATCGAGCATGGCGCCAGTAAGTAGGGATGAGTGGAACCAACCACGGTGTTGGTCTGAACCCTCAAGATATAAGTCGGCTAAACGACCATCGGTACTCTCGGCTTCAGGGCGATAGAGTTCATCACGGTGTGAGCCGCGAATAACATGCCAGTGCGTAGTGCCGGAATCAAACCACACATCCAAGGTGTCACGATTCTTCTCATATTGAGCCGCTTCTTCACCAAGCAGTTCAGCCACCTCAAGTTTTTGCCAAGCTTCAATACCTTCTTTTTCAACTCGCTTTGCAATCTCCTCGAGTAGTTCAACCGTACGTGGATGTGGCTCACCACTTTCTTTATGAACAAAGAAAGCCATAGGTACGCCCCATTGACGCTGACGTGACAAGGTCCAGTCTGGACGGTTGGCAATCATGCTCTTGAGGCGCTGCTTACCCCAAGCCGGGAAGAACTCAGTATTTTCAATGCCAGTTAATGCTGCCTCTCGCAAACTTGCTTTGGCATCAGATGGTTTCTTATCCATGCTTGCAAACCACTGCGAGGTTGCACGATAAATAATCGGCGACTTGTGACGCCAGCAGTGCATGTAAGAGTGGGTATAGGTTTTATCTCGCAAGAGGCTGCCTGCTTCACGCATGGCCTCCACAATCTTGGGATTGGCTTTCCAAATATATTCATTAGCAAAGAGTGGCAACCAAGAGGCATACACACCGTTACCCATGACTGGGTTCAAGATATCTTTATCCGCTAATTTATTTGCTTTGCATGATTTAAAGTCTTCCTCACCATAAGCTGGTGCAGAGTGCACAACACCAGTGCCGGTATCGAGTGTGACGTATTCAGCTGGGTAGATTGGTGAGAGGCGCTTGTATCCCTCATGCAATGGAGCGAGTGGATGCCAAAACGAGATGTTGGCTAATTGACTACCTAAACAAGTTGCAATGACTTTACCTTCAAGGCCAAAATCTTCGAGGCAAGTTTGTACGCGATCCTTTGCCAAGATGAGAAGCTTATCACCTGTATCGACTAAGGCGTAAGTAAGTTCTGGGTGAACATTCAAGGCCTGATTAGATGGGATGGTCCAAGGTGTTGTGGTCCAAATCACAATCATTCCAGGCTTGGCTGGAATCTCAGGTAGGCCAAACACTTTTGCAAGCTGTGAACGCTGTGCATCATCAAAAGCAAAGCCAACATCTACCGTTGGATCAGTCTTATCTTGGTATTCCACTTCAGCTTCAGCTAGTGCAGAGCCGCAGTCAAAGCACCAGTTCACTGGCTTGAGACCACGGAAGACATAACCCTTTTCCCAGATCTTCCCAAGTGCACGAATTTCATCGGCCTCATTGCGGTAGTTCATGGTGAGGTAGGGGTTGTTCCAATCGCCCAGAACACCCAAACGCTCAAAATCTTTTTTCTGCTTATCCACTTGTACCTTGGCGTAAGCACGGGCCTTCGATTGAACTTCGGCAGTCGGTAAATTTTTACCAAACTCTTTTTCAATCTGAATCTCAATCGGCATGCCATGGCAATCCCAGCCTGGGACGTATGCAGAGTCGAAGCCCATTAACCAGCGAGACTTCACGATCATGTCCTTGAGGATCTTATTTACTGCGTGACCAATATGAATATCACCGTTTGCATAGGGAGGACCATCATGCAAAATAAATTTTGGTTGATTGGCATGTGCTGTACGAATCTTTTCGTAGAGTTTATTTTTCTGCCACTGCGCAACCCACTGAGGCTCACGCTTCGGCAGGTCTCCCCGCATTGGGAATGAGGTCTCTAGAAGATTGACGGGGTAAGAGTTTTCTTTTTCAGACATATGATTTTTTCTGGAAATAATTTCTGGCATGCGCTGCATCAGATGCAATCGCTTTGGTAAGGGTGTCGAGGTCAGAGTACTTCGCCTCATCACGGATTTTTTCTAAGAGTTCAACGGTAATGATTTTTCCGTAAACATCTGCGTTGTAATCAAAGATGTGCGTCTCTAAGAGAACGCGACCTTCATCTTCGACTGTTGGTCTTACACCGAGGCTGGCTACAGCGGGAAGCGGCTTATCTTCAAGGCCTAGTACTTGTGCGGTAAAGATGCCTGAGCAGGCAGGCCTGCGATGATGAAGATGGTTAGCAACAGCAAGATTGAGGGTAGGAAAACCTAAGGTACGCCCCAGCTTTTGTCCATGAATGACGTGACCGGAGATGCCGTAAGGCCGCCCTAATAATTTTGTCGCTTGATCCATGTCACCATTGGCTAAGGCATTGCGAAGCGCTGAGCTGGATATGCGCTCACCGTTCTCAAGAACGGTGTGGATGCTCGAAACTTCGAAGCCATATTTTTCGCCGGCAGCTTTGAGACTTGCAAAGTTGCCCGCGCGTTTTGCGCCATAGCAAAAATCATCCCCAATCAAAATCCATTTGGCGTTGAGTTGTTTAATGATGATTTCAGAAACGAACTCTTCTGGAGTAAGTCGAGCAAAAGCTGAATTGAAATGCTCTACAACTACACGGTCAATGCCGATGTCAGCAAAAGCGGCAAGCTTGTCGCGTAAATTTAGTATGCGAGGGGGCGCCTGCTCTGGAGAAAAGAATTCTTTAGGGTGCGGCTCGAAAGTCATCACGCAGCTAACCAGACTACGTTCTTGGGCGCCATCCTGCAGTTGTTTTAGCAGGGCGCGATGACCCCTGTGCACGCCATCGAAATTACCGATGGTTAAGGCACAAGCCGGTCCTGCAGAAAACTGGGTAGGGCCACGGAATACGTTCACTAAATCGCTTTCAGGGTCGCTTTCGGGGTAACCATCAATTATATTGTGGGCATGCCATCTATCGTCACCTTAATCTCAGGCCGCGGATCCAATTTCGAGGCCATCGTCAAAACAGCTCAAAAAGAGCAGTGGCCCGTCACTTTTGCAGGGGTGATCGCTAATCACTCTGCTGCTAAGGGCCTTGATTTTGCTCGCTCTCAAGGCATTCCAGCCTTTGCCATTGAGCATAAAGAACATGCTACACGCGAGTCCTTTGATGCTGCTCTCATCGCAAAAATCGATGAATTAGGTGCTGATTTAGTGGTTCTGGCCGGTTTTATGAGAATTCTGACCCCGGGCTTTATTCGTCATTTTGAGGGTCGCCTGATCAATATCCACCCTGCCTTGTTGCCAGCCTTCCCGGGTTTGCATACCCACGAGCGGGCTTTGGAGGCCGGCGTAGCCGAACACGGTGCCAGCGTGCACTTTGTGACCGAGGGTGTCGATGAAGGCCCCATCATCTGTCAAGCTTCAGTTCCAGTGCTTCCTGGCGACGATGCAGATAGTTTGGCGGCGCGCGTTTTGGCAGCTGAGCATCAGATTTACCCGCGGGCCGTAAAATGGTTCCTTGATGGACGATTGCGAATAGAAGGTAATCAAGTTCAGGTTCAACCACCGGAGTCGCAATTAATAAAATTATGAGTAAAGAACGTTCATCCCGCGGAGCCAGTACTGGCTCAAAGTCTGGATCCAGATCTGGATCGCGCTTAGGCCCACAAAAGAGTTATGCCGCTAAATCTAAGGATCCATTGCGTCGCCCAGAGCGTCGTAATGCGAGCGGAAACATCATTGCGCCCGAAGGTCAAAAAAACTTTTCTAATGCGAAGGCTTTGCCTCAGCATGCCATTCATTTAGAGCGTCTGCTTCCTGAGTTACTCAATTTTGAGCAACCGGCTGATCGTGTAGTGAGTCGCTATTTCCGCTCTGAACCGCAGCTGGGTAATCGTGATCGCGCCTTAATTGCTGAGAGTGCTTTTGCCATCTTGCGTCGTAAAAATGAGTTCTCACAATTTGCTTCAAGTGGTGAGGGATCACAGGCCAGACGCTTAGCCCTATTGGGTTTGCTGTCTGCTCTGTCTGAAGGTGGTCTTGGTTCTGCTAATCGCGCTGAGAGTGCGATTGCTGACTTAGCCCACGTGCTCAAGACGGGCGAGTACGAGTGGTTGCAGCGCTTTGCGACAGTCGATCCATCAGCACTCAATCCATTGGTTCGTAATAACTTGCCGGAATGGTTGTGGGATGCGTTTGGAAAATATCCCGGCGAAGAATCTCGCGAAGAGTTGGCTAAATCACTCATGCATCCAGCCCTTTTGGATTTACGTGCAAACACCATGAAGACAACTCGTGAGCAATTGCTTGCTGAGATGAATGCCCTTGGCGGTCGCTATCAAGCCATCCCAACTCCATATGCCCCTGATGGTGTGCGCATTATGGGTAAGCCCGCTCTGCAAAATACTGTTGGCTTTAAAGCAGGGATGTTTGAGGTTCAAGATGAAGGCAGTCAGTTGCTGGCTTACTTGCTCGCCCCCAAACGCGGTGAGATGGTAGTGGACTTCTGTGCAGGTGCTGGCGGCAAGACTTTAGCGATTGGGGCAATCATGCGCTCCACAGGCCGTTTGTACGCCCTGGATACATCTGAGCGCCGCTTGGCTAATTTGAAGCCGCGGCAAGCCCGTAGCGGACTCTCTAACGTGCATCCTGTCTGGATTGATAGCGAGAATGACACTAAGATCAAGCGCTTAGCCGGCAAGATTGATCGCGTTTTAGTCGACGCCCCTTGTAGTGGCATGGGTACTTTGCGCCGTAACCCAGACCTCAAATGGCGCCAGACCCCAGAAGGGGTGTTGGAGCTCAATCAAAAGCAAATGAATATATTGGCTTCGGCAAGTCGCTTGCTCAAGCCAGGAGGCCGCTTGGTTTATGCGACCTGCAGCCTTTTACCTCAAGAAAACCAGCAAATTGCAGAGGATTTCTTGGCAAAGCACCCCAATTTTGAGGTTGTTCCGGCAGCCGAGGTTCTTAAGCCGTTGTTTCCAAAGGATAAAATTCCTTTAGGGTGTAGTCCTGATAACCCTTGGTGGCAGCTTTGGCCCCATATTCACGGTACAGATGGCTTCTTTGGGGCTGTTTTCCAAAAGAAAGCTGCTGCTCCAGTTGAGAAGATTGATCAGGGCGATGAAAAAGGCGGGGAAAAAGAGACTAAGATCAAAACCAAGAAAGTCGCTAAAGAACTAAAATAAGGGTTTAGACCTCGTTAGGGATACCCTTTTGAACACAGCTTCTGGTTTTGATTTATTCCTTAATTGGCTATCTCATGGCTATTTAAATTGGGCGTGGTGGCAGATCCTTGTTTTTACTTTGGTGGCCACTCACATCACAATTGCTAGCGTGACTATTTTCTTGCATCGTTGCCAAGCGCACCGTGCCTTAGATTTACATCCAATCATGTCCCACTTCTTCCGGTTTTGGCTCTGGCTAACCACCGGGATGGTGACTAAAGAATGGGCTGCTATTCATCGCAAACACCATGCCAAGTGCGAGACTGTCGATGATCCACATAGCCCCCAAGTTCTCGGCATCAATACCGTTCTCTCTCGTGGAGCTGAGCTGTATAAACAAGAGTCACGCAATCAAGAGACTTTAGAGAAGTTTGGGCATGGCACGCCAGATGACTGGCTTGAGCACAATGTCTACTCCAAGTTCTCTTGGCAAGGTGTAGCCTTGATGTTGATCATCGATGTGTTTTTGTTCGGTGCTATTGGCTTAACTGTGTGGGCAGTGCAGATGCTGTGGATTCCAATTACCGCTGCTGGCATTATTAATGGCATTGGCCACTACTGGGGCTATCGCAACTATGACTGTGAAGATGCCTCCAGAAATATTTTCCCTTGGGGCATCTTGATTGGCGGCGAAGAGCTACATAACAATCATCACACCTTTGCCACAAGCGCTAAGCTCTCTAGCAAGTGGTATGAGTTTGATATCGGCTGGATGTACATTCAGATGATGAGTGCTGTTGGCTTGGCCAAAGTGAAGAAGACTTCTCCAAAGCCAGTACTAAGCGACTTGCGTCCTGCAGATCAAGGCACACTCGAAGCTATCATCGCTAACCGTTATGAAATCATGGCTCGCTATAGCAAAACCTTGAGCTCTTTCTTCAGTAACGAAGTCCAACATATGCAAGTCTTGGCGGCACATTTAAAAGATGCGCGTACCTGGTTGGGTAAAGATGAATCTCGTTTGACTGCAGAAGAAAAAGTGAAGTTGGAGGAGTTGATGGCAAGCAATGCTCAATTACGCAAGATGATTGAAATGCGTCGTGATTTGCAGGCTATCTGGAGTCGCTCCAATGCTACAGGTGATCAATTGGTTTCTCAATTGCATACGTGGTGTCAGCGCGCAGAAGATAGTGGTTTATCGAGTCTGCGTGACTTCTCTTTAAGGTTGCGTCGTTACGCTTAAGCGATGACATGAATTTTGTCTTGGTGAAAAATCAAGACAATAAAAAACCCGCTGATCTAGCGGGTTTTTTATTTGCTGCAAATAAATATCGAATCGATAAATTACTTGAGCTTAGTTTCTTTGTAAGCAACGTGCTTGCGAATGGTTGGATCGAATTTCATGATCTCCATTTTTTCAGGCTTTGTACGCTTGTTTTTTGAAGTTGTATAGAAGTGACCAGTACCAGCTGATGACTCTAATTTGATTTTTTCTCTGCCGCCTTTAGCCATTTGTGCGCTCCTTAAATTTCGCCACGTGCACGGAGATCAGACAACACAGCATCAATGCCGTTCTTGTCGATAACGCGCAAACCAGCATTGGTTAAGCGCAAGCTAATCCAACGGTTTTCAGATTCAACCCAGAAACGACGGTTTTGCAAATTCGGCAAAAAGCGACGCTTCGTTTTATTGTTTGCATGGGATACATTGTTGCCAACCATCGGCTTCTTCCCAGTGACTTGGCAAACTTTTGCCATGACATAACTCCATTAATTGCGAAAAAAGAAGATTGTATCAGTCTCCAGGCACTTTGATCTACCCTTAATTGGCTTTAGTTTTGAGGATTTTGCCGTTTAGTCGCTAATATGGGTCAAAAATAGTCAATAAGTTAGTAATTACTTCTTATTCAAGCTATTTTTCATAAGGCCTGAGTCTGAAAATGAGAAAAATCCGCTATCACTGACTATGCAGTGATCAAGGAGTGGAATATCTACCAACTGCAAGGCTTTGGAAAGTGTCTTTGTTAATTCCTGGTCGGCAATGCTTGGTAGTGGGTTTCCGCTGGGGTGGTTATGGGCAACGATGAGGGCGCTGGCGTTCCTCGCAAGCGCTTCTTTGAGGATTTCTCGGGGGTAGACGGCAGTTTGGCTTAGGGAGCCTCTAAAGAGCTCCTGGCACTCAATCAGATGCAGACGCGAGTCGAGGTATAGGCAAAGGAAGACTTCGTGTGGGAGGCGTCCAAATCGGGCTTGCAAGAACTCTCTGACATAGCTTGGCGAAGAGAAGACCGATGCTTGGGAGAGGGTTTCCTCAAGACTGCGCTTGACAAGCTCATACGCCGCCTGAATTTGTGACCATTTAGAAATACCCATGCCATGAATCTGGGTTAATTCCTCCGGGGCGCAGGATAGGAGGCGTGGCAAATTACCAAAATGGTGGATGAGATCTTCTGCCAATGCCACCGCAGTTTTACCTTTGACGCCAACGCGCAGAAAGATCGCAAGTAATTCGGCATCACTTAGAGCTGCCGCTCCTAGGGCGCGTAGTTTTTCGCGGGGCTGCTCTATTTTGGGCCAGTCTGTAATGGGTGAGTGCACGCTCGTGTCAGGCCTAGATACAATTACCTTATGACTAAGCTTACGGTTTTGCCCAATTCCTTCCTGACCCTCAACTATCGGCTGACTTTGCCCAGTGGGGATGATTACATCAATACTTTTATTGATCGCCCTGCGACGGTGTTGATGGGTTCTGGACAATTTGCGCCTTGTTTTGAAAAAGTGTTGATCGGGTTGGCTGTGGGTGAAAAGAAAAGTGCCTTGCTGCCCCCTGAGGAAAGCTTTGGGGAGCGTAAGGAAGAATTAATGCAATGGGTTTCTTTGGGTGCGCTTAAAGAGGGTCGCGATGATGATGTGGAATTTAATCCTGGCGACGTGATTGAATTTAATGCGCCCGGTGGTGCTCAATATGCTGGTGTATTGCAATCCATTAATGAAGAGGGTGCATGGTTTGATTTCAATCACCCGCTTGCTGGAAGGTCTATCACCTTCGAAGCTGAAATCGTTGCCATCCTCTGATTCATGACTAATCCATCTAGCACGCAAGAGGCCGCAGAAATTTTGATGGCACAGCCTCGCGGTTTTTGCGCGGGTGTGGATCGTGCCATCAATATTGTCAATGAAGCGCTGACACGTTTTGGCGCACCAATTTATGTACGTCATGAAATTGTTCACAACGCCTATGTCGTCAATGGACTGCGTGATAAAGGTGCTGTGTTTGTCGATGAGTTGCATGAAGTTCCCAAAGGCGGCATCGTCGTATTCAGTGCCCATGGTGTTTCTCAAGAAGTTCGCCAAGATGCTGAGGCGCGCGGACTGCAGGTATATGACGCTACCTGCCCATTGGTTACCAAGGTGCATCTTGAGGTCATCAAAATGTGTAAAGATGGTTTTACGGTCTTGATGATTGGTCACGCAGGACACCCCGAAGTCGAAGGCACGATGGGGCAGGTAGAAAAGGGCATTCATCTGATTGAAAAAGTGGCGGATGTTGCTGAGCTGCCCTTTACTGAGAATGAAAAAATTGCTTTTGTAACGCAAACCACACTCTCCGTAGATGAGACCAAAGAAATTGTTGACGTCTTAACTCAAAAATTTCCAAATATTGTTCAGCCGCGTAAACAAGATATTTGTTATGCCACTCAGAACCGTCAAGATGCTGTGAAATTTATGGCACCTCAGGTTGAGGTAGTTATTGTGGTGGGAAGCAAGGCAAGCTCGAACTCGAATCGCTTGCGTGAATTAGCTGAAAAACTCGGCGTACCGGCTTACATGGTGGATGCACCAGAACAACTTCAGGCTGAATGGTTTGTGGGCAAGAAACGTGTTGGCCTTACTGCGGGGGCATCAGCGCCAGAGAGCCTGGCACTCTCGATTGTGGAAAAGATTCAAGAGTTTGGCCCGCGTAGTATTCGTAATCTCGAGGGTGTAGTCGAGGACATTACTTTCTCGTTGCCCAAAAATTTAGTTGGCTAGCCATAAAAAAGAAAGGAGCTCAAGGCTCCTTTATTAAATTGAATCTTAATATTGCTTAAGCAACTTGTTTGAGCAGCTCTCTCAAGATATTGCACATCTGACGGATTTCATCATCAGAAACATTGAGTGCAGGCATAAAGCGTAAGAGATTGGGTCTTGGTGAGTTGATCAACAATCCTTCTGGACCTCTATCGCGAGCAAGCTCAACTAATTTGGCGCCAATATCACTGCTCAACATAAGGGCGCGTAATAAGCCTTCACCCCGTTCACCATCTAAATTAAATTCTGCTGAAATAGCACGCAGTTCTTTGCTAAGTAACTCGCCTTTGGTGCGAACAGAGTCCAGGAAGCCTGGCGCTAATAGTTGCTCGATCACACTAATGCCAACTGCGGTCATGAGTGGGTTGCCGTTATAGGTGCCGCCTTGATCGCCTGGAACAAAGCAAGCAACTGCATCGGTTGCCATGAGTGCAGCTAACGGAACGCCACCACCGATACCTTTACCTAAGGTCATGATGTCAGGTTCGATGCCGTAATGTTGATAGGCAAAGAGTTTTCCAGTGCGCCCACAGCCAGCTTGCACTTCATCCACGATCAACAAGATATTGTTTTCTTTAGTGAATTTACGCAGGCTTTGCATAAATTCTTTTGTAGTCGGGATCACGCCACCTTCGCCTTGAACTGGCTCGAGCATGACTGCAACTGTTTTGTCAGTGACAAGTTTTTTGACGGAGTCCAGGTCATTCAAATCTGCTTTTGGAAAGCCGGGAACTTGCGGGGCAAACATGGTGTCCCAACCTGGCTTGCCAGATGCACTCATGGTCGCTAAGGTACGACCATGAAAGCTGTGATCAAAGGTGATGATTTCAAAGGCGCCAGACTTATTGAGTTGACCCCATTTACGAGCCAGCTTGATGGCGCCTTCATTTGCTTCAGCGCCACTATTAGCAAAAAATACTTTGTTAAAGCAGCTGTTGTCTGTCAGAAGATTCGATAAGCGAATCATTGGTTCGTTATAGAACGCTGGGCTCGGGTTAATCAGTTTCTTAGCTTGAGCATTGAGCGCTTCAATCATGCCTGGGTTGCTATGACCTAGGCAGTTCACAGCCCAACCTTGCAAGAAGTCTAAGTAACGCTTGCCATTGTTATCGGTGAGCCATGAGCCCTTACCCTCAACCATCATCACTTCTGGTCGCTGAGTAATAAACATCACTGAGTGGGCATCTACGGATTGGGCTGGCTTATTCATATCGTGTACGAAGTGAGATCAAATGAGGTTTCTATTATCACGCTTAGCAGGCTAGATTGTTGCAAGATCAGCTGCGCTGGTAAAGGAGTCTGCAAAGAACTCCTCCTCGGGTAGCTTGCACTGAGAAGAAAAGTCTTGGCGGGCTGCGTTGACCATGACGGGGGCGCCGCAGGCATAGACCTGGTAAGGGCTTAGGTCAGCATGGTCAGCGACCACAGCCTGATGCACAAAGCCAGTGCGCCCAGTCCATTGATCTTCTGGAAGGGCATCGGAAATAACGGGGATGTATTTGAAGTCTGGAATTTCTCTTACCCATGATTTGCAAAGCGCATCGAGGTAAAGGTCGCTAGGGCGACGTCCGCCCCAATACAGATGAATCGGGCGTTGAATCTTTTTGAGCTGCATTTGCTCGACAATGGATTTAATGGGAGCAAAGCCAGTGCCTGCCGCAACAAAAATGATGGGTTTCTTGGAGTCTTCTCTCAGGAAGAAGCTGCCCAATGGACCCTCAAAGCGCAGGATATCTTTTTCTTTTAATGCGGGATCTTTTGCGCCAAAGACAAAGTCGGTAAAGAGTCCGCCTGGCAAGTGGCGAATGTGTAACTCTAAAGGACCCTCTTGATCAGGCGCATTGGCAATGGAGTAGGCGCGGCGCTGTCCATCTTTAAGAAGGAATTCTAAATACTGACCCGCTAGAAATTGAAAACGCTCAGCTGCTGGCAGTTGCAACTTCAGAATTGCCACATCTGTACTGGGTTTAGAAATGGCATTCACACGACAAGGCACCTTTCTGATAGCGATATCGCCAGCACCCTGAACTTCACGTGCTTCAATCAGGAGATCAGATTTTGGGTGAGCACAGCAAAACAAGGTGCCGCCAGCGGCCTCATCAGCAGAGCTTAAGGCAGCAGCACTATGTTGGCCGTGCTCCACCTGACCCTCTAGAACCTTGCCTTTACAGGATCCGCAGGCACCGTTTTTGCAGCCATAAGGAAGGGTGATGCCCTGCTGTAATGCTGCCTCGAGAAGGGTTTCATCCTTCTGGACGGTAAATTGTTTGCCGCTCGACTTGAGCGTGACTTGGTAAGACACTCTCATTCCTTTCAATAAATCGTTACGATGTGACCTATGCAATCTTTTGGTAAATCTCGAATCCTGATCGTCGGTTGCGGCGATATTGGCCTACGTGTTGCCAAACAGCTTGCTCGAAGTCATCGCGTGTACGCCTTAACATCCCAGAAAGCCCGTTTTCAGGAGCTGAGGGCAGTTGGCGCGATTCCGATTTTGGGGGATCTGGATAAGCCCGATAGCTTGTGGCGTTTGAGTGGATTAGCGCAAACTGTGATCCACTTGGCACCACCCCAAAATACTGGTCATCGTGATTGCCGAACTCGCAACCTCCTCCGAATTTTAGCCCAAGGCTCTGATATTGTTGGGCGCTTGATTTATGTGAGTACTACTGGTGTTTACGGGAATCATGCTGGTGGCAGGGTGAGTGAAGTGACACCTGTCAATCCTCAGAGTGAGCGAGCCAAGCGCAGGGTGGACGCAGAAAATTGCCTGCGTCTTTGGGCTCCAGCTCATGGAGTCGCGCTGACCATCCTACGTGTACCCGGCATTTATGCTGCAGACCGATTGCCGGTTGACCGCATACAGGCAGGAACACCCGCCTTAATCGCAGAAGAGGATGCCTACTCAAACCATATTCAGAGTGATGATTTGGCGAGATTAGTGTGTGCTGCCGTTTACCACGGCAAACCACAGCGCGTCATTAATGCCTGTGATGGTGGTGAAACCAAGATGGGTGATTACTTTGATGAAGTGGCTGATGTCTTTGGTTTGGAGCGACCACCAAGGATGCCTGCTGAGCAATTGGAAAAAATCGTATCTCCCATGCTGTGGTCCTTTATGCGGGAGTCACGGCGCGTAACCAATAGGCGACTAGCAGAATTAAAAACCCCGCTACGCTATCCCAGCGTGGCAGAGTTTCTGAAAACTATTTCCAAGAATCCTTAAGTCCGACCGTACGGTTGAATACAGGCTGACCTGGCTTGGAATCGCTTTGGTCTGCGACAAAGTAACCATGGCGTTCAAACTGGAAGCGATCTTCTGCTTTGGCATCTTTCATGCAAGGCTCTAAGTAGGCGGTAATCGTTTGCTTAGAGCTTGGGTTAATCGCATCAAGGAAATTCTTATCACCACTATCTGGATGTGGATCATTAAACAGATGGTCATAGAGACGCACTTGCGCAGGCACAGCCTCAGCTGCGCTGACCCAATGAATGTTGCCCTTGACTTTGTAATTGTTTGAGCCTGGAGTACCACTCTTACTATCAGGGAAGTGAGTCGCGTTCACTCGAA
Source organism: Polynucleobacter sp. AP-Jannik-300A-C4 (assembly GCF_018688335.1). Classification (NCBI taxonomy): domain Bacteria; kingdom Pseudomonadati; phylum Pseudomonadota; class Betaproteobacteria; order Burkholderiales; family Burkholderiaceae; genus Polynucleobacter; species Polynucleobacter sp. AP-Jannik-300A-C4. Next base: position 1,620,603 of record NZ_CP061316.1, on the reverse strand, counting down.
TCACATTGCCATTAGCATCTACTTCAAAGCCAGTGCACTCAATCACAAATCCATGGCGCAAACGCACGCGTCCACCTGCTTGATCGCCGATTGGTGGGTAGAGCCTGAAGAATCCTTTAATAGGCTCCTTCATAAAGTCATCTTCCTCAATCCACAATTCTTTTGTGAAATGAAATTCGCGATTACCCCATTCAGGATGTTGAGGATGGCGTGGTGCTGAACAGGGCTCACTTACAGAGGCGTCAAAGTTTTCAATGACGAGTTTGAGTGGCTTTAGAACTGCTGTAGCCCGTGGAGCTTTGCCTTCTAGATCATCCCGCAAGGCTTGATCCAGCGTACTCATATCGATCCAGCTATCCGCTTTAGAAACCCCGATGCGCTCGCAGAACAAGCGAATACTCTCTGGCGTATAGCCTCTGCGACGAATGCCGACGATGGTTGGCATGCGTGGATCATCCCAGCCATCAACATGTTTTTCTTCGACCAATTGCAGCAGCTTACGTTTGCTGGTGATGGTGTAAGTTAAGTTGAGGCGGGCGAATTCATACTGATGCGGCACTGGATTTTTGAAGATCCCTAATTCTGCTAGTGAGGCAACAATCCAATCGTAGAGTGGACGATTATTCTCAAACTCCAAAGTACAGATGGAGTGTGAGACATTTTCTAGTGCATCCGAAATGCAGTGCGTGAAATCATATAAAGGGTAGATGCACCACTTGCTGCCAGTCCGGTGGTGATCGGTATGACGAATACGATATACCACAGGATCACGCATCACAATATTATGATGCGCCATATCAATTTTTAGACGTAGAACATGTTCTCCATCTTTGTATTTGCCATCACGCATCTCGCGGAATAAAGCCAGATTCTCGTCTGGAGTGCGATTACGGTAGGGACTATTTTTTCCAGCTTGCCCAAAGTTACCGCGATTAGTATGAATGTCATCGGCACTTTGACTATCCACATAGGCTTTGCCACTCTGAATCAGAATTTCTGCAAACTCATAGAGCTGATCAAAGTAATCACTCGCGTGATACAGATGCGTGCCCCAATCAAAGCCAAGCCATTTGACTGCATCCAAAATGCTGTCCGCATACTCAACATCCTCTTTGACTGGATTGGTGTCATCGAGGCGCATATTGCACCGCGCACCACCAGCCAGCTGGTTGTAATCAGCAGCTAAGCCAAAGTTGAGGCAGATACTTTTAGCGTGACCGATGTGGAGATAGCCATTAGGTTCTGGCGGAAAGCGCGTAATGATGGAGGGGATAGCTTGACCATCACGGCTGCTGCGGTTCTGATAGGCGCCACTCGCCAAATCATGGTCAATGATCTGGCGCAAAAAGTTGGAAGGCTCAGCAATTGTGCTGGCAGGAACTTTGGGTGATTTGCTATCTTGGGACATGCGCCCATTGTAGAGAAAACCCTCGCCCCTAAAGAAAAAGCCCGCAAACTACTGCGGGCTCGTTTCTGGGAAGCTTTCGAGAATTACTCCTCTACAAAAGCCTCCTCACGGGTTTTCTTAACCGCCGGGAGAGCTACGATCACCACCAAGAGAGCAGCCGCAATGAGCAGGCTGAGAGATAGTGGACGCGTAAAGAAGGTGGAGAAATCACCGCGTGACAACAACAGTGCGCGACGGAAGTTCTCTTCCATCATTGGTCCGAGCACGAAACCAAGGAGTAATGGAGCAGGTTCGCAGCCGAGCTTGAAGAAGAGGTAGCCAATTAAGCCGAAACCAGCCGTTACATAAACGTCAAATATGGAATTATTGACGGTGTAAACGCCGATACAGCAGAAGACCAGGATGGCTGGATACATCAAGCGGTATGGAATTTTCAAGAGCTTTACCCAAATACCAATGAGAGGCAAGTTCAAGAGAATCAACATCACGTTACCAATCCACATGGACGCAATCAGACCCCAGAACAGGGCTGGGTTACTAGTCATCACTTGTGGACCAGGTTGAATGTTATGAATAGTCATCGCTCCAACCATCAGAGCCATCACTGCATTTGGTGGAATACCCAAGGTGAGCAATGGAATAAAAGAGGTTTGAGCTGCAGCATTATTGGCTGCTTCTGGACCCGCAACACCCTCAATAGCACCCTTACCGAATTCATGAGTGTATTTTGAGGATTTCTTCTCAACTGAGTAAGCGCCAAAGGCGGCCAGAGCTGCACCACCGCCTGGAAGAATTCCCAAAATAGAGCCAATGGTAGTGCCGCGCAGGATAGATGGAACCATGCGCTTCAGATCATTTTTAGTTGGAATCATGGAGGTGACTTTGTTGAGGAAGCCCTCTTCATCGTCTTTTTTCTCCAAATTACCCATGATTTCAGCAAAGCCAAATACGCCCATAGCCACGCTGACAAAGCCAATACCATCGCTGAGTTGTGGAATATCAAAGGAGTAGCGAGCAACCCCAGAGTTTACGTCCGTGCCGATCAAGCCCATCAATAAACCAAGGATGATCATGCCAATGGCTTTGATCAAGGAACCTGAAGCCAGAACAACCGCGCCAATTAATCCCAAAACCATAAGGGAGAAGTATTCGGCTGGCCCAAACTTAAAGGCCAATTCAGAGAGCGGCGCGGCAAAAGCAGCTAAAACGAGTGTCGCCACGCAACCGGCAAAGAATGAACCCATACCCGCTGTAAATAAAGCGACACCACCGCGGCCATTTTTAGCCATTTGGTAGCCGTCAATTGCCGTCACCACCGAGGACGTTTCCCCTGGAATGTTGAGCAAAATTGCAGTAGTAGATCCTCCGTACTGTGAGCCGTAATAAATACCGGCCAACATAATTAAGGCTGCAATTGGAGGCAGTGCGTAGGTTGCTGGGAGCAACATGGCAATAGTTGCTACAGGGCCTAGGCCAGGGAGTACGCCAATGAGGGTGCCCAATAAGCAACCAATAAAGCAGTACATCAAATTTTGAAGGGTGAACGCGGTATCGAATCCGAGAGCGAGATTATTAAATAATTCCATTTTTCTAGTTCCCGGTGATTATTCGAAAAAGAACGGTAAAACTGGGAACGTGAGCTTAAGGCCAACGATAAACACCAGATAAGTAAACACCATCAGCACAATGGAATTTAGGGTAGCTGCTTTCCAGCTAAATTCCTTACTTGCCGTTGAAGATGCAAAAACAAGGCCAAAAATAGCCACCAGAACCCCCATAGTTGGCAGCAAAATGCCAAAAAGACAAATTGATCCAGTAATAATGCCTATTACTCGCCAGTTGAATTGAGGGATTTGATCGATGGCTGCGCTAGCTCTCAATGAGGTAACGAGTACGAGTAAGCCCAGTAAAAACATGAGTATTCCGAGGGCCAGCGGGAAGTATCCAGGACCCATTTTGGCCGCAGTGCCCAAAGAATAGGTGGTGGCAATACCTGCAAAGAAAAGGCCGATAACCATATACATGATTCCGGCGCCAAAATCCCTTTGATTGCGAATTTTCAACTTGAGCTCCTTATATCGACTTAAAGGTCGATCTATTTATTAATGTTATGGGATTGTAAGGCAGGATTGAGGGGGTTTGCCTAGGGTTTGCCCCCGACTAGTGCCAATGCGATAATTATTAGTATGAAAGTCTCCCAAATTCGCCAGGCCTACCTGGACTACTTCGCCAAAAAAGGCCATCAAATTGTCCCCTCCAGTCCGGTAGTGCCAGGGGATGACCCAACTCTGCTATTCACGAATGCGGGGATGAATCAGTTTAAGGATGTCTTTTTGGGTTTTGATAAGCGTCCTTATAACCGCGCAACCACCGCTCAAAAATGTATCCGTGCGGGTGGCAAGCACAATGACTTGGATAACGTTGGCTACACAGCCCGTCATCACACCTTTTTTGAAATGCTGGGCAACTTCTCTTTTGGGGATTACTTTAAGAAGGATGCAATTCAATTTGCCTGGGAATTACTCACTGAAGTTTTTAAACTTCCCGCAGAAAAGCTACTCGTGACTGTTTACGCGGAAGATGACGAGGCTTATGAGATTTGGAACAAGCAAATTGGTGTGCCGGCTGAGCGCATTATTCGCATCGGCGATAACAAGGGGGCGCGTTACGCTTCAGATAATTTCTGGATGATGGGCGACACCGGGCCATGTGGACCTTGCACTGAAATCTTCTATGACCACGGCCCACACATTGCTGGCGGGCCTCCAGGAAGTCCTGATGAGGATGGTGATCGCTATATTGAGATCTGGAATAACGTGTTCATGCAGTTCAACCGCGACGAAGCGGGCAACATGCATCTCTTGCCTAAGCCTAGCGTTGATACTGGCATGGGCTTGGAGCGTATCGCTGCAGTATTGCAGCAAGTGCATTCCAATTATGAGATTGATCTCTTTGTGAATTTGCTCAAGGCTGCTAAAGAAGCGGTTGATACAGCTGGTGGCGCGAACTGCGATATTGACAGTCCTTCGCTTAAGGTGATTGCAGACCATATTCGTGCATGTAGCTTTATCGTGGTGGATGGTGTGATTCCGGGTAATGCTGGGCGCGGCTATGTCCTGCGTCGTATTACGCGCCGTGCAATTCGTCATGGTTATAAGTTGGGTGCGCGCAAACCGTTTTTCTATCAACTTGTTCCTGCCCTCGTAAAAGAGATGGGCCTTTCATATCCAGAGTTACAAGCTGCCAAGGACAAAGTAAGTGAAGTGATTAAGCAGGAAGAAGAGCGCTTCTTTCAGACAATCGCTAACGGTATGGAGATTCTGGAGAGCGCGCTTGTTGGTGGTGCTAAGACCGTTGATGGCGAAACTGCCTTCCGTTTGCACGATACGTTTGGCTTCCCATTGGATTTGACTGCCGATGTGTGTCGTGAGCGCGGTGTTTCGGTTGATGCGGAAGGCTTTGAGTTGGCGATGCAAAAGCAGCGCGATCAAGCAAGAGCGGCTGGCAAGTTCAAAGTGGCCCAAGGTTTGGAGTACTCCGGCAAACCAACGCAGTTTCATGGCTATGACACCCTGAAACATGAGGGTGCCAAAGTAACGGCACTCTACGTTGATGGCTCGGCCGTGCAGTCTGTTAAAGCTGGCGATACTGCAGTAATCGTTTTAGATCACACCCCTTTCTATGCTGAATCTGGTGGACAGGTTGGTGACAAGGGTGAGTTGCGCAATGAGGCAGTACGTTTTGCAGTTGAAGATACTTTCAAGATTCAGGCTGATGTGTTTGGTCATCAAGGTGAAGTGCAAGAGGGCGAGCTGAAGGTGGGTGATTCAATCAACGCCTTGGTAGATGTCCAGCAAAGAACTGAAACGATGCGTAACCACAGTGCTACGCATATTTTGCATAAAGCATTGCGTGAAGTCTTGGGTGATCATGTGCAGCAAAAGGGTTCTTTGGTCGATGCTAGTAAAACTCGTTTTGACTTTACTCATAACGCACCCATTACTGCAGCAGAAATTCGTCGGGTAGAAGATATCGTGAATGCTGAGATCTTGGCTAATACCGCAACTTCCGGAAAAGTGATGTCTTTGGATGATGCGCAGAAAACTGGTGCCATGATGCTCTTTGGTGAGAAGTATGGTGACGAAGTTCGCGTTCTAGAAATTGGTAGTTCTAAAGAGCTCTGTGGAGGCACGCACGTGGGCCGTACTGGAGATATCGGTAGTTTGAAGATTGTTTCTGAGGGCGGTGTTGCTGCAGGTATTCGCCGTGTTGAGGCGGTCACTGGTAGAAATGCTTTGAATTTCTTGCAAGGCATGGAAGACAAGATCAACGAAGCTGCAACAATCTTAAAAACCCATCCAGGTGATTTGGTAAATCGTGTTGCTCAACTCCAAGAAAGCCTGCGTCAAGCTGAACGTGAGTTGGATAAGGTGAACTCTAAGCTTGCCGCAAGCCAAGGTGATGAATTAGCGACACAAGCAATTGATGTCAACGGCATCAAAGTCTTAGCAGCTCGCTTAGATGGTGCAGACGCTCAAGTACTTCGCGAAACCATGGATGCCTTAAAAGCCAAATTGAAAACAGCCGCCATTGTTTTGGCTTCCGTCCAGGGTGATAAGGTGAGCTTAATTGCTGGTGTGACTGCAGACTCAATTGCTAAAGTGAAAGCGGGTGACTTGGTGAACTTTGTTGCCCAGCAAGTTGGTGGCAAGGGCGGTGGCAAACCAGAGATGGCGATGGCTGGTGGTACTGACCCAAGTAAGTTGGGTGCGGCATTAGCTGGTGTGAAAGATTGGGTGGCCTCTAAGTGAGTAATCCTATTGAATTTAATCTCGAAGTCGATGCCATTGGCATGAATTGCCCGTTGCCGATCTTACGCACCAAGAAAGCTTTAGCCACTATGGAGTCCGGCCAAGTCTTGAAGGTCAAAGCTACCGACTCAGGTGCGGCAAATGATTTTCCTGCCTTTGCAAAACAGACTGGCAATGAACTACTTTCCAGCACTACCGACGGTGATGTATTGGTTTTTTTTCTGAAGAGAAGATAAAGCACTCTGAATACCTAGAACTCTGGCAACCAATAGAAAAGGCAGAAAGTGATTTCTGCCTTTTTTGCTTTTATCCCACAGAATTTAAATCTGCCGAAGATGAAGTTTTAGTCTAAGTTAAAGATCGACTTTTTAAGTAAGCTGCAAACTCAGTACTCACTTCTGGATGGCGTAGTGCGAATTCCACAGAAGCCTTAAGGTAGCCTAGTTTGCTGCCGCAGTCATAACGCACGCCATCGTATTCATAGGCGAACACAGGCTCTTCTTTGAGCAAGGAGGCAATAGCATCGGTGAGTTGAATTTCACCGCCGGCTCCAGGCTTGAGGTTGCGAATGTGATTAAAGATGTCTGAAGACAGTACATAACGACCCACCACTGCTAAGTTGGACGGCGCATCTTTGGGTTGTGGCTTCTCCACAATCCCATTTAAACGATAGATCCCTTTGGACACTTCCGACCCGGAAATAATGCCGTAGGAGCTGCTTTTGGATGGATCAATTTTTTCTACTGCTAAGACTGAGCCATTTTGCTCATCAAACACTTTAAGCATCTGCTTTAGAACTGGTGGCTGGCCATCAAGCAAGTCATCTGCAAGGATGATGGCAAATGGCTCATCGCGAACTAACTTTTCTGCGCACAGAACTGCATGCCCCAAACCCAGTGCTTCAGGTTGACGTACATACACGCAATCCACATGACTTGGTTTAACGCTACGAACAATCTCTAATAGAGCCTGCTTATTTTTGGCTTCGAGTTCGGCTTCCAATTCATATGCTTTATCAAAGTGGTCTTCGATGGCGCGCTTACTGCGGCCAGTAACAAAAATCATTTCAGTAATGCCGGCAGCAATGGCTTCTTCAACCGCATACTGAATCAGGGGTTTATCCACGACATTCAGCATCTCTTTCGGGCTAGCTTTGGTAGCTGGCAAGAAGCGCGTGCCAAGTCCAGCAACAGGGAAGACGGCTTTGGTAACAGCTTTAGTGCTTAATGGCATAGAAATTCCGATCAGTTGTATTGCTGCTTTATTTCAGTCGCTCTAATTGTGCAACAAGCTTCTCATGGTTTTGCTCAAATCCAGCAAGACGTTGCTTTTCTTGGGCAACGACCTCTTCCGGTGCTCGCGCTACAAAACTTTCGTTACCAAGCTTGCCACGTGCCTTGGTAATCTCATTTGCTAGGCGCTCAATTTCTTTGCTCAGACGAATTCTCTCGGCTGCAACATCTACTTCAATTTTGAGTAGTAGCTTGAGATTGCCAACTAAGGCCATTGGGGCGCCTGGGGCATCCTTCTCGAGTGCAGACTCGTCATCATAGATTTTGACTTCGGATAACTTGGCCAGCGCGGTTAAGTATGGGCTAGCCTTCTTCAGGAAGTCTTGCGGCCCACTAATCCAGAGAGGTACCTTGAGCGCAGGAGAGACTTGCATCTCACCACGCAAATTACGGCAAGCGTCCACAATCGATTTAATCTGAGCTACCCAAGTTTCGCTTTGCTCATCAATCTTATCGAGCTGAGCAACAGGGTATGGCTGTAATGCAATCGTTTGCTTGTCTTGCTTGGTCAACTCCTTACCAACCTTAGGCCCAACGGTTTGCCAAAGGGTTTCAGTAATGAATGGAATGAGTGGGTGCGCCATACGCAAGATAGTTTCTAAAACGCGAAGCAAAGTGCGACGAGTAGCGCGTTGCTGTGCCGGTGTCCCAGTCTGCAATTGAACCTTGGCTAGCTCTAAGTACCAATCGCAATACTCATCCCAAACAAACTGGTAAATGCTGCCAGCAATATTGTCAAAGCGATAGTTCTGGAAGCCCTTGGCAACATCAGCTTCCGTTCTCTGAAGTAAAGAAACAATCCAGCGATCTGCGGGAGAGAAGTCTAATTGCCCTTCTGGGCCGCATTGGTTGTCACAAGGAGCAAAACCATTTTCTTGTTCATCGCCAGGGCAATTCATGAGCACAAAGCGAGTGGCATTCCAAAGCTTGTTACAGAAATTGCGATAACCCTCGCAGCGTTTTTGGTCAAAGTTAATATTGCGACCAAGTGAGGCGAGTGAAGCGAATGTAAAGCGTAAGGCATCCGTACCAAACGCAGGAATACCTTCCGGAAATTCTTTCTTAGTTTTCTTACCTATGCTTTCAGCTTGTTTGGGGTTCATCAAGCCGGTGGTGCGCTTAGTGACTAAGTCTTCAATCTTGATGCCGTCAATGAGGTCGATTGGATCCAAAGTATTTCCTTTGGACTTACTCATCTTTTGACCTTCGGCATCACGAACTAGGCCATGAACGTACACTGTATTAAACGGTACCTTGCCAGTGAAATGACAAGTCATCATGACCATTCTGGCCACCCAGAAGAAGATGATGTCAAAGCCGGTGACCAAAACAGATGAAGGCAAGAAATGCTTGAGAGCAGGCGTTTCCTCTGGCCAGCCTAATGAGCTAAAGGGCACAAGTGCTGAGCTAAACCAAGTATCTAAGACATCAGGGTCGCGGTTGAGTTGCCCGGTATAGCCTGCCGCAACAGCTTTGCCCTTGGCTTCTTCTTCAGAGCGAGCAACAAAGATCTGGCCATCATCGCCATACCAAGCGGGGATTTGATGGCCCCACCAAAGTTGACGTGAGATGCACCAGTCTTGAATGTTCTCTAGCCACTGGGTATAGGTATTGATCCAGTTTTCAGGAACGAGCTTGATGTCACCTTTAGTGACTGCATCTAATGCTGCGCCAGCGATAGATGAGCCTGGTTGATATTGATTGTCTGGACTTGGTTTAGACATTGCCACAAACCATTGGTCAGTGAGCATAGGCTCAATGATGGTTTGAGTGCGATCGCCACGTGGCACCATCAATTTATGCGGCTGTACTTTTTCTAATAAACCAGCAGCATCTAAATCGGCAACGATTTGTTTACGTGCAGCAAAACGCTCAAGATCTTGATAAGCAACGGGTGCATTTTCATTAATCTTGGCATCGAGTGTGAGGATGTTGATAAGCGGTAATTGATGGCGTTGTCCAACAGCGTAGTCGTTAAAGTCGTGTGCAGGAGTCACTTTCACTACGCCAGTACCAAAAGCCAAATCCACATAGTCATCTGCAATGATCGGGATCTCGCGATTGCATAGTGGCAGTTTTACCGACTGACCAATGAGATGTTTGTAGCGCTCATCTTCTGGATTGACCATGACGGCAACGTCGCCCAATAGGGTCTCTGGGCGAGTAGTAGCAACAGTCAGGTGTCCTGAGTCATCTGCTAATGGATAGCGGATGTGCCACATAGAGCCATCTTCTTCTTCGCTCACTACTTCTAGATCGGAGACTGCAGTTCCCAAAACGGGGTCCCAGTTCACTAAACGTTTGCCGCGGTAAATCAATCCTTGCTCATGCAAACGAACAAATACTTCAACAACTGCTTTGGACATCTTGCTGTCCATTGTGAAATATTCTTTACCCCAATCAATCGAAGCGCCTAGGCGACGAATTTGGCGAGTAATGGTGTTGCCGGAAGTTTCTTTCCATTCCCAAACTTTCTCTAAGAATTTCTCACGACCTAAATCGTGACGAGAAACTTTCTGTGCATCGAGTTGGCGTTCAACGACGATTTGTGTGGCGATGCCTGCGTGATCTGTACCGGGAACCCATAAGGTATTTTTGCCGGACATGCGGGCGTGACGCACCAAGCCATCCATGATGGTTTGATTAAAAGCATGACCCATATGGAGGGTGCCTGTCACATTCGGTGGCGGCAATTGAATCGAGAAATCTCCCTTGCCCTCATCTAGGGTGGCGTCGGCAATGCCGCGGCGTTCCCATTCCGGACCCCAATAAGCTTCAATTGGGGCGGGTTCGTAGGATTTGGCTAGTTCATCTAAGGAGCTGGCCGCGGGTGAATTAGGGGTATTCGAAGCATTTGGCATAAGAGGCAAATTATAATTGGGGCGATGTACTCAGACTTGCTCGCAAACCTTAATCCAGAACAACGCGAGGCAGTGACCCTCCCGCCTGTCAATTCAAATGGTCAAGCCCAGTCAGCCCTGATTTTGGCTGGTGCCGGTAGTGGAAAAACCCGCGTCCTCACGACCCGTATAGCTTGGTTGATCCAAACCGGCCAGGTATCACCCATTGGTGTGCTCGCAGTGACCTTTACCAATAAGGCCGCTAAAGAGATGATGTTGCGCTTAAGTGCCATGTTACCGATCAATACCCGGGGTATGTGGATTGGCACTTTCCACGGTCTTTGCAACCGTTTATTGCGTGCCCATCACAAAGAAGCGGGTTTGCCGTCCACTTTTCAGATTTTGGACACCCAAGATCAGCTTTCCGCAATTAAGCGCCTGTTGAAGGGTTTAAAGGTCGATGATGAGAAATACCCCCCTAAGCAGTTGCAGTATTTCATTGCGCACGCAAAAGAGCGTGGTCAGCGTGCCAAAGAGTTATCCGTAGGGGATGACTTCCAGGGCAAGATGGCTCAGTTGTATGCAGCTTACGATGAGCAGTGTCAGCGTGAGGGTGTGGTCGACTTTGCTGAACTCTTATTGCGTAGCTATGAATTACTCAAACATAACGAAGCCATTCGCACGCACTATCAAGAGCGTTTCCGCCATATCTTGATTGATGAGTTTCAAGATACCAATGCACTGCAATACGCTTGGCTTAAATTACTTTCTGGTCACGATGCAAGCCGTGTAAATGTGAGCGGCATGGGAAGTAGTGCAGTCTTCGCGGTGGGTGATGACGATCAAAGTATTTATGCCTTCCGTGGTGCAGACGTTGAGAATATGCGTTTGTATGAAAAGCAATACCACCCCATGATGGTGAAGCTTGAGCAAAACTATCGCTCGCATGGCCACATCTTAGATACGGCCAACTATCTTATTTCTAATAATACGGATCGTCTAGGTAAAAACCTGCGCACCGATGCTGGTCATGGCGAGCCAGTCCGCATCTATGATGCTCCAAGTGATCATGCAGAAGCCGCCTGGCTCGTAGATGAAATCAAAGCTTTAGTAAATAGCGGTATCAAGCGTACTGAAATTGCTTTGCTCTATCGCAGCAATGCTCAGTCACGCATCATCGAGCATGCTCTATTCTCCGCAGCAATTCCGTATCGTGTGTACGGTGGGCTTCGCTTCTTCGAGCGCGCTGAAATTAAACATGCTTTAGCGTATCTACGCCTGCTAGAAAATCCAAATGACGATACCTCTTTCTCGCGTGTAGTGAATTTCCCAACGCGTGGAATTGGCGCAAGATCGATTGAGGCTGTGCAAGATGCAGCTCGCGCACAAAATAGCTCTTTATATTTAGCAGCATCAACTTTGGATGGTAAGGCGGGCGCCTCATTGGGTGGTTTTGTGCGATTGGTAGACCACATGCGTGAAGCTACTCGTCACAACACTTTGCCAGAGACGGTAGAGTTTGTGATTCAGAACAGCGGATTGATTCAGCACTATCTCTCTGAGCGTGAAGGCCAAGACCGCGTAGAAAACTTACAAGAACTCATTAACGCTGCAACCGCATTTATTGCGGAAGAGGGTTATGGTCAGGATGCTACTGCTGCTACGCTACCAGGTGAAAACGCGCCTGGCACGGTGGAGATATCTCCATTGGCAGCATTCCTCTCACACGCCTCTCTCGAGGCTGGTGACAACCAGGCTCAGGCTGGTCAAGACGCCGTTCAGCTCATGACAGTCCACTCGGCTAAAGGTTTGGAGTTCACCTCCGTATTTATTACGGGCTTAGAGGAAGGTTTATTCCCGCACGAGAACAGTATTAATGAGCAGAATGGTTTAGAGGAAGAGCGTCGCTTGATGTATGTCGCAATTACTCGAGCAAAAGAGCGTCTCTATCTCTCGCATACACAGTCACGAATGCTCCATGGTCAGGTGCGCTACAACATGCCTTCCCGCTTCTTGGAAGAATTGCCATCCGATTCCTTGAAGTGGCTCACTCCAAAAGTAAAAGATGCTCGCTGGGGCGGAGCCACCAGTGGTAATGGTGGTCGTTCAGGATCTACTTGGCAAGATGGCTACACGCGTCAACGTGAGTTTGGATCGAATGATTTCTTTGATAGTGGTAATGAGCGTGAGAGACCTGCAAGACAAATTGGGCGCGTAGGTTCTGCCTCAACCTCAGTAACCAGAATGGCCTCACCACCGCGTGGAAATTACCCATTTACAATCGGTCAGAATGTTTTTCACACTAAGTTTGGTGAGGGGCGTGTAACTGGTCTAGAAGGCAATGATGCTGATGCGCGCGCTCAAGTGAACTTCAAGCGCCATGGTGTGAAATGGCTACAGCTCAGTATTGCTAAGCTTGCTGCAATAGACTAAATCAGTAACTAAGCCAGCTATTACGCAATCAAGCTTGCCGATTCTTTTTCAGCAAAGCATGCTTTCCAGGTTGCAAAGAAAGAGCAATGCATCACAGTAAGTCCCGCCATGGAAATGGGGGCGATGATGAATGATGCGGCTTGACCAAAATCCAGCGCATCCAGAATGGAGCCAATGCTTAATGGAATGGCAACCAAGATCGCACCCCAAATTGCGATATATAAAAAGAATGCACCGCGATTTGTCCAGCATGCAATGGCACTAGAAAAGAGCGCCTGAGCTACTGGCATGTCAGCCCAAGCAACGAGCACGGGGGAGAACCACATGAGCATTGCAACTGGTACATAGAGTAGGCTGCCAAAAAAGAGAATCAAATAAATCTGGTTGAGGGCTTCGGGTGTAATCGGTTTTTCATTTGTCATGAGCGGGATCAGTACGTCAAAATCCACCAGCATCCCCAAGATAAAGCTCAACATCAGAATGAGCGCTGCGTACACCAAACCTAACTGAAGAATGCGTTTTCGAATTAAGGGGGTGGATTGCAGGGCAGTCACATAGACTGTTGGACGAATACGTTCTTTTTGAATGGCTAAGCGACAGGCGGTCATAAAGCCAACAGATAAAGTAGGTGTGAGTAATAAAACGGCAAAAACACCAATCACTGGCACGAGAACAGCTAATTGCGCTACAAACACATACAGAAAAATCAAAGTTAAAAAGCCTAATGGATTTTGTTTAAAAAGCCAAATACCTTGACGGATCCAGGTATAGCCTTCTTTTGGAGAGACAGAATTTAGTTTCATATTGCTTTGCGACTTAAGAGAATATTTTCAAAATGACGAGGGTCATGTGGGGTGAGCATTTGAGCATCACGCGGCAAGTAAAAATCCCACAAGCGAGAAATCCAAAACCGCAGAGCTGCAGCACGCACCATTAGTGGCCAACTTGCTTTCTCGCTGTCGGTAAGTGGTCGAACAGATTGATAAGCATCCATTAGCGCCATGAAGCGAGCAGGATCTAAATCCTGTTTATTTTCGGCAAGGCACCAATCGTTTACTGTAACCGCTAAATCAAATAACCACTTATCTGTTCCGGCGAAATAAAAGTCGAAGAAACCACCTAGCTGATCTTGAGAGCTATCGCCAGCACCTTGGGGGTCGAATAGTACGTTATCTCTAAACAGATCGCAGTGGCTTGCCCCCTGCGGGAGCGAAGTATATGCCTCTGAGGCAAAGAATTTTTCTTGAGTAGCGAGTTCGGTTGTGAGTAATTCTTTTTGAGAATCGCTCAAGTGGGTGAGTACCAGAGGAACAGTTTTTTTCCACCAAGACAGGCTGCGAAGATTTTCTTGGCTGTGCTTGAAGTCACTACCAGCTAAATGCATCTTGGCTAAATTTTCACCAACCAGAGCGCAATGCCTTGCTTCAGGAGCGAGTCTAGAGATCCCCGGAAGCTTACTCACAATCGCTGCAGGCTTATCTTTAAGGGTAAATAGAATCTGTCCTTGTTTATTCTCGAGTGGCTTGGGCACGGGAATGCCTTTGTTTGCCAAGTGACGCATCAACTCTAAGTAATACGGCAACTGGGCTGCTGATAGTCTTTCAAAAATAGTGAGAACGTATTCCTGTTTCTTGCCGTTCTTTTCAGTGTCGAGAAAGAAATTGGAGTTCTCGATGCCACCATGAATGCCGCGAATATCAACCGCTTGTCCAATATCAAAATCAGCTGTAATCCAATCAGAGATATCACTCAGTTCAACAGGTGTGAAGACGGCCATGACTAAAAGTGAAAGATGCGAATGGTGGGATGCAGAGTGTCAGCGATTAAAAAGGAATGCTGATACTAGGAACGCTAATGAGATCAGTTTCTTTTGGGACGCCTGGCATTACGGTCGCTGGGGGTGCCATTTCATAGTTGGTATAGCGTGTCTTTACATCAACCTGAGTAGGTGCGTTTGTATCTTTATATTCAGTAATTTCAGTACCGGTAGCCTCTTTATGCTGAAAGCTCGGTTTACGGCCTTCTGGTGCATTGGTTGCTTGAGATGCGCTGACGGCAGGAGCTAATGGCTGATTGTTAATGCGCTGTAGTTCGGATGGGCTCAGTGCCTGAGAATTATTTTGAGCATGCGCTGAATTTAAGCCGAAAGAGGCAAAAGCCACTAAAAAGCTTGTTAGAACAAGGGGTTGGCTCACAGAAGAGTGGAGTAAGTTAGTTAGAGCTTGCATCATTTTTCACCTTTATTGGCCTCTTTTCAGGAGGATTTGAACCTGATCTGTAGGCAGTTAGCAACTAGATTGTACGATTGCGGTATGACTAAACATAGACTCTTGTTGGTAGACGGTTCTAGCTACCTCTATCGCGCCTTTCATGCCATGCCAGACCTCAGAAATGGGGCGGGTGACCCAACAGGGGCAATCTATGGGATGGTCAATATGATGCGCCGAGCGCGCTCGGAACTCAAGGCTGACCATATTGCCTGTGTTTTTGACGCCAAAGGTAAGACTTTCCGGGATGAAATGTACTCTGAGTACAAGGCGCACCGCTCCCCCATGCCTGAAGATTTAGTCAAACAAATTGAGCCGATCCATGCGATGGTCAAGGCCTTAGGCTGGCCAGTACTGATGGTTTCTGGGGTTGAAGCTGATGATGTGATTGGTACCTTGGCTTGCCAAGCCACTCAAGCTGGCTGGGAAACCATTATTTCTACCGGCGACAAAGATTTGGCTCAGTTAGTGAATTCCTCGGTTACCTTGATTAATACGATGACCAATGAGAAGTTGGATATCGATGGTGTTATCGAAAAATTCGGCGTACCTCCAGAGCGCATCGTAGATTACCTGTCGATCATTGGGGATACCGTCGACAACGTACCCGGTGTTCCGAAGGCGGGCCCTAAAACAGCCAACAAATGGTTAGCTGAGTTTGGTGACCTGGATAACTTGATGGCAAATGCCGATCAAGTGAAGGGTGTTGTAGGCGAGAACTTGCGCAATAGTTTGGAGTGGCTTCCACAAGCGCGACAGCTGATTACCGTGAAAACGGATTGCGACTTATCCTCCCATCTTCCAGGCTTGGATGACTTGCACGCAAAACCAGAGGATGCACCGCTTTTGCGAGAGTTATTTGAACGCTACGCATTTAAGACGTGGTTACGTGATGTGGAGAAGCAGTTGGGTGGGGCAGTCCCTGAAGCTAGTGGCAGTTTTGATTTAGCTGGCAGCCCCATCAAAAATTCTTCGGAAGAAGATGTAAAAGCTGACACCAAGAAGTTTGGCCCTACTGCTACAGAGGCAACAACTGCCTTATCGCAAGAAACAATGGATCTGCAAGGCGCTATTGCCAAACATTATGAGTGTGTGGTGGATGAGGTTGCACTAGACCGCTGGATTAAAAAAATTGAAGGTGCAGAACTAACAGCTGTCGACACAGAAACTACTAGCTTGGATGCGCTAGCTGCTGAGATTGTCGGTATCTCGCTTTGCGTCACTCCTGGAGAGGCCTGCTATATCCCAGTGGCGCACCGTAATGGGGAGGCTCAACTCAGTCGTGAATTAGTCTTAGCCCGCCTGAAGCCTTGGTTGGAAAGCGCTTTGCATTTGAAGGTAGGTCAAAACCTCAAGTACGACAGCCATATATTTGCAAACTACAACATTACTTTGCAGGGCATTGCATTTGACACCATGCTGGAGTCTTATGTGCTGGAATCGCACATGCCGCACAACATGGATAACTTAGCCGAGCGACACCTCGGCATGAAGACCATTAAGTATGAAGAGGTATGCGGTAAAGGCGTGCATCAGATTGGTTTTGATCAAGTGGATCTGAAGATCGCTACAGACTATGCGGCAGAAGATGCGGACATTACTTTGCGTTTACACCACGCACTGTGGCCTCAAATCCAGGCAAGCCCAGGCCTTCTTTATGTTTATGAAAACATTGAGATGCCAGCCATGCGTGTGCTTGGCATCATGGAACGCAATGGTATTCGGATTGATTCGGCGCTGCTATCTCAGCAAGGCCAAGAGGTCGGCAAGCGTTTGCTTGCCTTGGAGGGAGAGATTCATAAGCTGGCTGGACAGCCATTCAACATTCAATCCCCTAAGCAGATCGCAGAAATTTTATTTGGTCAGCTAGAGCTTCCGGTAATTAAGAAAACACCATCGGGTGCGCCATCGACTGATGAAGAAGTTTTACAGAAGTTGGCTGAAGACTATCCTTTGCCTGCGCGTATTTTGGATTACCGCAGTCTTGCTAAATTGATGTCAACTTATATTGAGAAACTGCCACGCATGGCTGATCCTAAAACCGGTCGCGTGCACACGAGTTTTTCTCAGGCGACTGCAGTGACAGGACGCTTGGCTTCAAGCGATCCAAACTTGCAAAATATTCCTGTTCGTACAGAAGAGGGTCGACGCATCCGAGAGGCGTTTATTCCAGCTGAAGGTTGCAAACTTCTTTCTGCTGACTATTCTCAAATTGAATTGCGCATCATGGCGCATATTGCTGAAGATGAAAATCTGTTAGCTGCATTTGCTGCTGGTAAAGATGTGCACCAAGCTACCGCCGCTGAGATTTTTGGTGTGCCGCTTGAGAGTGTTAATTCAGAGCAGCGTCGCTATGCCAAGGTCATTAATTTTGGTTTGATCTACGGTATGAGTGCTTTTGGTCTGGCTGGGAACCTGGGCATTGAACGCTCGGCAGCTCAGAATTACATTGCCAAATACTTTGATCGCTATCCAGGTGTGGCCCAATATATGGAGCGCACTCGTTTAGAGGCTAGAGAGAATGGCTATGTCGAGACAGTCTTTGGCAGACGCCTATGGCTGCCGGAGATTAAGGGTTCGAATGGCCCTCGTCGTCAGGGTGCGGAGCGGGCTGCAATTAATGCCCCCATGCAAGGTACTGCAGCTGATCTGATTAAATTGGCCATGGTGGCGGTTGAGAATTGGCTAGAAAAAGAGGGTCTCAAGACCCGTATGTTGCTTCAGGTGCACGATGAATTGGTATTTGACGTACCCTTAGATGAGCTGGAGCTCTTGCAGGCAAAGCTACCTGATTTGATGTGTAAGGTTGCTGAACTGAAGGTTCCTTTGGTGGTGGGCATTGGGATTGGCGATAATTGGGAAGAAGCACATTAATTACAGGTAAGGAGACAAAAAATGACTACTAAAAAAGATTCAGATTCAAAAGTAATTGCTAGCGACAGAAGAGGTTTCATGAAAGTCTCTGCTATTACAGCAACCACGATGGGAATTGGTTTTGTAGCCGCCTCAGAGCCTGTGATGGCACAAGCAATCGAAACGGATTTCAAGGGCATTAAAGCGGGTGAGCAAATGATTCCAGTCGGCAGCTTTCAGATGCCAGCTTATGTCTCTCGTCCAGAAAAAGCCAAAGGTAATTTGCCGATTGTGATCGTCGCTAGCGAAATCTTTGGTGTACACGAATACATCGCTGACGTTACTAGACGTTTTGCTAAATTAGGCTATATGGCGATTGCCCCAGAATTCTTTATCCGAGCAGGCGATCCTAATACCTATGGAACTACTGCCGAGATCATGAGCAATATTGTTGCCAAGACTCCAGATTCTCAAGTCTTAAATGATTTGCAGGCAGCCATTCAATGGGCTGGCAAAAACGGTGGTGATGTGAAAAAAGTTGGCGTCACAGGTTTTTGCTGGGGTGGTCGTATTACTTGGCTCTCAGCTACGTTGCCTCAGGTCAAAGCTGGTGTAGCTTGGTATGGTCGCTTAGTTGGTGAAAAAACTGAAGGCAATCCTCGCCACCCAGTTGATATTGCTGTTGACCTGAAAGCTCCGGTCCTAGGTTTGTACGGTGGAGCAGATGCGGGCATCTCACTCGAAACTGTTGAGCAGATGCGTCAAGCGCTTGCAGCAGCAGCCCCGAAAAATCCAGCTGCTAAAGCCTCCCGTTTTGAAGTGTATCCAGATGCACCTCATGGCTTCCATGCGGACTATCGCGCTTTATATCGCGAAGGTCCAGCGAAGGATGGCTGGGAAAAATGTATTGCCTGGTTTAAACAAAACGGGGTTGCTTAATTTTCATGTCAGTACTGCAAAGCATTGTGCTGGTAACAGCGCTAGCGGGAGTCGCTAGCGTTCTTGTTGCGGCAAGTTTTTCTTTGTCTTTTCTGTCAAAGATGGTTCACAGCATGGTCAGTGTGTCGGTAGGTATTTTGCTGGCTACTGCCTTGCTGCATTCATTACCCGAGGCATTCACGATGCCGGGCGTGGATGCTAAGTTGCTATTTGCTACTTTGCTTGCAGGTCTCTTGAGCTTTTTCTTGCTTGAGAAAATCGCTTTACTGCGTCATAGCCATCATCACGAAGGAGATGGTCATGGCCACCACCATGGACATGATGCAGAAGTAGCGGGTCGCAGCGGTTGGATGATTTTGGTGGGCGATGGATTGCATAATTTTGTTGATGGTGTTTTGATTGCTGCTGCATTTATGGCCGATTACCAAGTCGGCATCTTTACTGCGATTGCCATTATTGCCCACGAGATCCCGCAGGAAATTGGGGATTTCATTGTATTGCTCAATGCAGGATTCACACGCACGCGCGCACTCATATACAACCTGATTTGTGGTTTATCTGCAGTAGTGGGTGGGGTATTGGCTTATTTCTTTTTGGAAAGAGTAAATGCGGCAATGCCTTACTTGCTCGTGATTGCCGCAAGTAGTTTTATCTACATTGCGGTGAGTGATCTCATTCCACAAATGCATCGCCGCCCACACTGGGCGGAGTCTTTACGTCAAACGATTTTGATTGCTTGCGGCGTTGGCTTTGTAATCTTGCTCTCGTTACTACATTAGAGTGCGACTGGCCTGCTCGGGTTGGCGCACCATTCACTCCAACTACCTGCATACAGACGTGAGCCTTTGAGGCCGGCGACTTCCATAGCCAACAGGTTATGACAGGCGGTTACTCCAGAGCCGCATTGATGAATGACTTCAGATGCTTTAGTTGAGCCTAAGAGATCATGAAAGTCTTTGAATAGTTGTTCTGGTGCCTTGAAGCTTTTTTTGGAAAGATTTTCTCTGAAGCAATAATTAATTGCATTGGGGATGTGTCCGCCAACAGGATCTAAGGTTTCATTTTGACCATGGAAGCGATCATTTGCGCGAGCATCCACAACTATATTATTTTTGGCTTTGAGATTGTGAACAACTTCCTCTACCGTTACTAGGCCAACATAAGGCATTGCAGGTACTGGCGTTGATGTTGGTTTTGCTTCGCGAGGCATTGTGCCAATCGGGCCATTCCAAGCATCTAGGCCACCATCTAATACTTGCACGTTGGCATGGCCAGTGGCTTTGAGCATCCACCATAAGCGACTGGCATATACAGAGCCTTGATTATCATATGCAACTACTAAAGTGTTTGAGTCAATACCTAAGCGTGATTTAGTTTGCGCCCAAGCCTCAGGGCTAGGTAGCGGATGACGACCATTCTTGCCCGTTTTTTCACCGGATAGATCGTGGTCTAGATCGACATAGAGAGCGCCAGGAATATGACCCTCAAGATAGGATTTGCGGCCTGCTAAGGGATCCACTAAATCAAAGCGGCAATCACAGAGCAATACATTTTCACCGCTGTTAATGATTTCTTCCAACTGATTTGCAGTAATGAGAGGCGTCATGATGGCTTCCTATTGAGAGCGGGATGGGTGTTACTGAATTATGCGCCTTCGTAACTCATGGCGCGACGGTACCATTCATGAAAATGTTGCATGCCATCTTCCATGGGACTTTGGTATGGACCCACTTCATTTTGACCGCGAGCTAGCAGGGCGGCCCGACCGGCATCCATACGTTCTGCAATTTCATCATCTTCAATGCAGGTTTCCATGTAGGCTGCACGCTCTGCCTCCACAAACTCACGCTCAAAGAGGGCGATCTCTTCTGGGTAATAGAACTCAACCACGTTCCGAGTTTTATTTGGACCCATAGGGTGCAAGGTGGAAACGCAGAGAACGCCTGGGTACCACTCGACCATCACATTCGGATAGTAGGTCAGCCAGATAGCGCCATGGCGGGGTGTTTTGCCCTCGTGGTGGCGTAGAACTGCTTCATGCCACTTTTGATAAACCGGTGATCCAGGTTTCTCAAGGCTCTTGTGAATACCAACAGTTTGTACGCTGTGCCAGTCACCAAATTCCCAACGCAGATCTTCGCAAGAAACAAACTTACCCAAGCCTGGGTGAAATGGAACAACGTGATAGTCCTCGAGGTAGACCTCAATAAAAGTCTTCCAGTTGTAATTACATTCATGGACTTCAACATGATCCAGAACGTAACCCTCAAACTTGAGATCATCGGCAACACCGAGTTTGGCAAGATCGGCACGAACATCGCGTGGACCTTCAAATAAGAGCCCTTGCCAATTTTGCAGGGGGGATTTGCCTAGATTAAGACAAGGCTTATCTTCAAAATGGGGCGCACCCATGAGTTGACCATTTAAATCGTAGGTCCAGCGATGCAGGGGGCAAACAATATTGTCCGCTTTGCCTTTGCCATTAAGCATGAGTGCTTGGCGGTGACGGCAGACATTAGATAGGAGTTCAATGCCATCTTGATTGCGAACCAAGAGTCGACCTTCATTTTCTGAGGTCAAGGTTTGGTAGGAACCAACTTCAGGAACCATGAGTTCGTGACCAACATAGCCTGGCCCCTGCTTAAAAAGCAGTTCAATTTCACGTTGATAGAGCTCAACGTCAAAATAAGCCGAAACCGGCAGTTGTAAATTGGACGGCGCAAGCTGCTGCGCGGTAGCCAGATTAGTCATTCTCCCCACCCCCGAAAACGTCAGCCGAAGCTAAGCGGAATAACCAATCCAACCATCGACGGATCGATATTGGAAAGGAAGGAGGGGATTATACCCATCTGACCCCTGTCTCGCTTTAATATGTAGGACTATATCTGCAAGAAATTTGAAGGAAATAAGCCAATGCCAGCAAAGAAATCTGAGGGTCAGAAACCCGGTCTTGAGGTTCAAATCGACCCAAACTTGCGTTACGAGCAGGCTGTCAAGGAGCTGGAAAAGCTCATTTCTGACATGGAATCTGGCAAAT
Source organism: Polynucleobacter sp. AP-Jannik-300A-C4 (assembly GCF_018688335.1). Classification (NCBI taxonomy): domain Bacteria; kingdom Pseudomonadati; phylum Pseudomonadota; class Betaproteobacteria; order Burkholderiales; family Burkholderiaceae; genus Polynucleobacter; species Polynucleobacter sp. AP-Jannik-300A-C4. The sequence goes on along the minus strand of NZ_CP061316.1, from coordinate 1,598,723 downwards.
TCTCTCTGGAGGAGACGCTTGTGGCCTATCAACGTGGTGCGGCACTCCTAAAACACTGCCAGGCCATGCTCGCTCAAGTTGAGCAGCAAGTTCGAGTATTTGAAGCCTAAGTCACGCGCAAATTAAGCCTTCATGAACAATACGCTTTCATTCGAGGATTGGATTCGTGCTCACGGGCAACGAACTGAATCGGCTTTAGAGAACTTGCTTGATGCCGCCAATACAAACCCTGCACGTTTGCATGAAGCTATGCGATATGCTGCTCAAGGTGGCGGCAAACGTATTCGTCCTTTATTAGTTTATGCCGCTGGTGAGTTGGGTGATGAACCCAACGAAGTAAAGCAAGTTGCCTTAGATGCTGCCGCAGTAGCAATTGAATGCATTCATGCTTATTCCTTGGTGCACGACGACTTGCCTTGTATGGACGATGATGATTTGCGTCGCGGTCGACCTACAGTACATAAGGCCTATGATGAGGCGACTGCTTTGTTAGTTGGCGATGCATTGCAGACTCGCGCATTTGAAGTGTTAGCAAACGCACCGTGCGATGCCGACATTCGCTTAGCCATGATTGGCGCATTAGCAAGCGCATCTGGTTCGCGCGGTATGGCAGGCGGGCAAGCAATCGACCTGGACAGTGTGGGAAAGAAATTAGACCTTGCCGGCTTAAAGCAAATGCATGCGATGAAAACAGGAGCTCTACTTTGTTGTTCGGTGCAGATGGGTGGTATTGCTGCCAAACTTAATTCAGCCCAAATGCAGCATCTGCAAAATTACGCCCAAGCTTTAGGTTTAGCCTTTCAAATCGTGGATGATGTGCTCGATGCCACTGCAGATAGTCAAACCTTGGGTAAAACCGCTGGGAAAGACGCCGCTAATGACAAGCCAACCTATGTGACCTTGATGGGTTTAGACTATGCCAAGAAAGCAGCTAAAGATTTGCAAGAAACTGCAATTGCTAGCTTAGAGAGTTTTGGCCCTAAAGCCCAAGCCCTAAAAGATTTGGCTCTATTAGTGGTTAATAGAGGCAAATAAGATTACTGAAGATTTGATGACTTTAAATTCCATTCACTCCCCTGCAGATTTAAAAAAACTTCCCCGTGAGCAGCTTCCTGCACTCGCAGATGAGTTGCGTCAGTTTGTTTTGGACTCTGTTTCAAAAACAGGGGGACACCTTTCCTCTAATTTGGGAACAGTCGAGTTATCAATCGCGCTGCACTATGTGTTTGATACGCCCGCCGATCGCGTGGTGTGGGATGTAGGTCATCAAAGTTATCCACACAAAATCTTGACTGGTCGTCGCGAGCGCATGAATACCTTGCGTCAGTTTGATGGCTTATCTGGTTTTCCACGTCGCGCTGAAAGTGAATACGATGCCTTTGGTACCGGTCACTCTTCAACGAGCATTTCTGCAGCGATGGGTATGGCGCGTGCCTTCCAAACAAAGGGTGAGAAACAAGTCGCTGTTGCGGTGATTGGCGACAGTGCCATGACAGGCGGTATGGCATTTGAGGCTATGAACAATGCGGGTGTGTATGACGACTTGCCATTGGTGGTGATTCTGAATGACAACGATATGTCGATCTCGCCAGCAGTGGGCGCGCTCAATCGACACCTCGCCAGATTGCTGAGTGGCAATATTTACTCAGCTACTAAGAAGGGTATTGATAGTGTTTTATCGATTGCCCCTCCTTTGCGTGAGTTTGCTAAACGCTTAGAAGATCATGCCAAGGGCATGGTCTCGCCATCAACCATTTTTCAAGAATTTGGCTTTAACTACTTTGGGCCAATTGATGGTCACGACTTAGATGCGCTTATTCCGATGCTGCAAAACGTACGCCGTTTGGCGCTCGAGGGTCGTGGCCCGCAGTTCTTGCATGTCGTGACGCGCAAGGGTCAGGGCTATGAGTTAGCTGAAGCAGACCCAGTTCTGTACCACGGGCCTAGTAAATTCAATCCAGAAGAGGGTGTTAAGAAGGCCACTTCCCCGTCGCAAAAAACCTTTACTCAAGTCTTTGGTGAATGGCTCTGCGATATGGCGCATGCTGATCCACTGTTGATTGGCATCACACCAGCAATGCGTGAAGGCTCCGGTCTCGTTGAGTTTGAACAGAATTTTCCGAAGCGTTATTACGATGTTGGTATAGCTGAACAACATGCAGTGACTTTTGCTGCTGGTATGGCATGCGAAGGTATGAAGCCAGTTGTTGCAATCTATTCAACATTCTTACAGCGTGCATACGACCAACTCATTCATGATGTGGCTATTCAGGATCTGCCAGTATTGTTTGCATTAGATCGTGCAGGTTTAGTTGGTGCAGATGGCGCAACGCATGCTGGTGCGTATGACATTCCATTCTTGCGCTGTATTCCGAATATGTTGGTATTGACGCCAGCAGATGAAGCGGAGTGTCGTGATTTATTGACTACCGCATTTCATCAGCCGCACCCAAGCGCAGTGCGCTACCCACGTGGTGCTGGTGTAGGAAGGATTCCTTCAAAAGAATTACGTACCGTGCCATTAGGCAAAGGTGAGTTACGCCGTAAGTCTAGTGCACCTGCTGGTCAGCGCATTGCGATTTTGGCTTTTGGTACTTTGCTTTATCCAGCGCTCGAAGTGGCTGAGAAAATCGACGCCTCGGTTGCCAATATGCGTTTTGTAAAACCATTAGACCTTGAGCTTCTCAAATCTTTGGCTCAAGACCATGATTACTTTGTGACGATTGAGGATGGCGTGATTCAGGGTGGTGCTGGCAGTGCATGTTTAGAGGCTCTTTCTGCAATGGGTATTAACAAGCCCCTATTGCAACTAGGTCTTCCAGATGAATTCGTGGAACATGGCGATTACAAACTCCTGATGAGTAAATGTGGCCTGGACTCCGAGGGGATTGCAAAGGCTATATCCTTGCGTTTTCCAGTTAAAACCATTGCAAATCCAGTTGCTGCAGGCAAATAAGTCATTTTTGCCTGAAAATAGAGCCATGAACGACATCAACACCGCCTTTCTCAAACAGCAAACCATGCCGGATATTCAGTCCTCGCATGATGAGCGTGCTTTACCAATTGAGCAGGTGGGTATTCGGGGATTACGTCATCCATTAAGCATTCGTACTCAGACAGGTGTGATGCCAGCTGTCGGTAATTTTGAGATGGATGTGGCTTTGCCTGCGCATGTGAAGGGCACCCACATGTCCCGCTTCATTGCGCTCTTACAAAAACACAATGAACCAATTGATAGCGCATCTGTCGTAGCTATGGTGCGTGAGATGTTGCCCCTGCTGAATGCAACAGAAGGTCGTATTCAGTTTACTTATACACACTTCGTTAAAAAAGCTGCGCCCGTATCTGGTGTAGAAAGCTTGATGGATTACGAAGTGACTTGGACTGCTAAGGCAAAGCAGCATGCGCCTGGTGCAATTGACGTTGAGTTAAACCTTCGCGCCTTAGTTCCAGTGATGAGTTTGTGCCCTTGCTCAAAAGAGATTTCTGAATATGGCGCACACAATCAGCGCTCACACGTAACCATGTCTGTAGAGCTTGATCCGCAGACCAAGATGACGGTAGAAGATTTGGTTGCAGCCGCTGAGAGTCAAGCCTCTAGCGAGTTGTGGGGCTTGCTCAAGCGCCCTGACGAGAAGTGGGTTACTGAGCGCGCTTATGACAATCCGAAGTTTGTAGAAGACTTGGTGCGTGATGTGGCTGGCCAACTTAAGGATGACGAGCGTATTTTGTCTTTAGTGGTTGAGGCTGAGAATTTTGAGTCGATTCACAATCACAGCGCTTACGCCAAAATTAGCCTGACTAAGTAAGCAGCGCTAAAACGAGATTTACTTAAGCGAGATTATTGCTCGCCAAATCCCAGCGGGGTTTGATATCAAATGCGCCCGAAGTAGTTGAACCATTATTTTCTGCCAACATGCGGAGTGCTCCAGCAAATGCAATCATCACGCCGTTATCAGTACAGAGATCAACTGGTGGGTAGTGCACTTCAAATCGATTCTTATTGGCGCTAGCATTGAGCGCTGCGCGCAACTGCAAATTGGCACCCACTCCACCGGCCAGCACCAAATGCTTGCAGCCAGTTTGCTTGAGTGCTTTCTCGGATTTACTGACCAGCACCGCCACCAAAGAATCGACAAAGCTTCGTGCAAGATCCGCATGAAATAGCCCAATCTCGTCTGGATCGGTGATGCCCAATGCTTCAAATTTTTTCACCTGGTTCAAAACCGCTGTTTTGAGTCCCGAGAAGGAAAAATCCAGATCTCCCGAGTGCAGCATAGGTTTGGGTAGCTCAAATCTTCCGGATTGCCCTTTTTCTGCTAACTTCGAGATGGCTGCTCCGCCTGGGTAATCTAAGTCGAGTAATTTGGCAGTTTTATCAAAGGCTTCGCCGGCTGCATCATCCAAGGTTTCACCCAGAAGTTTGTACTTACCAACCCCACTCACCAGCATTAGCTGGGTATGTCCGCCAGAGACTAGGAGGGCAATAAAAGGAAATTCCGGTACAGAAACCCCTAAAAGTGGGGAAAGTAGGTGCCCTTCTAAGTGATGCACCCCAATCGATGGCAAATTAAGGCCTTGGGCTAAGGATTTGGCAAAAGCGCTGCCTACGAGTAGAGCTCCAGCCAAGCCTGGACCTTGGGTATAGGCTACTGCATCGATATCCTTTAATTTGAGGCCAGATTCATGCAAAGCATCGTCTAAAAGGGGTAAAACCCGCCTGATATGGTCCCTGGAGGCCAATTCTGGGACAACGCCCCCATAGTCACGGTGCATGGCAATTTGGGAGTGCAAAGCCTGCCCTAGGATGCCCTGATGGGCTGGAGCATGATTTTCCCAGGGGGCGGTGTCGTATATGGCTACCCCGGTCTCATCGCAAGAAGTTTCTATGCCTAAAACAATCATTTTTTTGCTTGGTCGTGCTAGAATCGCGTTTCAGTTAATTTTTTCGATATTTTTCGAGCATATACGAGTTAAACAAGTATGACTACAGTCCGCCTCCGTGAGAACGAACCTTTTGAAGTGGCATTGCGCCGTTTCAAGCGCACCATTGAAAAAAATGGTCTTTTGACAGACTTGCGTGCCCGCGAGTTCTACGAGAAGCCAACGGCTGAACGTAAGCGTAAAAAGGCCGCTGCTGCTAAACGCCATTACAAGCGTATTCGCAGCCAGATGTTGCCAAAGAAGCTTTACTAATCGAATTTAAAAGCTCTCCTCACCGAGAGGCTTTGAAACCCGCTGACGGTGAAACGCAGCGGGTTTTTGCTTTTGAATCAGCAGCAATTTATTAGATATTCAATACCGGGAAAAATGCCATGAGTCTGAAAGATCAAATCACCGAAGATATGAAAAACGCTATGCGTGCAAAAGAAGTGGCGCGCCTTGGAACTATTCGTCTTTTATTGGCGGCCATCAAACAGCGTGAAGTAGATGATCGCATTGTGATGGATGACGCGAGCGTGATTGCTACTGTTGAGAAAATGATTAAGCAGCGCAAGGACTCGATCTCTCAATTTGAAAAAGCCAATCGTGATGATTTAGTCGCTATTGAGGCGGCAGAGATGACTATTCTCCAAGACTACTTGCCAGCACAATTATCTGATGCGGAAGTAGAGGCAGCGGTAGCTGCTGCGGTTGCTTCGACAGGCGCTGCTGGCCCACAAGATATGGGCAAAGTGATTGGCGCTCTCAAAGGCCAATTGGCAGGTAAAGCCGATATGGGTAAAGTTTCTGGTTTAGTTAAAGCTGCGCTGGCTAAGTAAGTTGAAGATAAGTTAAGACTAAATACTTTAAAAGCCTCACCCACTACTGATGGCTCTGATACCCCAATCCTTCATTGCCGATTTATTGAATCGGGTCGACATCGTGGATGTGGTTGGGCAGCACGTGAAGTTAAAAAAAGCGGGCGCAAACTATCAAGGTTTGTGCCCCTTTCATTCTGAGAAATCTCCTTCTTTTTCAGTATCGCCTACCAAGCAGTTCTATCACTGCTTTGGTTGTGGAGCTCATGGCTCTGCCATTAGTTTTCTCATGGAGTATTCCGGTCTTGGCTATGTAGATGCCATTGAAGACTTAGCGCGTTCTGCAGGATTGGATGTCCCGCGTGAAGAGCGCACAGCGAATGATGTTGCACGCCAACAGCAGACCATGGCATTAAGTGAAGTCATGAGTGCAGCTGCTGATTGGTATCGCCAGCAACTCAAAGTGGCGCCACGTGCAGTGGAGTACCTTAAGGGGCGCGGCCTTACTGGTGAAATCGCTAAACGTTATGCCTTGGGTTATGCGCCAGATGGTTGGCAAGGGCTTGAGGCAGTCTTTGGTACCTATGCAAATGATGAAGTGGCAAAGACTTTACTTGAGGGTGGCTTGCTTATTCAGAGTGAGCAGACGGAAAATAAGCAAACAGCTAAACGCTATGATCGCTTCCGTGATCGCATCATGTTCCCGATTCGCAATCCCAAAGGTCAGACCATTGGCTTTGGTGGGCGAATCTTGGATCAAGGCGAACCGAAGTATTTAAATTCTCCAGAGACGCCTTTGTTCTCTAAAGGTAATACGCTCTATGGATTATTTGAAGCAAGGCAAGCCATCCGCTCTCAAGAATATGTTCTTGTATGCGAGGGCTACATGGATGTCGTGGCGCTGGCGCAGTTGGGCTTCCCTAATGCAGTGGCGACATTAGGCACGGCCTGTACTGCCAATCACGTGCGCATGTTGTTACGTCAAACAGATAAAGTGGTGTTTTCATTTGATGGCGACTCTGCTGGTCAGCGTGCTGCACAGCGCGCATTGGAAGCATGTCTGCCATTGATGTCTGATGACAAAGAGATTCGTTTCTTATTTTTACCAACGGAGCATGATCCTGACAGTTATGTCCGCGCCTATGGCGCACCTGCCTTTGAGAAGATCATTAAAGAAGCCATGTCGATTTCGAGCTTCTTCTTCAAAATTGCAAGTCAAGACCATGAGTTGACAACACCAGAGGGTAGGGCGCAAACCCACCATGCTGCAAAGCCTTTGTTGCTATCGATGCCTCCAATTGCGCTACGTACACAAATTTTGCGCGAGTTAGCCATTCGAACAAATTCAACAGCCGCTGAGTTGGAGTCTTTCTGTGGATTGACGGTGGCGCCTGTACCAGTGCAGCAAGGTTCTTACCCCAGCACCAATCAGCGCGCGCCCAATTTCAACCAAGGCAATTCTGGCAACAGAACTCAAGGCGCTCCATGGCAAGCATCCAAGGGTTCTGCTAAGCGAGTTGCAATACAAAATATTGCGCCACCACAAGCACCAACCGATTTAGCTGAGCAGATGTTGCGGGTCTTGATTCAGTTCCCACATTTGGGAAAAGCCTTAGATGCCAACAAGAGGGCCCTTGCTTTGCAGGCCTCAGAATTGCGTTCAGCAAAAGCATTGGAGCTTATGAAGGATTTATTGGCTCAATGCGACCAGATTGAGTTGATTCCTGGCGAGAATGGCAAGCCACCCGTAGTAGGTGCTGGCGCATTCGCTTTATTTCAGGAGCAATTATCCCGAAGTGAGTTAGCCCCGCTCTACGAGGTATTGAGAAAGCGGGTAATGGGCTCAGATTTGGATCTTGAAGGAGCGGTTGCGGATCTCGAAGGAGCGTTCAAAAAGCTTGAGCTCACCCACCTCAAATCAGAAATGACGGAAATCGCTCAAAAGATTGCTGGCAGCACTGCTACTGAGCAAGATCGGGCTCGATATCGCGAGTTGGGCGAAAGATTGAAGTTCTCCTAAGAATTTTCTGATTTAAGCTCAGAAAACCCGAAATTACCCCCCAATTTTTACTCTTATTGGGGGTAAAAAAGTCACAATCGACTATAATCCTCTATTCCCAGAAAAAAACCGATTTAATTCAGCCACTTGCGCTTTATTTTGAAGAAATTTGGGGCAAGTGGACAGCGAGACTGTTTTTAAGCAGTCGAGATCAATCATCAGTAACGTGAGTAAGTGCTAATAAATGCCAAACATTAAGAAAAAACCAGCTAAACCAGCCGCCAAGCCAGCGAAGGTAGCAGCTAAGCCAGCAGCAAAAGCTAAGGCTCCGGCTAAACCAGTTGCCAAAGCAAAGGCACCTGCAAAGCCAATCAAAGCGGTAGCTAAGCCAGTTAAAGCACCAGCAAAACCAGCACCGAAAGCGAAGGCTCCAGCTAAGCCGGTAGCAAAAGCACCTGCTAAACCCGTGAAAGCTCCCGCTAAGGCTGTCAAGCCAGCACCGAAAGCAAAGGCTCCAGTTAAGCCAGTAGCCAAAGCACCTGCGAAACCAGTAAAGGCTCCTGCAAAAGCCGCAGCTAAGCCAAGCAAGGTGCCAGCAAAACCTGTTGCTAGGACACCTGTAAAAGCTCCAGCAAAAGTCGAGGCGCCAAAAAAAGGTAAAGCTGCTGCCCCTAAAGTTGAGGCGGTAAAGGCAGTGAAGCCAGCAAAAGAAGTTAAAGAAGCTAAGGGTAAAAAAGCCAAGGACATTGAAGTTGAGGTAGTAGTAACTGAGGAAGTTAAAAAAGGGCGCAAGCCAAAAGCGGATGCCCCTGCCGAAGGTGCTGAGCCAGTACTGACCGATCGCCAAAAGGCGCGTGAGCGCAAAGCAAAAGAGAAGGCTCTCTTAAAAGAATTTGCAGCACAACAGTTGGGCTCTGAAGAGCAACAAGAACTTCGTCGTACCCGCCTGAAGACATTGATCAAGATGGGTAAGTCCAAGGGTTATTTAACTCATGGCGAAATGAATGACGTAATGTCAGATGAATTGTCCGATGCAGATGCATTGGAAACTCTGATCAGCTTATTAAACGATATCAACATTACTGTTTATGAGCAGGCTCCAGATGCTGAGACACTGCTCTTAAATGAGAACGCTTCAGCAACCACTTCTGAGGAAGAAGCAGAGGAAGAGGCGGAAGCCGCTTTAGCTACTGTTGATTCAGAGTTCGGGCGTACAACCGATCCAGTGCGCATGTATATGCGCGAAATGGGTACCGTTGACCTCTTGACCCGTGAAGGCGAGATCGTCATCGCGAAAAAGATTGAGGCCGGTCTTAAAGACATGGTGATGGCTTTGGCTGCTTGCCCAGTCACAATCGGCGAGATCTTGGTAAACGTAGACAAGATTGCTAGTGGTGAGATGGAGATTGATCAGTTCGTTGATGGATTGGTTGATCCTAATGCTGAAGATATCAAGCTTGGACCAGAAGAGCCAGAAGTTGACCCAGATGCCGAAGAAGGTGATGAGGATGGTGGCGATGATGAAGGTGGTGGCGGTGGTGGCGGTGCGGCTACAGCTAACGCTAAGCAGTTAGAAGAATTGAAGCAAATCTCATTAGAGAAGTTTGCAATTGTTCGCACTCAAGCTGACAAAATGCGCCGTGCTTTTGATAAAGAGGGTTACAACTGCCCAGCCTATATCAAGGCACAAGAAGCTATTCGTGGTGAGTTGCTTGGTTTCCGTTTAACTGCCAAGAGTGTTGAGAAGTTATGCGACACCATGCGTTCACAGGTAGACCAAGTTTGGAAACTCGAACGCGGCATTGTGAGTTTGTTGGTAGATAAAGTTGGCGTCAATCGTGGTGATGTATTAAAAGACTTCCCGAAGATGTCAATGAACTTAGAGTGGGTTAATAAGCTACTCAAAGAAAACAAGCCATACACAGCATTGCTGCAACGAAACGTTCCAGCGATTCAAGAGCTTCAACAGAAGTTAATTGATATTCAAACTCGCGTTGTATTGCCACTTCCAGAATTAAAAGAAGTGAACAAGCAAATGATCGCCGGCGAAAAGCGTGCACGTGAAGCGAAGCGTGAAATGACTGTAGCCAACTTACGATTGGTTATCTCGATTGCTAAGAAATACACCAACCGTGGTTTGCAGTTCTTGGATTTGATTCAGGAAGGCAATATCGGTTTGATGAAGGCGGTAGATAAGTTTGAATACCGTCGTGGTTATAAGTTCTCTACTTATGCAACTTGGTGGATCCGTCAGGCGATTACTCGTTCGATCGCTGACCAAGCTCGTACGATCCGTATCCCAGTTCATATGATTGAGACAATCAATAAGATGAACCGTATTAGCCGTCAGATCTTGCAAGAAACTGGCCATGAGCCAGATGCGGCGACCATGGCACTCAAGATGGAAATTCCTGAGGACAAGATTCGCAAGATTATGAAGATTGCTAAAGAGCCAATCTCCATGGAAACACCAATTGGTGACGATGAAGATTCTCATTTGGGTGACTTTATTGAGGATGGCAATACATTAGCTCCGGCTGAAGCGGCACTGCACGACTCTATGCGTGATGTGGTTAAGGATGTATTGGATTCATTAACACCACGTGAAGCAAAAGTATTGCGTATGCGCTTTGGTGTTGAGATGAGCACAGACCATACTCTTGAAGAGGTTGGTAAACAGTTTGACGTGACGCGTGAGCGTATTCGTCAGATTGAAGCCAAGGCCTTGAGAAAAATGCGTCATCCAAGCCGTAGCGACAAACTCAAGACCTTCCTCGAAGAAGATTGATCCAAAGACTAACGGGCCCATAGCTCAGTTGGTTAGAGCAGAGGACTCATAATCCTTTGGTCCCAGGTTCAAGTCCTGGTGGGCCCACCAGAAATGAAAATACCAACCTTCGGGTTGGTATTTTTTTTTGAGCGTTACTTTAAGTAACACTTGAGGGGCTGCTTTCGGCCAATAACGGCCCGTCAATATCTTAAGAGCTGGCCTTAAATAGCAAATTCAGTGATTCGCTATATTCGGAGGCACTCAAAGATTTTTCATCCATGAATACACTTTGCAAAGTAAACCCCGGTATCAATAATCCAAAGAGTGTCACAGATAAGTTTTGTACATTTTGGGTTTTGGTGATTTGCCCCTTTTTCTGCAGGATAAGAATCTTTTGCTCTAATGCATTACGAATTCTTTCAAAGTACACAAGCATTGTTTTTCGTACGTCGGCATCTACCATTGCTAATGACCATGCATGAAAAGCCATCCCTTTACCTGGCCCTTTAGTTATTTCTTCAGCAAAGCTAGCCAGTTCTTGAATAACATCCGACAGGCTTAAATCACGCTCATTAGATTCTTTAAGAATGGTCTCAATGCGCTCGCTATAGCGACCTAAATTTTGGGTAATGATGGTTTGAACAATCTCTTCTTTAGTTTTGAAGTGGTGATACAGATTTCCTCTGGAAAACCCCGATTCTTTCTGAATATCAGCTATGGAAGTACCAGCAAAGCCTTGTCTTGAAAAACAACTTCTTGCTGCCATCAGTATGGATTCCCTGCCTTTGATCGCGCTTCCTTCTGCGTACTTGAGTAAACGCTTTTTAGGACCGCTTTTCTGACCGGTCTTGATAACGGGTGAGTTTGACTTCGCGGTACTTTTTCTGGGTGCAGACTTAATATTCATGGCAATAGAGCCCTTATAAACCGACCGCTTGTTAATAATTATTAGCTATACAGATAACGTAATGTCGTTCATTCTTAAAAACAAAGCAAGTCGGTCGGTTCATTTCTTCAGCAAAAAGTAAGTGTTTAAAAGATTTATAAATCTTTTATTTAACAAAGGCTTGTCATGGTTAATAAATTCAGAATTCTGTTATTGATTTTATTGGGTCAGATTTTTTGCTGCGTGGCAATGGCGCAAACTCCAAAATCTAATTCATCTAGCCTGGTTGTCGATTCAAATTTGAGCGCTGCAGGTCGATGGATGGTGGATGCGAATGGTAGGGTTGTTATCTTGCGTGGCGTCAATATGATTAACAAAAATTCTCCATACACATTATCAAGCGCTGGATTTCGCGAAGAAGATGCCAAGTTAATCCAAGCAGCAGGCATGAATGTTGTGAGGGTGGGATTAATCTGGGAAGCGATAGAGCCTTATCCTGGAAAATACGATGATGCATATTTGGCTGATATGGCCAAAACTATCGCAATGCTTCATGCCCAAGGAATTAATACTTTGCTAGATATGCATCAAGATCAATATGGTAAAGCGTGCAATGGTGTGGGTGCTCCCGTATGGGCAACGGTTATAGACGGTAAGCAGTTTCCAAATGGGTGCAATCCTAATAAATTACCTTTCCCGAAAGGTGAATTAACTGACCCCAGCGTTTCAAATGTCTGGGATAGTTTCTGGTCAAACAAAAGTAGCACCTCAACCGGCTTAATTGGATTGCAGGATCGCTATACATCTATGTGGGCCTATGTGACAAAAAGACTTCAAGGTGTTCCTGGAATCATCGGTTATGAAATTATGAATGAACCATACCCTGGAACTCTGTGTAAAGCTGGGGAATTAGGTGAAGAGTGCACCTCTTTTGATAAAAACAGCTACGCTAAATTTATTCAAAAAGTCAGTAGCGGCATTAGAAGCGTCGATTCAAAGAAATTAATTTATTTTGAGCCAAGCGTATTTTTTGACTTTGGCACAGCAACTCAGATTACGCCACCATCTCAGTCAAATATTGGATTTTCTTTTCATCCTTATTTAACTATGAAGCATGTACTGATAAATGCCTTGGATTACTCTGCAAAGAATCCATCATTAGCGATGTTTGCAACTGAATGGGGCGCATTTACTGGCACGAAGCCTCTATCAGAAGAGGCTGTAGCCATTGAGATTGTTGCCGGATCCTCAAATTTAGATAAAGCAAAAATGTCTGCTATTTACTGGGCCTATTCAAATCCTGCCCCAACTACTTTTTTACCAGATGCTTATAAACAAGGATTGATTTGGGATTTAAAAAAACCGCGAATGATGCCAAATCTGATGGTTGATCGGGTAAATGCTCTGACATGGCCGTATCCACAAGCTATTGCTGGTACGCCTATCGACTGGTCTTTTGATCCCGTACGTAAATTATTTAAATTAACTTATCAAGCAACCAATCCAGTGGGTGTATCACTAGATAATGAATTGCAAACCGAGATCGCTTTGCCCGTAGAAAGATTTAGTCGTGGCTATGAGGTTTTTGTGGAAGGCGCGAGAGTCTCGTCTCCTCCAAATAGCCCAAAATTGATAATGCTAAATCTAAGAGATGCCAAGACTGTCAGTGTTGAAGTACAAGGCTTATAGCTGGTTAATTTGGAAGGCTTAATTTCGGCCCATCAAGTCATCTACCATTGGAGAGAAAGCTATGAAAAAAATCATCACATTAATTGCAGTTCTGAGCTTTAGCAGTGCATCACAGTCTCAGTTTGTTCAGCAAAACGAAAATCCATGGCTACCGCCGCCAAGCGTTCCAAACTATCATGCATGCCAGGCAGCATTTAATAATTATATGGACTGTCAGCCAGGGTGGGTCAATCATGGAAAACCGATGTGCGTTGAGATTACTCAGAATTATTATCAAACGCTTGATTGCCCAGCGGTATTTAAGTGGCAAGCAAGGGTGAATGCAAATGCTGCAGCTGGAAACCCGCCTAAATTTTTACCTTCTAGCATAAGGTGAGATTTAGTGAGAAGGGTGGAATTCACTCTCTCATATATTTGGAGAAAACTTTTTAGTTATTTTTAAGTTGGACTATTTGATGTGAAAATGATGGACTATCCGGTTATAAATTCTTTTCGCTACCATTGGTTCGATCTCGCACTTTTTTTTGCAGTTTTTTTATTTTTCGTGCTTCAAGCATATAAATTTGATAGCATGACTTTTCTTTTATTGCTTAGTCTTGGGGCACTCTTTCTTCATCAAGTTGAGGAGTGGCGATTCCCTGGTTACTTCCCTGGAATGGTCAATCGAGCTATGTTCAAGAGTGAGACTCCGGATCGTTACCCCTTAAATGCAAATAGCGGAATGCTGGTTAATGTCGTTCTGGGCTGGGGGGGATATTTATTGGCAGTCCTATTTTGGAAGCAGGCGCTTTGGTTAGCTATCGCCACTATATTAGTTTCAGTTGGGAATATATTTGCTCACACAATTGTTTTTAATATTAAAGGCAAGACCTTATATAACCCTGGGCTGATTACCTCTTGGTTGCTATTTGCACCCATTGTTTATTTTTTCTTTGATTTAGTGATTTCAGAAAATCTAGCTAGTCGATCTGATTGGGTTATTGGAATTATCTTGGGCGTAATTCTGAATTATTTCGGCGTATACAAAATGATCATTTGGTTGGCTGATATACATACCCCATACGTTTTCCCTGTGCGCTCTTTGATTCCAGGCGATAGGTAAGTTACCGCATGAAATATATTGCGTCGGGATTTATTTTTCCAGGTTTATTTTTTATGGCATGGTGGTTGACTATCTCAGGCTCTATTCCACCTGGAATGGTGCATACAAGTCTTTTTGAAGAGCGAGCCATCAATTGGCTCTTATTTTTTTGCGGGTTTGCTTTTATTTCTGCATCGGTGATGCATTCTCTTTTTGCCAAAAAGATGGCTAAGACTATTGGGTGGGTAACAAACGGCTTTCAGTATGAAATAGCAGCTGTCTCATTAGGGCTTGGCGTCTCTTGCTTTTACGCACTTTATTGGGGCAGGTCTGCCCAGGTCACCATTTCCATTTCAGTAGTTGCGTTTCTATTTTTTTCTGGCATAAATCATCTAAAGGAAGTCGTAATCAATAAAAACTTTGCCCCTAATAACACTCTCATTCTTATCTGGGACTTTGGGGTGTCAATATCTCTAGCTGTGTTGCTACTTTTACCTACTTAAACTTTAAGATTTTATGACCTTACCTCTCAAAAGAATTTTTACTGCCACACTTGCTGCTCTGACAGTTGGGGGCTGTACGACTCCACTCACTCCTGACTTTACTGAGATGTCGGCAAGTTATGCCAGCATCTTGGAGCAATATCAACTTAACAGTATTTTGATCAATATTGTTCGAGCCTCAAATGAGAGGCCGTTAAGCTTTTTAGATATTCCAAGCATCAATGGTTCTGGGAACGTTACAACATCTCCTTCTATCAGTGGATCAATGAATGGCTTTATAGGTGGCTTGGCTGGTGGTGCTGCTGGAATTACCTCGCTTAGCCCAAGCCTGAATTTATCTTTTGGCAACAGTTTTAACTTTTCACAATCATCGCTAGATAACGCAACCTTTTTGCGTGGTTTTTTATCCCAGATCCCCATTGAAACGGCAAAGTTCTTTATTTCTGATAACTTGCCTAGAGAAGTGATGTTCAGCCTAATTGTTAGCTCTATTCAAATTAAGAAGGCAGATGGTACTTCAGTGAAGTACATGAATAACCCGCTACTTCCAGAATATCCCGCATTTCAGGCGGAACTGTATCGCTTGCTGAGTTATGGCTTAACAGTAGACCAGGTGCAAGAAGAGCCAAAAAAACATAGTGCAGTCCCACTAGGTGGGATGCCGAACTATCAGCAACCCAATCCTTTTTCTGCTTATCCAGGAATGGGTGGGTATGGTGGTATGGGCGGGTATGGTGGGAGTGGGATGTATGGACAAACACAGCCCCAAACGCAATATAAGGTTTGCGTTGACGAGAACAAGTTCGCAAACTTTGTTAAAGAGGAATTTAGCCCTGAAATTTTCTGCAAATCAAATGCGGTTACTGGCAAGAAGAAATCCCCTAAGGCTGAATTGATTTTGACTGTTAGATCTACTAATAGCGTTTTTGAATTTCTTGGTCAGGTAGTAGCTGCTCAAAATCAACCTAAGCCATATATGGTTAGTTTGCCACCCTCTGAATCAACCTATGCTCGAAAAGTTGGTCAAGGGAACCAATATGCATTGCTTGTAGTTCGCAAGAATGATTCAAGCAGTAAAAGCTTTGCAAGCGTAAAAAATCTAGATGGTAATATTTACAGCATTCCATCCGAGGGCAATGGCTATTCGCCAATGGTGATTAAGATCATCTCGTCATTACTCAGTCTTAATAAGATCCCTGGCAGTATTCCAACTTCTCCTGGGATATTGCTAAGGTAATGGTCAGTGGGTTAGGTGCAATTTTTTTCAACCCATCTATATTTGCGAACATAACCTTTACTCCTATACATACAACCTCAATGATGAAACTCAATTTAGCAAGTTTTACGCGAAACTTCGATCTTTTACTAAAAAGCTGCTTGGCAGCCTTTTTAATTTTTTTAGCAAAAGATACGTTTGCACAAATGGAGGTATGCATGTCAAACTTTAAAACGTGTACCAACCAAACAAACATACAATACATTTGTGAAAGTAAATCAGACGAAGCGGTTGGAAAATGCGTAATGGAGTCTGGTGGTGGTAGCTGTCTTGCGGAAAAAATTATCTCTAACATCCCCAATTGGGAAAGCTGTTATGTCCGTAATAATCAAGTAAATTGGACTTTGTACGATCAACAAAATCGGGCTGCATCGGCATGTTTTCCATCTCGTACCCAGATTTATAATAGTTGCATGCAAAATTTCTATGCAAATCCTCTTTCTTGGCCTCAGCCTAACCCTTCGTGTTCCATGGAATTGAATCAATGCATGAATAACATCAGTCGGCCACCTCAGCCACCAAGGCCGTAATTTTTTTAACAAATTCTGATCTGCAACTGTCCATCGCAGTCATGACGCTATAGTGTCGACTTACCTAACCCTGAGTGGTTAGGGCCTCACTAAGACTCTAATATTTGTTACACACTTTATTGCACAGTGACACTTAGGCCACGCTGATTATTGTCCTGTTAGTGCAGGGCGGGCTAAATTGCATTATTAGTGGAAACAAATGCGTCCGCCAAAGTCTGCATTGGGTCGTTAGCGGCCGCTCATATCAATCCTCGATAGATAGAGGATAGTTAATTGTCTGTTCTAAATGAAACAAGTTTATTCGGCGTCTAGTTATGGGACGCTGAAATTAATAGACTGCATCATGGTCGCCAACATTGATCAACACAATTTCAGTTTCAGTAATGATCATTTCAATAACGATGCGATATTTCAAGTTGATCGAAATACTTTGCAATCCATCAAGTTTTCCTGATAAGCCATGGAGGCGAAGCGAGGGATGGTGCGGATTAAGTTCTAGTAGTTCAAGTGCTTTGGTGTATTGAGCCTCTGCATCAGGATGGCGCTTTAAAAACTTGGCGGCGCGCCTGTTGTACTGATCAGTAAAGATTAATTGCCAGGCCATTACGCGGCTTTAGTGATTTGCTTAAGACGCTTGATATGCTCGGCTACAGTTTCTTTCACAAACTTACCATTAGCCAAATCAGCTTTGGATTCGGCTAGAGCAGCCTCAAGCTCACATTCGCGTAGATATTGATATTGCTGTTGACTCATGACAACATATTTAATTTGCCCGCGCACAGAAACAGGCGCCTCTAGTTGGCCTAGTAAAGCGTCTTCAATGGCTTTAATGCCCTTGGTCTTTAAATCATTGGCTACAACAGCACCCATAACAACCTCCTAAATAATACGATTAATAATACTTTATATGGGATTATTAGACTTTGCAAGAAATATCCTAAATTAGCCATTGATGGGGATTCTTAAAGAGAATATGTAAGTCAATTCTGAATATTTTCCATATCTATCAATAACTTAGAAAGAAAACGCTAATTAATTTTTCTTAATGTGGTAAGGTATAAAAAAGCAGTCTTTTAACTCTTCAGTTAATCGCCGCGTGTGAATGCGTTGGCCAACGGTCATGCAAATCTACAGCATTCACCTTTCTTTCCATGAATCCCGTAGGAGAAAATATGAAAGTAGGTCTTATTGGTTTTGGAAAAACCGGACGTTCAGTTGCCACAGTTTTGCTTGAGTCAGAATCTGCACACTTGCAGTGGGTTGTTAGGCAATCCACCACGCTTGAGCATCGCTCGGCACCTGAATTTTTAGGAATTAAGACAGAAGATCCTGGACTCATTCATTCCAAAGATGAATTTACCGCAGATCAGTTGTTGGATCATATGCCAGTAGATGCCATTATCGACTTTTCAAATGAGTCGGGTTTTGAGTATTACGCTGAAGCTGCGGCAAAACGTGGAGTAATTATCGTAAGCGCAGTTTCTCAATATGAACCAGCAGCCCTTGCAAAATTAAAGAGTTTTCAAGATAGAACGGTGGTGATGCATTCACCTAACATTACATTGGGCATTAATTTCCTATTGATTGCCGCCAAAATTTTAAAAAATATTGCCCCATATACCGATATTGAAATTATTGAAGAGCACTTTAAGAAAAAGCCAGAAGTTTCTGGTACGGCCAAGGTTATAGCAAGTGAGCTTGATCTATCAGAAGATGCCATTAAAACTGTAAGGGCTGGTGGAATTATTGGCACGCACGAAATTTTATTTGGCTTCCCGTACCAAACTGTGCGACTTAAGCATGAATCTATTTCACGAGAGGCATTTGGAAATGGTATTTTATTTGCTATAGAGCAGCTGTCGGGTAAATCAAAAGGTTTTTATTCCATGGAAGATCTCTTGCTGCCATTCTTTAAGTTACAGGAAGACGAGCAAGAAATTACCTTACAAAACAGGAAGCCTTGGTGGAAGTTTTGGCTTAAGTCACAATAATTCATTCAGATTTAGCATCCTAGGACTGGTCAGCCCAGCCCTGGGCCACCAAGAAACATTTTTTTCAGATCAATCTCTGAGCTTTAGCTGCTTGATATTTTAGTGCTACCTGAACCAAATTAGCTGCTCGATTAACCTTGAGCTTTTCCATGATGTTTGCTCGATGCGCTTCTACAGTTTTAATTGAAATTCCAAGGTCGGCTCCAACTTGCTTATTAATTCTGCCGGCAACGATGCGATCGAGAACATCAAGCTCCCTAGGGGTGAGAAGTTTAAATCGTTCGTTCATCTGCTCAAGGGTAGTAGTTTGCTCTTGTATTGAGTGTGCCTTAGAGAGCATTTGACTAATGAGATCACAAAGCGCATTTTCTTTGACAGGTTTTTGAATAAAGTCACAAGCCCCTTTCTTTAAAGTATGGACTGCCGTAGTAACATCTCCGTGACCTGTAATAAAGGCGATTGGAATATTGATGTTTAAATCTAATAGCTTTTCTTGCAGCTCGATCCCGGATATGCCACCAAGATGAATATCGATCAGGGCGCAACTTGGAGCTTGTAAGTCGGTAGATTCTAAGGATGTTAAAAATCTCTCGGCACTTTCGTGTGGACTGACCTTTAATCCATTTGCTTTGAGAAGTAGTGCTAACGAATCTCGCACAGCCTCATCATCATCGATTACATAGACGACACCAGTCCTCGCCAGAGGATTGCTGTCAAGTGAGTTAGATATTGCCTGCTCGACATTCATAAGAGGATCGTATTGATCTTTTGAGCAACTATTTCAAGGGTTTCTTGAGAATTTCTGGCTATCGTGCCACCGCTGCATTCGCCTATAACAAAGTAGTTATCTTTATGAATATAGATGTCAATATAAAGATCGCTCTTGTGGGTACCAATCACAATGTGGAGTACGGGCTCATGAGTAGCTCTGTTATAGCTTTCGGTAAAACTGGTGTAATCAAAATTATCAGGATACTCTTTGGTAGTTTGGCGAATTTGATTACTAATACCTTCAACCAGCTTGCAATATTCTTGATAAAAAAGCGGGTTAGAGTGTCGCAACTCCTCAATGATTCTGGCATGAAGCGCGCTAGTCACCATGATCGCTAATTTAGTGGTTCTAGATGAACGAAAGCTTCTAACTTATTTAGACTGCCTCGCCCCTCGATAACTGCTAGGGCTAGAGCTTTATTTTTAAAGTCTTGAATACTAGGGTGGGAGCCATCTTCGCCCAATGAGATGACATAAGTCCACAGGACCTGATCTCTTTGATTTTTTCGATAGATATCCACGATTCGCTTCATCGATCCCCCTATGAAAAATAACTATACCCCTAGGTAAGTGAACTAACTGTATTTTTTCATAGTGCACCGCCGCAAAAAGCTAGGTATTTCGAGGGATCGGGTATTGAGCTAGTGCAATCTTTTGCCGTTTCAAACGACAAGGCAATGCTCTATAGTTGTTTACTCTTAAGTTGCTCAATCATCCAATTGCGAAATTTCACAAACGCCTCTTGGTGATCAAGGGCGACAATAGTCTCCACATCTGTATGACCATCCGACAGTTTGTAGCTTACTGCCCAGTATTTTCCACCAGCATTTTCAATGGAAATAATTTCGTAATGTTTCATGGGGATAAAGTTTATCTAACTATTCTGAAAATTAATTCATTGCCTAAGTAATTTAATCTTCAAGCGTGCATCCAAAGTGATAAAGGTCTGCATAAGCGTTATCCCTTAGTGCCGTTGAGCTCAACTGGCTCGGGGGGGGGGGTAAAATTATGCCCAATCTTGGTGCTAAAAACTCTCCACCAAAAAACTAACTCAAATAGCGAATGAATTTAGAAACCACCTCCAGTAGTGACTCGTATAACAACTTTACGCATCCGATGCTGGAGATTGCTGTATCCAACCTTAATCGTGGTCGCTACGAAGCGGCGTTCGATATCTTTTGGGACTTAGCCTATAACGAATTAGATGCTGAAGCCCAGTTTGCGCTTACCAAGATGTGTTTTGATGGGCATTTGGATGCTCAGCAAATAGAAAAACTCTTTGACTGGGTCAATTCCAATAGCAGTCTTGGTAATGGTTATGCACTCTTTAATGTAGCCCTCATGCATGAGCGTGGCATGGGGAGTATTAAGCGCGATATGAAGGTTGCTGTTGAATACTACGAAAAGGCAATCAGAGAAGAAATCCTAGATGCCTATTGCAACCTTGGCAATATTTACGTTGTAGGTACCGGTGAAGATCAAGGGATCAAGAAAAATATCCGAAGAGGGGTAGAGCTTTTGACTGTGGGGGCCAATGAAGGCAGTCGCCAATCGGCCTACAACCTCGGAGTCTTATACGAAAAAGGTGAGCATGTTCAGCAAGATCATCACAAAGCATTTTATTTTCTAACGCTCGCAACGTTACTTAGGCATCAGCATGCCCATCGCTGCTTAATTATCATGCAGCATGCAATCAAAAAGGACTTTACCAAAGAATTTGATGCTGCTGAGCAGCAGTGGCGCAAGATTGAAAACTTGCGAACAATGTACAGGGTTTTATAGTCATGTTTAATGAAAATGCACCTGGTGTTTTGGTAGTTGGCACTGGCGTGGTGATGAAGGGTGATATGTATGCCCCTGAACTTATTTTTACTTCAGGACAATTAGAAGGTGTCATTCAATCTAAAAATATTTATGTTGCTCAGGATGGCAGTATTGGCGGGGTAGTAGAAGGAGAGCAAATAGATATTGCTGGAAAAGCCAATCAAAATATTCATGCCATACAAGAACTTACCATCCGCTCTACAGGTATTGTTAGTGGCAATATTACCTACGGTGAATTAACCATGGAGAAGGGCGGAAAATTATCAGGCACTTTGTATGTGGCTCAGTCGCCTTCTGGTGCCTTAGCAGGTGACTACTTAACTCCACAATCTAATCAACTGTCTACCGAGCAAGAATAAAAACTATCCAACTTTAAAAGGTTAATGCATGAGTGATGAGTTCTCTCAACTGGAATTAGGTCAACTTAACCTGCAAAGGGGGCGCTTTGATGCGGCTTTCAATATTTTTTATGGACTGGCCAAAGATCAAGGCAACGAGGAAGCCAATTACGCACTAACCAAGATGTGTTTTGATGGCGTACTTAATCCTGAGCAAGCAAATACGCTATTCATACTACAAAACTCGAATAGCAGCTTAGGTAATGGCTATGCTCACTTTAATGTGGGGTTGATGTATGAGCGCGGTATTGGTGAGATACAGCAAGACTATAAAACTGCTGTGGAGTATTACGAAAAAGCTATTAAAGAAGAAGTGATTGACGCCTACTGTAATCTTGGCAATCTGTATGTCTCTGGATTAGGCGCTGATCATGGTATTGCCAGGAATGTTGACAAGGGAATGGATTTGTTAATTAAAGGTGCAGAAGAGGGTAGTAGGCAAGCAGCATTTACTCTAGGGTCGATCTACACTAATGGTGAATTGGTTGAGAGAAATGTAAAACAAGGCTACTATTATCTGACACTTGCTGCATTTGCTAAGCATGATCAAGCTAAGCGTGCCTTACTGATATTCGAGCATGCTTACCGAGATAACTATTCAGAAGAGTTTGCAGAAGCAGAGCGTCAACATTGGAAGATTGAGAATATGCGGCGACTGTACAAATGTATATAAACCTGAGTGGTAATAGTTTGAATTATTGTTTTTTCTAATCAATCAGAGTCTAAAAATTTAGTATCAGTTTTTTTGTTGTTTTGTTTGGATTCATTGTGAGTTTAAATATAAGGCTTCAAATGCACTATTCCAGATACTTTTTTTGGCTCTCAACTGGCATACTTGCCCCCCTATCTTTTTCTTACAGTCTATATCTAGCCCTATTTTTTGCAGTATTGTTTTTGATTGGTCTAATAGATTCAATTCAGAAGCGACATTCAATATTGCGCAATTACCCTTTGATAGGACATTTTCGGTTTTTGCTTGAATATATCCGCCCTGAGATACGTCAATATTTCTTAGAGGATGATGAGGAGAAGATTCCTTTTTCAAGAAATCAGCGAGCGATGGTTTATAGCCGCTCTAAAAAGGACAACGATAAGCGGGGATTTGGTTCAATTAAGTCAATGTATGGTCCTGAGGGTGAGTGGTTAGGGCACTCAAATTCACCATGCCATCCTGATGCAAATACATTTCGTATTAAGGTGGGTGGCCCAAGCTGCCTTCAGCCTTATTCTTTATCTGTATTTAATATTTCTGCGATGAGCTTTGGTTCGCTTTCACCAAATGCCATTAGGGCTCTTAATAGGGGAGCAAAGCTCGGTGGTTTTGCTCACGACACCGGCGAAGGTTCAATTTCTTCATACCATCGCGAGTTTGGTGGCGATATTATTTGGGAAATAGGATCTGGTTATTTTGGTTGCCGAAATGATCAAGGGAGATTTTCGGAAGAAAAGTTTTCTGCCCAGGCAGTCGATCCACAAATCAAGATGGTGGAAATTAAGCTTTCGCAGGGTGCTAAGCCAGGTCATGGAGGGGTCTTACCCGGCGCTAAAGTTACTGCTGAAATTGCTGCCACTAGAGGCGTGCCGATTGGTGAGGACTGTGTCTCTCCAGCCCATCATGCTGAATTTTCCTCTCCTGTGGAGTTGATGCAATTTATTGCGCGTTTGCGTAAGCTGAGTGGCGGCAAACCAATTGGCTTTAAGTTATGCGTCGGTCAGCCCTGGGAGTTTTTTGGGATTGCCAAGGCAATGCTAGAGACTGGTATTTGTCCTGACTTTATTGTGGTTGACGGAAGTGAGGGTGGTACTGGTGCCGCCCCTGTTGAATTTACAGATCATGTGGGGATGCCACTTCGTGATGGCCTAAGGCTAGTTCACAATACTTTAGTTGGAATCAATAAGCGCAGTGAGATTTCAATTGGAGCGTCTGGAAAAATTATTTCTGGCTATGACATTATTCGTGCCATTGCATTAGGGGCTGATTGGTGTAATTCTGCAAGAGGGTTTATGTTTGCCTTAGGCTGTATTCAGTCACGAACATGTCATACGGATAAATGTCCTACAGGTGTTGCAACTCAGGACTTGATTCGCCAGAGAGCATTGGTTGTCCCTGATAAGGCGGAGCGTGTACATGCTTTTCATAAAAACACCATTGAATCTTTAGCGCATTTGATCGGCTCTGCAGGAATGATGCACCCTAAAGAAGTTACCGCGGATTACCTGATGTGCAGAGATGGCTCAGGTAAGGCTATGACTTTATCCACTCAGTTACCAACTGTAAGGCTTGGCGCTTTATTGCAAGGGGTTGGTGCCTTAATGCAGAGCGACCTCCCACAAGAGTATGGGTTGTATTGGAATCGAGCCCAAACAAATAAATTTGGCTTGGCTTCGGTTTGACCCGACTCGGAGGTGTCCGGTTACGTGACGGTCAGGTGGATCTTATCGGGTTACTTGCAGACAATCAAAACTTGGAAATTGGGGGTGATTGGGTGGCAGAGAACGGCCAATAATGGACTATCAATAAAAGCTACCTGGCTTCAAATGACGCAATAGCGAAGTCAATTAATGTTTTCACTCTCACAGATGTTTTATGGCGTTCAGCATAGACAGCATAGATATCAGCATCTGGTGTTTCAAAGTTTTTCATTACCTGTATTAATCTGCCAGACTTAAGGTGTTGCGTGACGTCCCATTCAGCCCTCAAAACAATGCCTCGGCTATCTAATGCCCAGTTCACAGCAATACCACCGTCATTTGTTGTTAAGTTACCGCGAACTTTTGCGCTATCGGTAAATTCATTTTTTGACTTACCTTTACCGCTGGAGAAGCGCCACAGCCCATAACCCTCATCACCTTGGCGTATGCCAATACAGTTGTGTTTAATTAGTTCACTGGGTGACTTTGGTTCGCCGAACTCCTTAATGTAGGAGGGAGATGCTACAAGTATTCTTTTGTTGGGGGCTATCAGCCTAGCAATTGATCTAGAGTCTGGTGGGTGGCCAAACCTAAAGCAAACATCATAGGCATCATCGGTAATCGGGGGAGGGTTTACGGATAGCTGTAATTGAATATCTACTTGTGGAAATTGTTTTACATATTCAGCTATTAAAGGCGCGATATGACTGCGTCCAAATCCGAGTGTCGCATTGACTCTAAGTAAGCCTTGTGGAGCTTTTGTTGAGCCCCACAGCATATGCTCAAGATCATCAATTTCACCCAAAATTCTTCTGGCATGGTCTAGATAGATTTCGCCCTCATGGGTAAGGCTCATTCTTCGCGTGGTTCTATTTACGAGTACCAATCCCAAGCGAGATTCCATTTGCGCTAAATGTTTACTTACTGCGGCAGTTGTCACCCCAAGCTCACGGGCGGCGGCCCCAAGACTCCCAGAGCTGATAAGCGTTGAAAAGAATCCTAAATCAGCCGGATTAATACTTTTAGCCATTTTTGATTGTTAATTAAAAGTTAACTATAGTTTAACTTTATACATGATTTTTTAATACCCTTCAAATTTATAGTGCCAATATTCCAAGCCTCTAATGGGCTGATGGAGTCAATTATTGGAGGGGACAAAATGTTAAAGAACGTAACAAAAAATAGTCTAGCTAGCATCCTGTTGTGTGGGTTGGTTGGAGCGGCATTCGCGCAAAGTTACCCAACTAAAACAATCACCATTGTTGTGCCATTTCCGCCAGGTGGAACCACAGATGTGTTGGCGAGAACAGTTGCGCAGAAGTTAGGGCCAGTTCTCGGTCAGTCGGTCATTGTTGAAAACAAGCCAGGAGCTGGGGCAACATTGGGTGCGAACGCCGTTGCTAAGGCAAATCCTGATGGCTATACCCTGTTTATGGGCGCTGTTCACCACACGATAGCTCCTAGCGTATATAAAACATTGCCATATAGTTTTGAAAAAGATTTCTCACCAATTACAACGGTAGCATTGGTCCCAAACATCATGGTGGTTAGCGCCAATTCACCTTATAAGACTGTGAAAGACGTTATCGCTGCGGCAAAAGCCAAGCCAGATGATCTCTCTTATGGCTCAAACGGTAACGGCACAGCACAACACATGATTGGCACCCAGTTTCAAATGATCACCGGTACAAAGCTATTGCATGTTCCCTACAAGGGTAGTGCCCCTCTGACGACTGACTTGTTGGGTGGTCAAGTGACCATGTCATTTGACACGATCACACCAGTTCTCCCATTCATCCGCGAAAACAAGCTTCGCCCTTTAGCAGTAACAACGGCCAAGCGATCATCAACTTTGCCAGGCGTACCAACGTTAGCTGAGGCTGGTGTGCCGGGAATAAACATAGGCACTTGGTTTGGATTGTTGGCTCCCGCAGCAACACCAAAAGACGTTACAGCCAAGTTAAATGCTGAGGTTGTAAAGATTATTAAGTCAGCAGAGTTTCAAAAGCAAATGTTTGATATTGGTGCTGAGCCTGTTGGTAATACTCAGGCGCAAATGGCAAAGCAAATCGCAGATGAGACTGCCAAGTTCTCTGAGGTTGCTAAGGCAGCAAACATTTCAATTCAGTAATCACCCGACGACTTAAAAAGGAAATTACTCGTGGATAAGCAATCATCCGTAGTGGATAAAGAAGTAGCGGTAGCGGACTTAACTAATGTCCTTTCTAAATTTACTTCATATATCGGTAAGCGTTTGCCAACAGATGTAACTACCAAATTAGGTGAGTTACGAAGCAAGGAAGTGAACTTTTTGGCAAAAGAAGTTTTTGAATCCATGCGCGAGAATCAAGAGTTGGCAGATAAGTTAGATCGTCCAAGTTGCCAAGATACCGGAGTCATTCAGTACTTCTTATCAGCGGGTTCAAACTTTCCTTTATTGGGTGAGCTGGAAGATATTTTGCTTAATGCTACTAAAGGCGCAACTAAAGAAGGCCCATTGCGTCATAACGCTGTTGAAACCTTTGAAGAAAAAAATACTGGCACCAATACTGGTTCAAAGATTCCATGGCTTGATTGGGAGATTATTCCTGGTGCGGATCACTGTATCGTTGACGTTTATATGGCTGGTGGTGGCTGTACATTGCCTGGTGCCGCAAAGGTGCTAATGCCAGGACAAGGCTATGAAGGTGTTGCTGAGTTTGTATTTGATGTCATCACATCACGCGGTGTAAATGCCTGCCCACCGTTATTGGTTGGTGTTGGTGTATCTACTTCAGCAGAGACAGCCGCCCGCTTATCTAAGAAGGCAATCTTGCGCCCAGTGACTTCAAGTCATCCAAATGAAAATGCGGCGATGATGGAAGAGCTGCTTACTGAGGGCCTAAATGAATTGGGATTGGGTCCTCAGGGTTTGACAGGAGCAAATAGCGTGATGGGTGTAAACATTGAGTCATCCGCACGTCACCCTTCCACAATCGGTGTGGCTGTATCAACTGGATGCTGGGCGCATCGCCGCGGCAAGATCAAGATCAATGCCGATATGTCTTACGAAGTTATTTCCCACGAAGGATTCAAGCTGTGAAGAAAATTCTACAAACACCAATAAAAAACGAAGATTTAGAAGCATTAAACATCGGTGATGTGGTTTATCTCACTGGAACTTTAGTGACCTGTCGTGACGTTGCCCACCGCCGCTTAATCGAGTTGGGACGTGAGTTGCCAGTTGACCTTAAGGGAGGAGCAATTTTTCATGCGGGACCGATTGTTCGCCAAAAAGAAGATGGTGAATACGAAATGGTTTCTATTGGACCAACAACATCCATGCGTATGGAAAAGTTTGAAAAAGAATTTATTAAACAAACAGGCGTTAAGCTAATTGTTGGTAAGGGTGGCATGGGTATTGAAACGCAAGAAGGTTGCGTGGAGAACAAGGCGGTTCATGCTATTTTCCCAGGCGGCTGTGCTGTATTAGCGGCAACTAAGGTTGAGAAAATTGAAGATGCTCAATGGAAAGACTTGGGTATGCCAGAAACACTGTGGGTTAACCGGGTCAAAGAATTTGGTCCACTAATTATCTCAATTGATACTAAGGGTAAAAACTTGATTGAAGAAAATAAGAAAGTTTTCAATGCCAAGAAAGGCCCAATTCTGAGCAAGATTAACGAGAAAATTCGTTTTATTAAGTAATAGCTTTTAATGAAATGACGTGAGCTTACTTTGTGGTCCACGTCATTACTTAAAAAGGTTTGATTGTTAGGAAAAATTCATGCGTTCTGAAAATATCCAAAGCAGTTTTATTAAGTCCCTTAGAAGTAATTTCCCAGTCAGAACCTGGTGTGCCAACCAAATGTTATCTGATGATAGTTATTAGACTCTAGCCCTATGTAAAGAAGAAGCAGAGAAATACCAGACAAGAGATGAGTGGGAGAGGGGGAGCCCAGTTAGCTATCAAAAAGCAATTAATAGGGGCTGGTTAACTAAATGTACCACTCACATTGTCGGGTTTAAACGAAAGCCCACTGTGCCGGTAACTTGGACGCTGGAGCGGTGCGCAGAAATTGCCAAGCAATGCCAGAAGCGCTCCGAGTTTAAAGAAAGATTTCATTACCCTTATGAAAAAGCTAGATTAAATGGCTGGCTCGATATTTGCTGTGCACATATGAGCTAGCTCCGCCAAGGTCTGCTTTGGGTCGATAGCTGCCCCTCGCTATATAAGCGTTACTTTAAGTAACGCTTGCTCCTCTAAAAAATTACTTTGGAGCAACGAAGTGCTAAACGGTTGCTCCAAAAACCTTTGGTTTTGAAAACCAATGAACGAGGTATTACTTGTTGTGATCTTGTTAATCTAGTCACACAAATACTCGCACACCGATAATGAGACGCTATAACCTCTTGAAATCCTAATGGTTTTCTTTGAGTGTCTGCTCTCATAACCAGAGAACCTAAACAGGGCCTAAAAGTTACAAAAAGCCAGCTTTAGAGACTAAAGGTCTGGTTTGGTCATTTGAGCGTTACTTTAAGTAACGCTGGGCATGCTCGAAAGTGTGCAAGAGATTACTGCACATTTTTAATGGTGATATTGAATGATTGTGCTCTTAGGGGCTGCTATCGGCTAATAGCTGCCGTTAGAGTGGGGGATTAAAAATCCTTGTGTCGGTGGTTCGATTCAGTCCCGGGCCACCAAGATTCAAATAATGCCCTGCCCATGCGGGGTATTTTCATCTGGGTTTGCTTAGTGTCTTCCACGTATTACCTGCCCCCTTTAAGATGAATGAAGCTAATTAGAGGAACATGTTTTATATGGATTAATTCAATACAAGATTGGAAAAGCTATGAGCATTAAATTTTCAAAGCAGACTCTTCCTTTCATGACTGAGGCTGGTAAACAAACAGATCCAACTTGGCTCGATAAAAATCAAGAAAGCTACGAAACACTCGTAAGGCAGCCTTTTATTGATTTAGCCGAGCGACTTAAGACTGCGCTGCAAAGTAGCGTGCCAGACTATCACTTTCCTACAAAAGGAATTGGTAGGATTAAAAAGAATGCCAATAAGATTGTGCGTGGCAGTACCTGCTATAAAAGCTGGTTATCTATTTCGATTGCGAAACCTTCTGAGTCTCGCTTTGAAAGAAACCCACACTTATTCTTTGGCATTCTTCACAATATCCCGCCATACATGGGGGTAGTTGTCGCCGGTGGGCTCTTCATGCCATCTGGACCGCAATTAAAAAAGATGAGGGAGGCGATAGCAAAAGACGCTCGGCCTTTCCATGCCTTATTTGCCGATCCAGCTTTCAAGTCACGCTTTAATACAAATTTTTCTCGTGAGAACGTAGCCTCTCGCCCTCCACGCGGTTTTGATCCAAACCATCCGGATATGGATTGGCTTATGCTCAAAAACTTCTTAGTTGTAAAGACACTCAGTGACACAAAATTCACATCTTCAAACTTGGTGCCATCGGTGGTTGAGGACTTTAAGCAATTAATTCGCCTTAATCGATTAATTGAAAAAGCAATCAGATAGAAAAGAGAATTAAATCATTATCAATTCGTGTCGTTTTAAACGACAGTCCAGAGCTAGAGTCAAGAATCCTTGGCCCTGGTTCGATTCCGCCCCGGGCAATGACACTCTCCCAATTTTGGTAAGTTTGGCTATTTTCATATGCAGTATGAGCAAATCGCCCTAGAATGGTCACATATACATGAGATATCGCCAGGAAATAAGCACCCCATTCACAAGAGGTCAACATATGCATGATTTATCAGCATTAAATCCAATTAGCGGCGATGAACTGATTGCTGCCCTAAATGAATTGCTTGAGGCGGAAAGGGCTGGCGCTCGAGTAACCTTGGAAACAGCCAATCAAATAAAGAGTCACGAATTAGCTCCGTTAGTCACCGATATTCAACACGATGAAGTGCGCTGGTGCAAGATGTTGCTCGGAATTATTGGATCACTCGGTTTTTCGCCATCAACTGCCACGGGTGAATTTTATGAAAAAGCGATCTCCATTGAAGATCTCAAGGAACGCTTGCTTTTTTTGAATCGAGGGCAGGGATGGGTAGCACGACGTCTAGAAAAATTAATTCCAAGAATTCAAGAGCTGCATATTCGCTCACAGCTACAAGCGATGCTTGATGCTCATGTTCTCAATATTCGTCGGGTCGAGGAGAGTATTTAGGCCTCAAATGATTTTTAGTATTGGGAATTAGGTCGTAACATAATGAAGGTGCTTCGACTACCCCTAATTTTTTTATCCTCATTTGACTAATACGACAACTTCTCGACCCATAAGTCCTAATTTAGCCTCACTATTGATAGTGATTGCGGAGTTGATGGGTACCTCTTTGTGGTTTTCCATCAATGGAGTGGCTGACAATTTAATAGATTCGTGGAACACCAATCTTGCAGGCATAGGCATCCTTACCAATGCTGTGCAACTCGGTTTTGTGTCAGGTACTTTGGTCTTTGCCTTAAGTGGGATAGCAGATCGGTACAAGCCCAGCCATCTTTTTGCTGCATGTGCTCTACTTGGGGCATTGTTTAACGCTGCATTTGCTGTCTGGGCTGACGGTATTTTGGTAGGTTCTTGCTTACGCTTTTTAGTTGGAATTTGTTTGGCCGGAATCTATCCAATTGGTATGAAGCTCATCATGACTTGGGACCCCCAAAAAGCGAGCTCGCGCATTGCCCAATTGGTCGGAATGCTAACGCTGGGAACAGCAATTCCGCATGCTACCCGTTACTTCGGTGTCGATTGGCCTTGGCAAGAGGTTATTCTTTTATCTTCCTTCTTTGCTCTGGTTGCAATGGTGATGATTTTCTGGCTCGGAGATGGCCCCCACCTTAAATTAGGTGGTGCTTCACGAGTCAAGCTAAGCGGCTTTCGTGAACTCTTTGCAATTTCAGAATATCGTCGATCTGCTTTGGGATATTTCGGTCACATGTGGGAGCTCTATGCATTCTGGGCACTTGTGCCATTTCTGATTGCTAGCACCTATTCAATTCAAAATCCCATTCATTTATCGGGGCTAGCATTCTCTATAATCGGGATTGGTGCAATTGGCTGCTTTCTTGGAGGGCAACTTAGCAAATCTATTGGGGGGGTGAAAGTTGCCTCAACAGCTTTGGCGCTATCGGGCATTTGTTGTCTACTGTATCCGTGGATTTCTGGATTACCGTTATGGGCACAAATTCTCTTTTGGGCTATTTGGGGAATGAGTGTCGTCGCTGATTCGCCACAATTTTCAGCGCTATCAGCACAAGCATGCCCGCCCGAGATTGTCGGTACTGCACTTACTATTCAAAATGCAGTTGGCTTTACGATAACGATGATCTCAATTCAAATCAGTACCGTAGTCTTGCCATTTATGAATCAATACATCACCTGGCTATTGCTGCCAGGTCCTGTGTTGGGACTCATTTTTCTGAATCGACTTTCAAAGCCTAGTTAATAAACATGCGATGTGCCGAAGTTGTTAGGGTGAATAATTCGAAGAGTCATCATGGCTACCTCTTCAACACAATGTGACAGTAATTTTTTTAGAAATTGGCTAACGGATTTTGATTTCTCTCCAAGAGTCATGCCTCTTAAGTGTTGCTTAAAGAAACGCTTATCAATCTTCAAAAAAAGAACTTTAGAGAAACGAGGTGTTAGATGGTTGCTCCAAAAATCCTTTGGTTTTGAATGCCAATGACTGAATTAATATTTCTTGTGATCTTTTTAATCTAGTCACACAAATACTCACACACCGATAAACAGGAGACGTAAGCTCTTGAAATCCTAGTGGTTTTCTTTGGATGTCTGCTCTCATAAGAAAGAAGCCCAAGGGGTCTTGTAACAAAGACCTCAATAGATTCAAGAGGTTAGTGGTGAATTAGGCGGTATAAATTCACTACACACCGCTTACACACCAGAGCTTTTTTCATGGTGTGTAGTAAATGCGGTTTTAGTGTGGTTTTGAAGCGGTAAACACCAGCAGCAAGGTGTGTAGTAAAAACAGTTTTAGGGCCCATAGCTCAGTTGGTTAGAGCAGAGGACTCATAGCGAAAGTTGTGCCTTATGCGTGGAAACTGCATAAGGGATGGTGTCAAATTCGGAGAAAGCTAAATGTAGCCAAAAGCTGCACAAGCTAACGCCGAGCCAAGCTTCAGCGTGAAAGTGCTGTTGAAGGTGTAGAGACTAGACGGCACCCATCTAAGTCGAGCAATCGATATGATGAAGGCATAGTCCAGGGAGTAGTGAAAGCTACACAAACCGGAATCCTTTGGTCCCAGGTTCAAGTCCTGGTGGGCCCACCAGAAAAAACCCTCATCAGCAATGGTGGGGGTTTTGTCATTTGAGTGTTACTTTAAGTAACGGTTGTGGGTCTGCTATCGGCCAATAACTGTCATTGCCTAAAGCAGATTAATTCCAAAACCTTTCATCAGTAAAGCAAATAAGCTAAAGCAGATAAAAGTTGCCACTACGCAAGCTCCCATAGTCATCCAAAACCCCAGCCTTGGAAGTAGGTATGGAAACAATAGAAACATAGGCAGGTTGGAAGCACATACCAAAATGTGTAATAGGCATGATTGGCTATCTTTTCCTCAGGCTGGTTTTCTACGTACAGCCATACCAAAGTTAAAACGGCCATTAGTGGCAATGCCGCAATAAAGCCGCCCAGCCTATCGCTTCTCTTGGCAACTTCAGAAATGAATACAACCATTCCTGCAGTTAGGAGATATTTGGTGATGATCCAAGCCATGGAAGCCTTTATTCTGTGGGCCTACTTCAGTATAGGAATGTCGTTTAAAACGACATTACACATATATGCGTATATACGTATGTATGTGAACTACTTTCTTTGATTCAGATTGTTTGATCCCCATTGATCTAGCTGTCTCTTGCTATGAGCGGCCACACCTTCAATGGAATCATGCGGTCATTGCTTAAGACATTCAGCTAGAGCTTCGGGACTAAGTTTTTCAGCGGGTTTATTTTGCTTCATCGATTGTGGTGATTTGCCATCAGTATTTACTGACTTGCCCTTTTATTAATGTGAATTTTAGGGGGTGTAATTAGTTTGGTTGTGGGGTAGTGATTTTTGGTATTTAAATACTAAATGCAATAGTCCGGAAGGTCTTTTTACTTGCAACTTTTCCATAATATTAGACCTATGCTGCTCAACTGTTTTAATTGATATATTTAGTTCTAGGCCAATTTGTTTATTGCTTCTTCCCGCAACAACAAGCTCTAAAATTTGTATTTCTCGTGATGTGAGAGTTTTAAATAATGCCTTTATGGCATTGGCCTCTGCGAATTTCTGCCTATCCAAATGGGCTTTGAAAAGCATCTCAGCAACCAGGTTGCATAAGACATCTTTTTGAATAGGCTTTTGAATATAGTCAAATGCACCTTGTTTTAGGGCTGCTACTGCTGTTGCAACTTCACTGCTGCCTGTAACAAAGGCAAGCGGAAGATTGATGCCTTTATTAATTAGCGTCCTTTGCAAATCAATACCCGATAAATTGCTTAGATTGACATCTAAAAGGGCGCAGCTGATAGAGAGTTGCTTGGTTGCATCTAGAGAACTTAAGAAAGATTCTGCATTTTCATGGCAACTTACAGCATAACCATTTTCACCCAATAAAAGGGAGAATGATTCGCGAATAGTCTGATCATTATCGATTACATAAACGACCGATTTATTTTTCAATGTTTCTGTTGCTAGCATGGCATCACCATTATTTGCTTAGGCGCTCAATGCCCAATAATTTCAATACATACTTCTCATAAATGGGCTCTGAGTTACCAGTTTTCATTTTCCGAATAAAGTATTTCTCAAAGGCAATCTTGGCTAAATGAACCCATTTCCCCTTTTTGAACCAGTTCACATTACGCGGTGGAATTTGAGGTAATGCTACAAATGCTGCGCCTGTATCACCCATGTCCGCTAAACAAATTGCATGCCAAGTGCCTTTTGCAGTTGCTGGTTCTCCAGCGAGATCGGAGGCAATATTATGGGTAATAGCAGTAACCATTGTTTCAATCATGTAGCCAGTTTTTGGGGCGCCTGTAGCTACTGGCGTCACCTCCACAGGCGGAATGGCAACGCATACTCCAGCTGCATAGATATTTTGATAGGCCTTACTTCTTTGATGATCGTCAATAAAAACAAACCCGCGAGGGTTACATAAATTGGGTACTGCAGCCACCGCATCTATCCCTTTAAATGCTGGCAGCATCATTGATAATTTGAATGGAACCTCATGCTCTTTATAAGGGGTGCCCAAATCATCTAATTGCGTTGTAAACAGCTTGCCTTCTTCAATCTTATGCGTTTTAGCATTGGTGATCCACTTGATGTCATGATTGCGCATTTCGGATTCGAGCATAGACTTGCTATCACCAACACCGCCAAGACCGAGGTGGCCAATATAGGGCTCGCTAGTGACATAGGTCATAGGTACCTTATGACGTAACTTACGCTTACGTAAATCTGCATCAACAATAAATGCAAATTCATAAGCAGGCCCAAAGCAGCTGGCTCCTGGCATGGCACCAATTACTATCGGCCCTGGATTTTTGAGAAACTCTTGGTAGTCTTTCCAAAAACTCTCGGCATGATCAACCGTGCAAATCGAGTGGGTATGGCCACCATGTGGCCCAGCTCCCGGAACTTCATCAAAGCTCAGTTTGGGACCTGTTGTGATGATGAGATAGTCATAGGGTAGGGCTTGCTCCTCTGGCGTTCCGTCAGACAATATCAGGATATTGTTCTCAGCTTCAATTTTTGAGACGGGCTTAGAAATAAATTCAATACCTTTGCATTCAAGGAGAGGTTTAATTTTTAACGTAATACTGTTTCGATCTCGCCATCCTACGGCAACCCAAGGATTAGAGGGGGTGAATTGAAAATAATCAACAGCACTGACTACTGTGATGCGATGTTCTTTGGAAAGAAGTGCCCTTAGTTCATATGCTGCAGGCATGCCGCCCACGCCAGCTCCAATAATCGCTATATGCGCCATAAATACATTCTCCGCATTATTTAACGAGTAAGCGCCATAAACAATCGTGGCAGCTGCTCAGGTAGTTTTTCAATATGATCAATCACTGTAAATTGCTTGCCGAAAATATTTCCTACATATTGATCGGCATTTTGGTCTAAGTTTATGCAGTAAGTGAATATACCCATGTGATCTAGCTCAATTACGGCTTGCCGTGCATCTTGAATTAGTACATTCTCATCAATTACATCTATATCTGAAGGCTCTCCATCAGTTAGAACAATCATCAATTTTTTATCTGCGGATTGACCATTGAGATAGTGCGCCGCATGTCTCATAGCCGCACCCATGCGAGTGGAGTGCTTGGCGTTTAAGTTAGCAAGCCTTCCTTTTACATCGTCATTCCAGGATTCACTATAGCCTTTGATGTGGAGGTAGTTGACATCATGTCGTGAGTTAGAGTGAAATCCAGCGATAGCAAATGGATCGCCCAATGTATCGATGGAGCTAGCAAAGAGGGCGACTGCTTCCTGACTCAGCTCTAATATGGATTGATTGGAGGACTCAATTTTCGCATTCAAAGATTCTGATAAGTCCAGCAAGAGCATAACGGCAATACTTCGTCCATTTGTCTTATGGCTCATATTGATGCGTAAGTCAGGTTGATTGCCGCTCTTTAGATCAATTAATGATCGTAGAGCAACATCTAAATCCAATTCATCACCTTCTTCTTGATAACGAATGCGAACTTGATTCTGTGGTTTCAATAAATCAAAAAGACGCTTAAGTCGTTTCGCTAAGGCTGAATGTTTCTCCAGAATTTGGTCAATCTCACGTGGATCACCTGCAGGATGCAATCCCTCATATAGACTGACCCAATCAGGCCTGTAGGTTTGACTGGTGTAATCCCATTCAGAGTAGTGTCGTGGCGGTAGTGCTTGAATTTCTTCTGCCGAGTCCGCAGTAGTCTTTAAGTCAAATTGTTCCTCGTCGTCACTGAGTTCATAAAATTTCCACAGATGTCGGTTATCGTCTCGATAGCTAATTTCAGTATCTTTAAAGTAAGTCTGAGGCAGCTGATCACTTTGCAATCTGGTTTTTGCTACATAAGAAAGGGCGATATTAAGAACTTCTTGAGTGCTCAAATCCTCTTTTGCCAATAACTTTCGAATTTTTTCTGAATAGTGCCGTATCTCAGCATCTTGGTAGCCATGGTTTATATCAATAATTGCTCGCGAAAGCATTGCTAAGCGATGACGAATGCAGGAGTGCGATTGTGGGTCGCATTCACCTTCAATTGGTTTGGGGTGTAGGGATAGTAATAATTTTTCTAATCCTGGATATTGCTTAATGATCAGAAAATCAATTCGTGCGTCCTCAATAAACTCAACTGCTAGTCTTTGAAGAGGGCTAAAGTTATCCGCAAAAATGGGGATGCTCCAGGTGCGATGCCCTGCCATATGTGCCAGCGTTGCCCGATAGCGATCAATTCCTGGGATTTCGTTTAAATCTTCGTATACATCAGGTAGTCGAATTCCTGCATGGTCATAATAGGGCGCATGTATTAGGGATTCGTTTATCCCCGTTGGGTAGGGCACCAACAATTCTGTTTCATTCCAAAGGCCCAATAGATAGAGATCAAGTTTGCGGGTGTTATCAACAAGCAAGGTTCCGCTTCGCTCACGCTGCATCACTGCCTTGCTATCAGAAGATTTGAGTTGAAAAAATGCTCTTTGGTTTTCTGGATGGTGGTGGTAGTTACGGACACCATAATCAACCCATTTTTTTATTCCAGAAATACTCATCACACCTAACAACTGAGGTGAGTGTTGAATAAAGTCTACCAAGCTGGGGCTTGCATAGGTTTTATGTATCCCATGTATCGATGTGCTGGTGCGGTTCATAAGATCAACCGTTACTGCAAGATATTCCTTTAGAAGATCTTCTGAAGGTAGTCGCCTCGATATTGCAGGTAAAGACTCTAAAAATGCCGTAATTGCACTGCCATTTGGAGACTTCCAAATTGCGTGGATAGTTTCTTTGATGCACTCAAGAGACTTTTCGCCTAGGATATTCGCTGTTTGAGGCCACTCTTGTAAGAAAATTATCATCGGCTCAACGCCTCTACCCATCTTGCCAAGAAAACGGGCTTGCTCAATATACTGCTCTATTCCCAAGGGGCTTAGTACTGCTTTAGCTTCTTTAATACACTCCTCAAAGACATCGTCTACTTGTGGAAAGCGGCTGTCCAATTTCACCCTGAGTTGATGCAACTCAAGAGATGAATTTGAGGGAAGCGCTTCCATGATTTAACTATGCAAAGATTGCATCAATGGCATGCTCTAGAGTTGCGCTAATGTCTTCATCGTCCGTGACTGGACGTACCATTGCCATGAGGCTGGCATCACGAGGATTGATGCCCAACTTAATGAGGCTAGCAGCGTAGACCAATAGCCGCGTAGAAATCCCTTCATCTAAACCATGACCTTTCAATTTGCGAGCAACCAACGCAATTTGACTAAGTTTTTGTGCGGTTTCCAAATCGATGCCGGTTTCGGAGGAGATGATATTTGCCTCCACATCTTGCGCGGGGTAATCAAAATTAAAGCCAACAAAGCGTTGTTTGGTAGATTGCTTTAGATCCTTCATTAAGCTTTGATAGCCCGGATTGTAGGAAATCACTAATTGAAAATCGGGGTGCGCCTCGATTAACTCCCCGCGTTTATCAAGGGGTAATTGTCTACGGTGATCTGTTAAGGGGTGAATAACAACCGTAGTGTCTTGTCTAGCCTCAACCACCTCATCGAGATAGCAAATAGCACCCATTCTGACTGCACTTGTGAGTGGTCCATCAAGCCAGCGAGTGCCATTGGATTCAAGTAAATAGCGCCCTAGCAAATCAGAGGCCGTCATATCCTCGTTGCAGGCTACAGTGATTAATGGCTTATTCAATTTCCAAGCCATGTATTCCACAAATCGAGATTTGCCGCAACCTGTAGGACCTTTCAACATCACAGGTAAGCGTGCCTGATATGCAGCCTCATAGAGCGCAATTTCATTTGCCTGAGGCTGGTAAAAAGGCTGGGTTTTGATGCGGTACTGTTGCGCTTCTGACATGGTGATCTTTCTAGTTCACAAAGCCTAAGGAGGCTTTGTGATTGGTTATAGAAAAGAACTGATAGCGTGGACTAATTAAAACAGATTACTTATGTGTACTCAATTTCTCACGCCATCCTGGATAAATCTTATCGGCATCACCAGGGAATGATTCAAAAGCTCTTGCAAACTCTTTATGCTCTTTTGCAAATTGAATCGGATCTGCGCCAGACTTCCAGCACTCGTAAGATTGACGCAATGAAATAGCGCCTGCAGCTGGCGAATCAATATGCCCATAAGCACCACCACCGGCTGTATTAATGACGTTACCGTGACCTAAGTTCTTGAAGAAAGCGGGGAGGCGTAATGCATTCATGCCCCCAGAAATAATAGGGGTGGTCGGCTTCATGCCATACCATTTTTGGAAATAAACAGGCCCTTGAGCCTCATCACGTTCAATCATGTAAGCAATGATCTTGTCATCATTCTCACCTTCCATCTTGCCAAAGCCCATCGTACCTACGTGGATACCTGATGCACCTTGTAGGCGTGACATCTTCGCCAATACAAAAGCGGTATAACCCCTTTTTGCAGAAGGCGAAGTAACGGCTCCGTGACCTGCACGATGGTAGTGAAGATATTGGTTTGGGTATTGACGTCGTGCTGTAGTAATCATGCCTGGACCGCCAACATAGCCATCTACTAAGAAAGCAACCTTATCGGCATCAGGCCCAAAAGTCTCAAGAATGTAATCTGCGCGAGCGCACATTTCGTAATGATCATCGGCGGTGATGTTTGCAGAAAATAATTTGGCTTCGCCAGTCTCATCTTGAGCGCGCTTCATTGCATCTGCAACTAGCGGCATTACCTTTTTCAAAGGGCAGAAAACTTGATTACCTTGTGGCTCATCATTCTTAATGAAATCGCCACCAAGCCAAAATTGATAGGCAGCTTGAGCAAATGGTTCGGGGCGCAAGCCAAGCTTAGGTTTAATAATTGTGCCGGCAATATAGCCGCCATCTTTAATTGGTCGACCTAAGATGCGCCATAAGTCAGAGATATCTTTTGCGGGACCGTCAAATAATTGAATTACGCGCTCAGGTACATAAAAGTCATGGATCTTTGCGTGCTCAATATCACCCATGCCTTGGTTGTTACCAATGGCTAGAGTCAGAAATGACACTAGCATCATGCGGCCATCGGTAATATTGCGATCGAAGAGATCAATTGGGTATGCAATGCGCATATCTTCAGTGGCTTCATCGATGTGATACACCAAAGCATCTACGCCTCTAGTGAAGTCGTCAGTTGTGCTGACTTCAACGTTGGTTCCGGTGGAGGATTCTGCCGCGAAGTGCGCTGCAGCTTCTAGGTAGCCATGGCCAGATTTCGGCTTCATTTTGTAGGCAACGAGGATATGCTTCCCGTTTTTGATTAAGTCCTCTTCTTTGAGGCTTAGGTCAGCATAGCGATTCGATTGATCCATTTCTTATCTCCATTCATTTGGTTTGATATGGGCAGGTAAGCCCCTTGATCAAACTATACGAAGGAAATAATATAAGAAATATTCATTTATTTTTAATAAAGCATAAGAAAAAACTTATATTAAGCCCAGACATTAATTCTTGGACCTCCTTGCTCAATAACAAATTCTTTAAAAGCTTTGGCAGCAGGGGAAAGCTTTTTTTGTACCCTGTGCGTGATGTACCAATGACCCACATGAGGAAGACCGACGATATCTAAAAGGGCTATATGACCAGTGCTCATTTCATGTCTTACTGTTCGCAGGGATAGAAAACTCATCCCCATACCTGCCATGACTGCCTGTTTAATAGTTTCATTACTGGGCATTTCCATGGCAATTGTCAATTCAGTCTGATTTTCCCGAAACAGTCTTTCCATGGCCTGGCGAGTGCCTGAACCTAGCTCTCTAACCACGAACTCTTGTCCCTCAAGATCTTTAAACGCCAATTGCTTGCGCCGTGAAAAAGGATGGCTAGGGCTGGAGACGATGGCCATTGGATTGGTTACAAATGGAACTGCCTCGCAATCCATTTCTTGGGGGACTCTGCCCATAATGACTAGGTCCACTTCATTTCTGGCCAGCATGCCGAGGATATTTTCCCGGTTATCGATCTTCAAGATGACTTCGATGCCTGGAAAAAGTTTACGAAATTCGACCAAAAGCATGGGTACGAAGTATTTTGTAGTGCTCACAATTCCAAGGTAAATGACGCCACCTCCTAGGTTTCGATGCCCAGCCATGAGTGCTTCCAGATCTT
The DNA here is from genome assembly GCF_018688335.1 of Polynucleobacter sp. AP-Jannik-300A-C4. Taxonomy (NCBI): domain Bacteria; kingdom Pseudomonadati; phylum Pseudomonadota; class Betaproteobacteria; order Burkholderiales; family Burkholderiaceae; genus Polynucleobacter; species Polynucleobacter sp. AP-Jannik-300A-C4. The sequence goes on along the minus strand of NZ_CP061316.1, from coordinate 1,558,480 downwards.
TTAGTTCAGATGCAACCGTCAAGGCTTGCTCTAAAAAGGCCTTGCCAGCGCTGGTTAGCTGAATATTTCTGCCTACTGGCTCTAGTAATGGGAGGCCAAAAACATCTTCCAACTGCTTAATTTGCATGGAAATAGCTGGCTGGGTGACATAAAGGTTATCAGCCGCCTTGGAAATAGACTTTTCCTTGGCAACTTCAATGAATGTATTGATTTGTTTTAGGGTGTATGGTCGCATTTGCCAATTATCAGCCAAACCTGATGAATAAGTAAATATTAGTGATTGGATTTTATGGTTTTCTATCACTACATTGAATTCATGACCACGTTATTGCAAGGGGAATTGGCATGCATTTAGGCCGGACTACATTATCAAAATTCTTAATCCAACAGTTACAGGCTGAAGGAAAAAGCGATTTAGCAGCTTTATTGGTAGACGTCGCGGCAGCTGTCAAAGCGATTTCCTCAATGACGGCCAAAGGTGGGTTGGCTGATATTTTGGGCAGCCTGGAAACTGAAAATATTCAAGGTGAGACCCAGAAAAAATTGGACGTTTTGTCTGATCAGGCTTTTATTAATACATTCCAATATGGAGGTTTGATTGCTGGATTGGCATCCGAAGAGAATGATGAGCCAATTACGGTCAGCGATCCAGAAAAACGCGGTCCATTTTTAGCTGTCTTCGATCCATTGGATGGTTCATCCAATATTGATGTGAATGTATCAGTGGGATCCATCTTTTCAATTCTTGAGGCACCAAAGGGAAGAGAGCCCGAGATGGCTGATTACCTTCAGCCAGGCACAAAGCAATTGGCAGCAGGTTATGCAATTTATGGTCCATCAACTATGCTGGTGATTACCGTTGGTAAAGGTACTCATGGATTTACGCTAGATCGTGAAGTCGGAAATTTTGTGTTGACGCACGCCAATATTCAAATTCCAGAAGAGACTAGCGAGTTTGCAATCAATACCAGTAACGAGCGTTTCTGGGAGCCGCCTATTCATCGCTACGTAGCTGAATGTAAGGCTGGGAAAACAGATATTCGCGGTCGAGACTTTAATATGCGCTGGATTGCGAGCATGGTCGCCGACGTGCATCGCATATTAATGCGAGGTGGTGTTTTTATGTACCCCAAAGATACTAAAGATTTATCTCGTCCTGGCCGCTTGCGCTTGATGTATGAAGCTAACCCCATGAGTTTTGTCATTGAGCAGGCTGGTGGACTGGGTTCTACGGGAAGGGTGCGAATTATGGATGTGCAACCCGAAAACATTCACCAGCGTATCCCTGTTGTTGTGGGATCTCGTAATGAAGTTGAGCGTATTGAGAAGTATCACCGTGAATACGATAGCGGTTCTGATGACAAATACTCGTCGCCACTATTTAGTGATCGCTCTTTATACCGTTAATTTATTCGCCAGGGGTTTTATATGTCCATTAAATTTCCAATTGTTGCTGTAACAGGGTCATCGGGTGCTGGAACTACGACTGTGATGAAAAGCTTTCAACATATTTTCAGGCGTGATGGCATTAAAGCGCAGGTCTTGGAGGGTGATTCAATGCACCGCTACGATCGCATGTCAATGCGTGAGCAAATGAAGCATGAAATTGCTAGCGGCAATAATCACTTTAGTCATTTTGGCCCTGAGGCTAATTTATTAGCAGAGCTTGAAGAAATCTTTAAGACTTTTGGTGAAACTGGACTAGGTAAATATCGCAAATATATTCACGATGCTGCTGAAGGAGCTGAGTTCAAGCAAGAGCCAGGCACTTTTACACCCTGGAGAGAGATGGATGCTGGCTCAGATCTACTTTTTTATGAAGGCCTGCATGGCGCCTATGTAGGAGATGGTGTCAATGTTGCAAAACATGTAGACCTATTGGTGGGCGTTGTGCCAATTATCAATTTGGAATGGATTCAAAAACTCCATCGCGATCAGAATATGCGAGGATATTCACAAGATGCAGTTGTAGATACCATCTTGCGCCGTATGCCAGATTACATGAAGCATATCTGCCCGCAATTTTCTAAAACGCATGTCAATTTTCAACGCGTTCCTACTGTTGATACATCCAACCCTTTTATTGCTAAAGATATTCCGAGTGCCGATGAAAGCATGGTGGTCATTCGTTTTGCTAATCCCAAGGGTATTGATTTCCCATATTTAATTTCTATGCTTGGCGGCTCAATGATGACGCGGCCTAATACTTTAGTTATTCCTGGTGGAAAGATGGGTTTAGCAATGCAATTGATATTTACGCCAATGATTTTGCGTTTAATGGATTTAAAGCGTAGAGCATAACTTCACAATATAGAAAGCAAATATGGCCTCCACCATCCAAGATAAAACCTTAGCTAATGCGATCCGCTTTTTATCAATTGACGCGGTAGAAAAGTCTAAATCAGGCCATCCTGGTGCGCCGATGGGTATGGCTGATATTGCTGAAGTGTTGTGGCGAAAGCATTTAAAACACAATCCCGCAGATCCTCGTTGGCCTAACCGTGATCGCTTCATTCTCTCTAATGGTCACGGATCAATGCTGTTGTATTCCTTGCTCCATTTAACTGGCTATGCAGTCAGCATTGAGGATATTAAGAATTTTCGCCAATTGCATAGCATTACTGCAGGCCATCCAGAAGTTGATATGACACCTGGCGTAGAGACTACTACTGGTCCTTTAGGGCAAGGTATAGCTAACGCAATTGGTATGGCATTAGCGGAAAAGATCCTAGCCAAACGGTTTAATAAACCTCAGCATGAAATTATCGATCACCGAACATATGCTTTTATGGGTGATGGTTGCTTAATGGAGGGAATTAGCCATGAGGCATGTTCCCTGGCAGGTGTATGGGGCCTTAATAAGCTCATCTGCTTCTATGACGACAATGGTATTTCAATCGACGGGCATGTAGAGGGCTGGTTCAAAGACGATACAGTTATGCGCTTTAAGTCTTATGGCTGGAATGTGATTGGCCCAATCGATGGACATGATTCTGAACAAATTCAGAAGGCTATCATTCAAGCGCAGCAACAATCAAAGCAGCCGACTCTGATTATTTGCAAGACAACAATTGGTTGGGGTTCACCTAATATGGCCGGCACACATGATGTGCACGGTGCGCCTTTGGGTGAAAAAGAGACTGCAGCAACTAGGGAGAAGCTTGCTTGGCCTCACGCTGCTTTTGAGATTCCGGAAGATATTCGTTCTGCATGGAGTGCAGTTAAGGATGGACAAGAATCGCAAGCAGCTTGGAGTCAGAAATTGAGTGCCTATGCAAGTGCATTTCCAGAGCTGGCCGCTGAATTTACTAGGACAATGCAAGAGGAGCTACCACTTGATTGGCCTCAGACTAAAGCTGCTCTTTTGGAATTGGCTAAATCAATTACCGCTCCAACTGCTAGTCGAAAATCATCACAGCAGGCATTGGATATTCTAGTTGCTGGCGTTCCAGAACTTTTGGGTGGGTCAGCGGATTTGACTGGGTCAAATTTAACTGCTGGAAAAACCAGTAAGGCTTGGCATAACCATCAAGACGAAGATATTAATTACCTCTCTTATGGCGTCCGAGAGTTTGGCATGAGCGCCATTATGAATGGCATCGCATTACACCGCGGTTTAATTCCTTATGGTGGTACCTTTGCTGTTTTTTCTGACTATGCCAGAAATGGCATGCGCATGAGTGCGCTCATGAAGCAACGGGTCATTTATGTATTAACCCATGATTCGATTGGATTGGGGGAAGATGGACCAACGCATCAACCTATTGAACATGCTTCCAGCCTGCGTTTAATTCCGGGCCTCCATTTATGGCGTCCATGTGACGGTTTTGAGACTGCAGTTGCTTGGATTGAAGCGGTGGAGCGCAAGAACGGTCCTGCAGCATTATTTTTATCGCGCCAAAACCTTCCTCAGTACTCGAGCACTCGTGCTCAAGCCCAAGATATCTTGAAGGGGGGGTATGTACTCTCTGATTGTGCGGGTGCGCCAGAAGCCGTTTTTATTGCTACTGGTTCCGAAGTAAGTCTGGCAATGCAGGCCCAAGAAAGCTTACAGGCAATGGGCCGTCATGTGCGAGTGGTATCTATGCCATGCACCGCTTTGTTTGACGAGCAAGACGCTGCCTGGAAGGAGCATGTTTTGCCAAAAGGAATTAAGCGAATTGCAATAGAAGCTGGTCATCCTGATTTTTGGCGTAAGTATGTAGGCCTAGAGGGTGAAGTCATTGGGATTAATCGTTTTGGCGAGTCGGCTCCTGCACCAGCGGTATATGAGCTACTAGGCATTACTGTTGATCGATTAGTCGCTAGCGTATAAGAAATAGGAGTCCACATGTCTTTAGTGATGTATGACCTTGATGGTACGCTGTTAGATACCGCCACTGAAATTACTCAAGCGGTCAATCTAACTCTAGAAGATTTTTCTTGCAGACATGTTGATGAGGCAGATGTGCGACGCTGGATTGGGCATGGAACAGGCTGGCTTATGGAGCAAGCTTGGGCTGCTAATGCGATTCATATTGCCAATAAATCAGTTCCTTGGTCTGAGGTAATGCATCGATTTATGATTCATTACGGAGATACCGCTGGAACTTCTAGTCAGTTTTTCCCCAAAGTAATAGAGACTCTTCAGAAGGTCAAATCTATAGGGATCAAGCAGGCAATCATAACCAATAAAGAAACGAAATTTACAGAGCGTATTTTGCAAAAATACGAACTCAATCAATATTTCGATATGGTGATCAGTGGCGATACGCTACCCTTTAAAAAACCCCACCCCGGCGTCATCGAACATTGTATTCATACTCTTCGATCTTCCCCGGGTAATAGTCTTTTTGTCGGTGATTCAGAGATTGACGTCGCTACAGCTAAAGCTGCAGGCGTAGTTTGCTGGGCAGTCCCATACGGTTATAACCATGGCCGTCCGATTTCAATGGCTGACCCAGATCGGTTGGTCCCTGATATATCTGATGTTCCTAATTACTTCCGAGGAATCCAATGAAATTTCTTAGGATGTCGGATGTTGATTTAAAGGGTAAGCGTGTATTTATCCGGGCTGATCTCAATGTGCCCCAAAATGATGTCGGCGTCATCATGGATGACACTCGTATCAAGGCATCCATTCCTGCGATTGAATACGCGCTATCCCAAGGCGCTGCTGTGATGGTCACATCTCATTTAGGTAGGCCTGTCGAGGGTGAGTTGAATGCAGAAGAAACCTTGGGCCCAATTGCATTAAGAATCGCTGATTTGTTGGGGCGTAAAGTTTCGCTAATTAGTAACTGGGTCGAAAATAGTGTCAAAGTGAACCCAGGTGAAGTGGTGTTACTAGAAAACTGTCGAATCAATATCGGCGAAAAAAAGAATGATGATGGCTTAGCTAAAAAGATGGCAGCCTTGTGTGATGTTTATGTGAATGATGCATTTGGTACTGCACATCGCGCTGAGGCAACTACCTATGGGCTTGCGCAATATGCACCAATTGCTTGTGCTGGCCCCTTAATGGCGGCTGAACTCGATGCCTTAACTCATGCCTTTCAAAGTCCAAAACGCCCTTTAGTGGCAATTGTGGCGGGATCAAAAGTCTCTACTAAACTCACCATTCTCAAGTCCCTTGCAGAAAAAGTTGATCAACTTATTGTCGGCGGTGGAATTGCTAACACCTTTATGTTGGCCAAGGGCTTGCCGATTGGCAAATCACTAGCAGAGCCTGATTTACTAGATGAAGCTCGCGAGATTATGGAGATCATGGCTAGGCGTGGTGCCGAAGTACCTATTCCTACGGATGTGATTGTTGCTAATGAATTCTCTTCACATGCACGAGCTAATAAGGTGATGGCAGAGGAGGTTCAATCTGACGACATGATTTTAGATATTGGACCTCGAACTGCAGCAAAGTTAGCGATGATTATTTCAAACGCAGGAACGATTGTTTGGAATGGTCCTGTAGGTGTATTTGAGATTGAGCAGTTTGGAGGAGGAACCAAAATGCTAGCTGCTGCAATTGCTCATTCACCAGCTTTTACAGTTGGTGGTGGTGGCGATACCTTAGCAGCGATTAGTAAGTATCAAATTGCTAATCAAATCGATTACATATCAACAGGTGGAGGTGCTTTTCTAGAGTTTCTAGAGGGAAAGACTTTGCCGGCGGTAGATATCTTGGTTAAAAGAGCAACACAATAAATTAATAGAGGTGTAATTATGGCGTTAATTTCTTTAAGACAATTGCTAGATCATGCAGCGGAGCATCAATATGGAATCGCTGCATTTAATGTTAATAATATGGAGCAGATTCATGCAATCATGCAGGCTGCTGATGAGCTCGACAGCCCTGTGATTTTGCAGGCTTCAGCAGGCGCTAGGAAGTATGCTGGTGAAGCATTCTTGCGTTTAATGGTTCAGGCTGCTGCTGAGCAATATCCTCATATTCCAGTATGTCTGCACCAGGATCACGGCTCCTCCCCTGATGTATGCCAAATGTCTATTCGTAGTGGTTTTTCTAGTGTAATGATGGATGGCTCTTTAGTGGCTGATGCTAAAACTCCAGCGACTTATGATTACAACGTAGGGGTAACACGTCGTGTTGTTGAAATGGCCCATGCAGTTGGCGTGTCAGTTGAAGGAGAGCTTGGATGTTTGGGATCCTTAGAGACTGGTACCGCTGGCGAAGAGGATGGGGTTGGTGCAGAGGGTGTTTTAGATCATTCTCAATTACTGACAGATCCCGATGAGGCTGCTCAATTTGTTAAAGAAACCCAAGTGGACGCTTTGGCAATTGCTATTGGCACTAGTCACGGCGCCTATAAATTTAGTCGCCCACCTACAGGCGATATATTGGCAATTGATCGCATCAAGGCCATTCATCAACGGATTCCGAATACGCATCTTGTGATGCATGGCTCATCAAGTGTTCCACAAGAATGGTTAGCAACTATTCGTCAATATGGCGGCGCTATTAAAGAGACCTATGGTGTGCCCGTGGAAGAAATTGTTCAAGGCATCAAAAATGGTGTTCGCAAAGTCAATATTGATACTGATATTCGCCTAGCAATGACAGGCGCAATGCGTAAATTAATGGCAGAAAAACCAGAAGAATTTGATCCAAGAGCCTTCTTTAAAGTAGCTACTGCGGCAGCTAAAGGAATTTGCCGTGATCGATTTATTGCATTTGGTAGTGCAGGCCAGGCTTCCAAAATCAAAACGATCTCATTGGACAATATGGCTATTCAATACGCCAAAGGCGAGCTTGCTGCGGTTGTGAAATAAGTTAGCCATTTAAATGCTGGTGTCGATAGATGAAATTTGACTTAAGACCTTATGATCTGTTCTTGTTTGATGTGGATGGAACTATCGCTGAAACTGAGGGTTTAGGACATTTGCCAGCTTTTAATGCTGCATTTGAGAAGCATGCAATTCCGTGGCGATGGGATGCCCAGGTTTATCGAGAGCTATTGAAAATTACAGGCGGTTTTGAGCGTTTGAAAAGCTATCGATCAGTTCAAGGGATCAATCCTGGCAATGATCAATTTCCTAGTGATGAACTCCTTAAAAGTGTGCATTTGACCAAAAATCAAATCTATGGTGAACTGATGCAGGCTGGTAAAGTCGTGGCCCGACCGGGCTTAATCAACTTTATCAATCAGATTTCAGAACACGGTAAGTCATGGGGTGTTGTTACCACTACAAGTTATTCAAATTGGAATAGCTTATGGCGTTCTGTATTAAAAAATGAAATTCAACAAATCCCCTTAGTGGTGATCTGTGGTGAGGATGTCGTCAAGAAAAAGCCAGATCCAGAAGCCTACCTCCTTGCAATAGAAAAGATGGGCGTAGAACCCAATATTTGCTTGGCTATTGAAGATTCTGACAATGGACTTTTGTCTGCGAGACAGGCTGGATTGGAGGTTTTAGCCATGAGGAGCCAATTTTTTTTCGATGCTCAGTTTTCTGGTGCAAAACTTATCGCAAATGAATTTTCTGAATTACATCCAATTTTTTAGAAATTCCCAATTCAATTAAAAACCTTTTTATCATTCAAGGAGTTTTATGACTATCAAAGTCGCAATTAATGGTTATGGCCGTATTGGACGCATGATGTTGCGTGCCATCTACGAAGAAAAATTCGATGATATTAAGGTTGTGGCTATTAATGGATTAGGTGGAATTGAGATGAATGCCCATCTTACGCAGTACGATTCTGCACATAGTCGTTTTCCTGGAACAGTTACAGTTGATGGCGACAATATGGTCATCAATGGTGATCGAATAAAAATGTTTTCAACCCGTAACCCCCAAGAAACAGCATGGGGGGATTACGATGTGGATGTGGTTCTTGAGTGTTCTGGCGTCTTCACTTCAAAAGAAAAGGCTATGGTGCATATCCAGCAAGGCGCAAAAAAAGTATTGATTTCCGCCCCGGGAGAAAATGATGTAGATGCCACAATTGTTTACGGCGTCAACCATCAATCATTAAAGCCTACCGATATAGTTGTCTCTAATGCTAGTTGCACAACTAATTGCCTAGCTCCAATTGTTAAGCCCCTGTTAGATAGCATTGGCATTGAATCTGGCCTCATGACTACCATCCATGCTTATACCAATGACCAAGTATTAACCGATGTATATCACAAGGATATGCGCCGAGCACGATCTGCAACGATGAGTATGATTCCCACCAAAACGGGTGCTGCCAAAGCTGTAGGTTTGGTACTACCAGAGTTACAGGGCAAGTTCGATGGCTTCGCAATGCGAGTCCCCGTTATTAATGTCTCAGTGGTTGATTTAACTTTTGTGCCATCCCGCAAAACTAGCGTAGATGAGGTAAATGAAATCCTAAAAAAAGCCAGCGAGGGAGCTCTAAAGGGGGTATTGGCTTACAACACTTTACCGCTGGTTTCTGTAGACTTTAACCATAATCCTTTGCCCAGTATTTTTGATAGCACTCAAACTCGTGTCTCTAAGGATGGCAAGTTGGTAAAAGTGCTTTCTTGGTATGACAATGAATGGGGTTATAGCTGTCAAATGCTTCGTGCCACACAGGCTCTGATGGCTGTTTAGTGGATTAGTGAATATCTCGGAAATTATATGAATAATCAATACATCATTGCCCCATCAATTTTATCGGCAGACTTTGCGCGACTGGAAGAAGAGGTCAGTAGCGTGTTGGCTGCTGGTGCGGACTGGATTCATTTTGATGTAATGGATAATCATTACGTACCAAACTTGACCATTGGACCTTTGGTATGCGAAGCGATACGATCTTATGCTGTCAAAGATGGCCAGCCAGCATGTATAGATGTTCATCTCATGGTTCAGCCCGTTGATCGCATCATTCCAGACTTTGCTAAAGCGGGTGCAAATTTAATTAGCTTTCATCCTGAGGCTAGCGCCCATATTGATCGCACCTTAGGTCTCATCAGGGATAGTGGTTGTCAGGCTGGTATCACCTTAAATCCCGCAACTCCTTTAAGTTGCTTGGATTACATTCTTGATAAAGTTGATTTGATTTTGTTAATGTCTGTTAATCCTGGCTTTGGGGGCCAATCATTTATTCCATCAACCCTAGATAAGTTGAGATCAGTTAGAAAGATTTTGAATGCTCATGAAGCCAATGGCGGCAAAAAAATTCGGCTTGAGGTAGATGGTGGTGTAAACGTAAGTAATATTGCACAGATTGCGCTAGCTGGAGCGGATACTTTTGTGGCAGGCTCTGCAATTTATTCAAAGCCTAACTATCAAGAGGTTATTGCATCGATGCGTTCTGCCCTTACATCCTTATAAAGTCATCGTGCCCCCTGTAATTATTGATATCGGCTAGTTAAAGCCCGATCCCGGTGGTACGCTAGATCATTATTCCAAAAAAACTAAATGGCAATCAAGGGAAATTCTGAAATACCTTTAACCGAGGATATTCGCCTGCTAGGCAAGATTCTTGGTGATGTTGTTCGTGAGCAAGATGGCGATGCCGTTTATGGCTTAGTGGAACAAATCAGAAAGCTATCCGTTTCCTTTCATCGAGATGCCAATCAAAAGGCAAATCAAGAATTAACGAAGTTGCTCAAAGGATTGAGCAGTGACAGCGCAATGAAGGTCCTCAGAGCCTTTACTTACTTCAGTCATTTGGCCAATTTGGCCGAAGATCGTCACCATATTCGCCGCCGCGTAGCTTATGAGCGCATGGGTAGTTATCAAGATGGCAGCATTCCAGTAGCCATGAAAAAGCTTCATGCTGCTGGCGTGACTAGTAAGATGATTTCTAAAACATTAGAGCAAAGCTTAATCTCCCCAGTGTTAACGGCTCACCCAACCGAAGTGCAGAGAACGAGTATTTTGGAGGCGGAGCGCGACATTGCTAATTTGTTAACTGCGCGGGATCAGATCAAAGAATCATCTAAGGCGAATAATCCACAAAAAGACGCTTTGCTCAATAAAGAGCTCAAGGCTAATGAGGAGCAAATCCATGCTCGGGTGCTACAGCTTTGGCATACCCGCTTATTGCGCTTTACTAAACTGACTGTTGCTGATGAAATTGAAAATGCGCTCACGTATTACGAGACAACCTTTTTAAGAGAGATTCCAAAGATCTATGCTCAATTAGAAGACTCTCTAGCAGGTAATGCAGTCGCCAGCTTTTTGAAGATGGGTCAATGGATTGGTGGCGACCGAGATGGTAACCCCAATGTGAGTGCCAAGACACTTGAGTACGCAGTTTCAAGACAGGCTGAAATGGTGTTGCGACATTACTTAACTGAAGCGCATCATTTGGGTAGGGAGCTATCAGTCTCTGCATTGCTCTTGAAGTTTCCTAAAAAGATGCAAGAGCTCGCTGCTGCATCTCCAGACACCAATGAGCATCGCCAGGATGAGCCCTATCGCAGGGCTCTTACAGGCATGTACTCTAGGCTAGCTGCTACCTTAAAAGTATTAACTGGTACTGATGCAGCCCGTCATGCTGTGGCACCTCAAAATCCTTACGCTAATGCACAAGAATTTCTTTCGGACCTTAAAACTATTGAAGCTTCACTAGTCTCTCAAGGGGCCAAAGCCCTGTCCGATCGTCGCCTACGTGGCTTGATTCGCACTGTTGAGGTGTTCGGCTTTCATTTGGCGACTGTAGATTTACGTCAAAGCTCAGATATGCATGAAGCAGTGCTGGCTGAGCTCCTACAGGTGTCGTCCATTGAAAATAACTATTCCAGTCTTTCTGAAGTGCAAAAGCGCGAACTTCTACTATCCCTATTAAAAGACCCAAGGCCACTGCGTGTGCTGGGTCATGGGTATTCTGATTTTACGGTTTCTGAGATTGCCATTTTTGAGATGGCCAAGAAAATGCGTCAGCTCTTTGGTGCTGATACCATTCGCCATTACATCATTAGCCATACTGAAACTGTCAGTGATTTACTAGAAGTCTTATTACTTCAAAAAGAAGTGGGCTTGATGCATGAGACTGTGGGCAAAAAATCCTGGGCTGATCTGATCGTAGTTCCACTATTTGAGACAATTGAAGACCTGCGGAATGCCGCTCCCATCATGCAAGAGTTTTATGCCTTGCCAGGCATTCTGGATTTGGTAAAGCTGTCTGGTGCCGAGCAAGACATCATGCTGGGATATTCCGATTCCAATAAGGATGGCGGGATTGTGAGTAGCAACTGGGAGTTGTATTGCGCTGAACTTGCCCTGGTGAAAGTGTTTGAGCCGCTGGAACAAAAGCATGGAGTCAAATTGCGCCTATTCCACGGTAGAGGTGGCACAGTAGGTCGTGGTGGTGGTCCAAGTTATGAAGCCATTCTGGCACAGCCTCCAGGGACAGTCCGCGGCCAAATTCGTTTAACAGAGCAAGGTGAAGTGATTGGATCGAAGTACGCCAATCCTGAGATCGGTAGACGCAATTTAGAAACCTTGGTAGCTGCCACCTTAGAAGCTACTTTATTGAAGCCGACTAAACAGGCAAGTAAAGCCTTCTTAGATGCTGCAGCTCAATTATCGCAAGCTAGCATGAATGCTTATCGTGGCTTGGTCTATGAGACTCCAGGTTTTTCTGAGTACCTCTTTAATGCAACGCCGATACGAGAGATTGCTAAGCTCAACATTGGTTCCCGTCCTGCCAGTCGTAAAGCTACTCAAAGGATAGAAGACCTCAGAGCTATTCCATGGGGTTTTAGCTGGGGTCAATGTCGCTTAACGCTGCCGGGTTGGTACGGCTTTGGTTCCGCTGTTCAAGAGTTCTTAAATCAACCCAAAGCTGCTGATAGAAATGCTGCCTTGAGTCTTCTGCAAAAGATGTACAGGGAGTGGCCTTTCTTTAGAACCTTGTTATCGAATATGGATATGGCTTTGGCCAAGAGCGATCTGGCGCTAGCATCTCGCTATAGCGAGCTTGTCCTAGATGTAAAGTTGCGCAAAAGAATCTTTGGCGCAATTGAGATTGAATGGAATAAAACGGTTAATGCTTTGAACTTGGTTACTGGTGAAAAGGTGCGTTTAGCTAAGAATCCAGCCCTAGCAAGATCAATTAGGAATCGATTCCCTTATATTGACCCACTTCACCATTTGCAGGTTGAGTTAGTGCGACGCTACCGCGCTGGCAAGCATGATGAGCGCGTGCAAAGGGGAATTCATATTGCGATTAATGGCATTGCCGCTGGGCTAAGGAATACCGGCTAGATTTCAGAAATGCCTACACATTTGCTTAAACACCGACACAGACCACCCGCAGGCCCAATTTTTTTATGGATCTATCATGGACTTCTACTCTTATAAATCCTTTGGTTCCAGGTTCAAGTCCTGACGGTCCAATCATTGAAATTAACGACTTAGGGAGAAGTTCCTAAGTCGTTTTTTTTATTTATGCTGCAAAGTATCGAATCAAGATGTGGATGTTCTCCAAAGCTTAGGATTGCTAGGTATCAGAAAGTTTTGATATAAAGATAGTCGTTTGGATAACTATTGACTAGGCTACTATGAATCGACCTTCTAGACGCAATTTCTTAAAATCCTCTGCCGCAGGTGTTGCTACTGTAGCAAGCACACAAGCGTTTTCACAATCTCCAAATCTTTCTAAGAAAACGATAGCCGAGGTGAGGGCATTGGAGGCTAAAGAAATTCAAAAAACGACCTCTAGTTGGAATGATGGTCTAGCGCATCCCATACCGTATAAAAATCCTCCAGGAAAAGGCAAGGATAGGGCAATCGTTTTGGGTGGTGGCTCTGAATATATGAGCTCATTTCTGGTTGGCTATTTTCATGCCATGCTAGCAAATGGCATTGATCTTCGCTTGGCTGATATCGTTGTGGGCACCTCGGCAGGTGCAGTATTGGGCAGTGCTTTATTAGGTAGCCGTCTAGATCTATTTTCTGCAGAATTTAATTTATTAGCTGACTATCCAAAGATCATGGCTAAGTTAGTGCCAACCAAAAAATTCTCACCCAGCCAGGAGCGGGTAATGAAGATGGGTCTTAATGCAAAAGATGGCAATCCCGATACCATCCAGGCAATTGGTCATGCTGCGATGGCTGCAAGATCCATTTCATCTGATAAGTTTCAAACAAACATTAAGGTATTCCTAGGGGATATGAAAACCATCCCGAAAAAAATGTATATCACTACTATTGACTGCTACACCGCTGAGCGTTTAGTTGTTGCTCCAGATTCGGGTGTATCTGTGATTGATGCATGTGCTGCCAGCGCCTCAGCACCTGGAGTCACTGGACCAACCTGGGTAAAAGATCGTGTTTGTATGGATGGAAGTATTGGCCCGACAGAAACGCATTGCGATATTGTGGCTGGGTCAAGAAGAGCCCTCGTTGTAGCTTTAGCAGATACGATTCAACAAGAAAAAGAAGGTCTACGTTTAAATCACTTGCCTAATACGATTTTGCAAGAAGTAAAAGATCTGGAGGCAGGAGGCACAAAGACAAAGTTGGTGGTTGTTGGTATGTTGCCAGGTAGGAAAACCATGAGCGTTGTGGACCCAGAAATTATGGAGCCTGCCATCAAGTATGGGTATGAGCGAGGCATGCAAGATCTTCCGGAGATGAAGCGCTTTTGGATGTCTGCTTAGGGTCTGAAGGCTTGGAAGTCCTTATTGATTAAATGAGGGTACTTTTGGTAAGGGCAATCTACCCTTTACTGATTGCGCCTCATATTTAAGCTTCACTGGAGGTAGAGTTATTGACCCCTCATCAATGCTATGCTTTCAGTATTAAATTTGACACGCCCTAAGGAGTTCTTGTGAGAAAAACAATGATTAAAAAAATAGTAGCTGCTTCAGTTTCCGCTACTTTGGCATTTGCCCCATTCGCGAGTCATGCATGTACTGCTGTCAATATCGTTGCAAAAGATGGCTCTGTAGTAGCGGGCAGGACGATGGAGTGGGCTTTTGATATGAAGTGGCAGCTCACGGCGAATCCAAAAGGCACCACCATCAATCTAAGTGCACCATCATCATTAAAGTTGCCTGCAACAAACTTATCTAGTAAATATGCATTTGTCGCAATTGCCCCTGGAGTTTTGGCAGGCCCTCCTGCATATCTTGAGGGTCAAAATGAAGCAGGTCTTGCCATTAGCGGAAATTTTTTACCTGGCTTTACTGAATATCAAACCGTTACTCCGCAAGATAAGAATTATGTTTCTATCTTGAATCTAGGAGGCTTTATTTTAGGAATGTTCGGTTCTGTTAAAGAGCTGCGGAATGAACTTCCTAAATACAAAGTGTGGTTTGACCCAAGTGAAGTCAAAGGCTTGCCAACTCCACCATGGCTGCACTTGGTGTTAACGGACCGTGGCGGTGACAGTATTGTTGTTGAATTTGTGAAGGGTCAAATGATGATCCACAATAATGTTGCTGGAGTGCTTACCAATGCACCAACCTATGACTGGCACCTGAACAATGTGCGTAACTATCTATCGCTCACCTCAACTGGAACAGCATCTGCAACTGTGGGCAGCACCAATGTAACTGAACTAGGACAGGGCGGCGGCTTATTAGGTTTACCAGCAGATTACACTCCACCATCTCGCTTTGTGAGGGCAACGTATTTAAAGCAGTTTATGTATCAGCCAAGTAACAGCACTGATGCGATGCAAGCTGCAGATCATGTCTTAAATAACGTCGATATTCCTATTGGTGTTGCTCGGTCAATGGATGGCAAGCAGGTTACTTCTGATTACACTCAGTGGGTCAATATCAAAGACTTAAAGAATAATCGTATGAAAATTGCAAACTATGCAAATCGTACGAACTTTATTGAGATTAATCTGAATGAAGTATTTAAGTCTGGGAAGACGAAGACTTGGCTAGTTGATAAATTACCATACCCTCAAAATGACCTGACAGCAGAGTTCTTAAAATAAACCTCTCCACTAAACCACCTTCGGGTGGTTTTTTGTTGGGTTAGGGTTATCTTTTTTGTAATAATGAGTTATCCATTTTTTAGTTAGCTTTGCCTTTCGCAATCTTGCCTCGCTGAACTCCCTATCCATTAATAAGTGATTCAATCATGAAAATCCTCAATATATCTTTATCCGCTTTCTTGCTACTTATGACTGCTCAAGTATTTGCTGGTAGTGCAAGCGTGTATTTCAATGGTGACATCCTGACTATGGAGGGTGATAAGCCACAGTATGTTGAGGCGATAGTGGTGAAGGGTAAGAAGATTACCTTCACAGGTAGCATGAAAGATGCCTTAAATGAAGCTGGTGCAAATCCAGATATTCAGGATTTAAAAGGTCAAACCTTAATTCCTGGTTTTATCGATGCTTGGGGCCACTTCACTTTAATTGCCCAAAATACTCTGGGTGTAAATCTGGGTTATTTTTCAAAGAAGCCTCCTCATACAACCCAAGAGTTAATAGGCCGATTGAAGGCTGAGGCTCGCCCATTTAATGGTTGGATCATTGGGGCGGAGTATGCGGATGCTTTTTTAACTGATGGCCCTTTGACTATTGCGCAATTAGACGCAGCATTTCCGAATCAACCTGTTTTTGTTAATAACATCTCTACTCTGACGGGAATTGTGAATTCCGCTGGCTTGAAAAAATTAGGTATTACTAAATCCACGAAAGTTGTGCAAGGGATGATTCCTGTTGATCCAAAAACAGGAAAACTGACTGGTGAATTGATTGGTAGTCCTAATATAAGTGCAACTGCGAAGGTATTTGGTAAGTATTCCCAAGACTTGATGATGGAAACCTATCGCAAGGCTGAAAAGATTTACGCTTCAAATGGATTTACCACTGCACAGAGCTATGAAACTACGCTTGAGGATATTCGCAATATGCGTCAAGCAGTTGATCGTAATGTGATTAGCCTGGATCTGATTGCGCTACCAACTTACGATGTGGTTGATCAGTTACTAGCAACAAACCAAAAATACCCATTCGGCGTTTACACGAGGGGTGATGGTGGCTTCAAAGTTGCTGGAATCTTGGTGTCTACTGATGGAGCACCTCAATTGCGTTTGGCGTACTTTACTAAGCCTTATAACGACACTACGGGATTCCCAAAAGATTGGCGTGGTATGGCTGTTGCCACCCAAGCTTTAGTTGATCGTTATGCAAAGCTAGCCTTCGAAAAGAATATCCAGTATTACGGCTATTCCAATGGCGATGCTGGGATTGATATGGCTCTTGCCGGGATTTCTAAAGCAATTCAAGAGACGGGGATTACTGAAGATCGCAGAACAGTAATTTCACACTCATTTTTTATCCGCGATGATCAATTGGATGAATACAAAACTAAGAAAATTCTCCCTCAATTTATGCCTAACCATATCTGGATGTATGGCGATGTGTATAGAAAAATTCTAGGCGATGAGAGGGCTAGTAATATGGTGCCGCTCAATTTGACCCATACAAAGGGGATGCAATTTGGTATTCACAACGACACTCCTTCATCTGGTCCAAGTGCCTTGTTTACGATTGGGACTGCTGTAAACCGTAATATCTACGGAGGGGGAGTTTTGGGTCCTGATCAACGTATCGACCCTTATCTTGCTCTCCGTGCATTTACCTCTGTACCTGCCTATCAATATAAGGAAGAGGGATCAAAGGGTAGCATCACCCCTGGAAAGCTTGCAGATATGGTGCTCCTTGATCGTAATCCCTTGAAAGTAGATCCAATGGAGATTAAAGATATTCAGATTGTGAAGACTATTAAAAATGGTAAGGATCTGTATGTTCGTCCCTAATTTAGTATGTAAAGTTATCGTTTTATATTGAACTTATATCTTTTTTATTTCTCTAGATCATGAAAAAAATTTCACGTCTTTCAGTTATTGCAATTAGCGCTGCTCTTGGCATCTTCTCCACTGCTGTTTATGCTGATCCACCAATGCCGCCTTTTTATGCCTCTGTCATGAAAATGGCGCCTGAAGGTAAGTTGGGTCAAATTATCTCTAAAGAGAAAATTGCAACATCCTTAAAAGGTGTACAGGCTTGGAAGATTGCTTATATCTCATCTGATGTGGCGGGCCGTAAAACGATTGCTACAGGGACCATCATCGCACCTGTTGGACCAAGCCCAAAAGAAGGAAGGCCCATATTGGCGTGGGCACATGGCACAACAGGTTCAGCGCAAAACTGTGGACCATCCCAAATCATTGATCCAACAGCGGCTTTAAATGAATATTTTCTAATGGGTGGGAACTCTTGGACCGATTACGGAATTCCAAATGGTCAAGAGTTCATCAATCAAGGATATGTTGTCGTTGCTACCGACTATCAAGGTTTGGGTGGTGGAGGTAAGCATCAATATGCTGTGGCACAAACAAATGGTAGAGACGTTATTAACTCTGCAAGAGCTGCCAGCTCCATGAAAGAAGTTGGCGCAGGTAAGAAGACCGTAGTTTATGGATGGTCGCAGGGTGGTGGCGCTACTATTGCTGCCGCAAGCTTGCCAGATTACCAGGCACTTCAAGGTACTGCAGCAGATAACCTGCAATATCTAGGATTTGTTGCGTTGGCACCAGAAGATGTAGCAGCCATGCTTCCTAATGTGCCGGCTGATGAGGCGGGTGCGAAAAAGCTCATGAATGGCTTTACTCAAGCTAATGTCCCAAATGTATTTCTATTCGCCCACTATATGATGGGACTTTGGGGTACGCAGGCAGCTTTTCCTGATCTAAAGCTATCCGATGTACTGACAGATGAGGGTGTAAAAGTTGTAGATAAATTATCTCGCAACAAATGTATGCATGTACTGGCAGATACCTTTAGCTATGCTTATGGAGATAACTATAAAACTCTCTTGAAGCCAGAACCCAGCAACTCCTTGGCATGGGTCAAGGCATTTGTTGATGGTAGTGTCAAGCCGGTAAAACCTACTGCACCTGTTGTGATTTATTGGGGTACAAAAGATACTGCAGTCCCTCCAATCATGCATGAGCTTTATCAGAAGCAAATGTGCGGTATGGGGGCAAATGTAGGAAGAATTCAGCTGCCAGGAGAGCAAACACACTTTACGACTCCTGGGGTTTCAGCCCCGATGTATCTTGACTGGGTCAAGGATCGTATTGCTGGAAAACCATTGGCAAATGGTTGCCCTCAAAAGTAGGTTTAGTAATTATCTACAGTAAGAAAACCACCTTTTGGTGGTTTTTTCTTTTGAGCAACAATTTCAATCCATTGTTATTCTTGTATCTAACAATTTATTACTGAAAAGATTTATATGGACATTCATTCTGACTACAGTAAGCGTGTAGTGCTGAATCACCAGGACCTACCGTGGATTTCAAGTCCTTCCGTAGGTATTGAGAGGCGCATGCTTGATCGTCAGGGTGATGAGGTGGCTAGAGCTACTTCGATCGTTAGATACGAAGCTGGTGCGAAGTTTCCAACCCATACCCATGAATTTGGAGAAGAGATCCTGGTGTTAGATGGGGTGCTTAGTGATGAGACTGGCAACTATCCAGCCGGCACCTACATCATGAATCCTCCTGGCTCGTCTCATGCGCCTTTTAGCGAGAATGGCTGCACTCTTTTTGTCAAGTTACGACACTTGGGGCCTGAGCAGATCGAGCGTGAGATTGTCGATACCCATTCTGCACCATGGTTTCAAGGGATGGTGCCTGGTTTAACCGTAATGCCGCTGATGAGACAGGGTGCGGGCTCTACATTGGTTAGGTGGGCGCCTCAAACTTACTTCAACCCACACAAGCATTATGGCGGAGAAGAGATTTTTGTAGTGGATGGCGTATTTGAGGATGAGCATGGACGCTATCCAGCTGGCTCATGGATTCGCAGCCCCCATATGAGCTTGCATCAACCTTTTAGTAAAGAAGGTTGCACGATCTTTGTGAAGACCGGGCATTTAATCTAGATTGAATGCAAACTGATATTGCTTTATTTAATCCAAGAGATGAATTGCTCTTTCGCTCTCCGCACCTTTTTGAGTTTGACAAGCCAATCCTCATCGGCATTGCGATATCCCAAGGGGAGCAAGATGACGCTTCGTAAGCCCTTGGCAGACAGATTCAGAATGTCATCTACTGCTGGTGGATTAAAGCCTTCCATAGGAGTGCAGTCTACTTGTTCATAGGCGGCAGCAATTAATGCCGTACCTAAACCAATATAGGCCTGCTTGGCAGCATGAGTAAAGTTTGTTTCAGCGTCTCGAGCCGGATATGCTTTAAGCAGCATTTGGCGGTATGCAGTGCCAGATTCACTAGTAAAGTTACGAATAGATTCAGTCATATCAAAGGCAGCATTGATGCGGTCTGCGGTGTAGTTATCCCATGCAGCAAAAACGAGTAAATGAGAGCAATCAGTGACTTGAGACTGATCATTAGCAACTGCTCTAATCTTCTGGCGAATATCTTTATTGGTAATGACAATCACCTCGTAGGGCTGAAGTCCGCTTGAGCTTGCAGTTAGGCGAATAGCCTCGAGGATTTGCTCGACCTTATTTTCTGGAACCAGTTTTTCGGAATCCATCTTTTTAGTGGCGTAGCGCCACTGCAATTTATCAATTAAGCTCATTTGTTATCCTTTTAGGGTATTCGGGGTTGTTTTGGGTGAGTTTAGTGGAGGCTGGATTGAATTGCAGAAACACTCATTATTGGGGTTTCCAATAAGCTTTTAAATAGATAAAGCCCTTTAAAATAACGATTGTTATTTTTATTACCTTTTTAATTCTGAATTATTCGCCCACTATGAAAAACCCCCTCTTTAAGACTTTCTTTGGAATCCTCGCGCTACTGGCTTCCTCAAGTTTTGCTCTTGCCCAAGAAGTCTCTCCAATCCCTAAGGCATCAAATGAATGGCGCTTTGAAGTAACCCCTTATCTTTGGCTTACTGGGATCAAAGGCACTATGAATTTTGATAATGGCCTTGCTAAATCTGCGGATTTCACTTCTAGCGATGTTCTTAGCAATCTGAAGTCCGGCGGCATGATTGCAGCCGAGGCGCATAAAGGTAATTGGGGAATCATGGGCGACCTCATTTCTGCAACCTTGCAAAATTCAGGTTCGATTCCTGTATCGGGAGGAGAAGCCACCGTTGCAGATAAGATTACTGTGCAGCAGACTGTCTTAACAGGCGCTGCTACTTATACGCTAGCTAATACGAAAGATGCCTACGTAGATGCTTTGCTTGGCGTTCGATCAATCAATGTTACCGCTACACTTTTTGGCAACCTTGTTGGTACATCTGAGAAGGAATCTATTTCCAAAACGACCTCCACAATTGATCCGATTATTGGTGCTAAGGGGCGCTACCGTATTGCAGACTCTAGTTGGTACATTCCTGCCTACGCTGATATTGGTAGCGGTGGTGGTACTACTAACCTAACATGGCAAGTAATGGCTGGCGTAGGTAAATCATTTGGTAGCTTGGTTGATGCTTCGCTAACGTATCGTGCGCTCTATTACGATATGAAAGCTGGTGGTGTTTTGCAAAAGACTACTATGCAAGGTCCTCAAGTTGCCATCACCTTTAAATTCTAATTGCCTCTAAAGATACCTTATGAATCATTGCTCTAAAATTTTAGCCACTCTATTGCTGGCACTTCCTTGTGCAACTCCTGTGCTAGGTCAAGCTACACAAACGAGCAAATCTTCTGCTGTATCGGTGCCTGGTGGTGATGTGGATAAGGTCGGCATTGCTAAAAAATTGGCTAACCCAATCGCCAATATGATTTCAGTACCTCTCCAGTATCAGTTCAGTCGAGGTGTTGGAAAAAATCAAGGTGGTTCAGAGCAAACTTTGCTGTTTCAACCAGTTATGCCATTTAATTTGGGTGGTGGCGATACTTTTATCGTTCGACCGATCGTAGCAGGTGTGAGAGAGACTAGTGTTCAAAATGCAGCGGGCCAATCATTTTCGGGTTACGGTATTGCAAGTGTTACGCTCGAATCCTTTTATGCGCCCAACACTAACTCCTCGTGGATCTGGGGTATTGGTCCTTATGCCCAATCACCTTCCGGTAATAGCGGCAAATTTGGATCTCAACAAACCGGCGCTGGTGTGACTGCAGTTGTCCTCAATCGTGCTGGGCCTTGGACTTATGGTGCATTGGGTTATCAATCTTGGAGTGTTGGCGGTAATCCAAGCTTTGGCACCCAAAACAATCTCTATGGCCAGCCTTTTGTAGCCTATACGACTAAGACAGCCTGGACCATCACTGCCAATATGGAAGCGCAATATAACTATGATGCACGCCGTACCTCAAATCCCTTATATGCAGGGGTATCCAAGCTCATGTTGTTTGATGGAGTGCCATTTCAGTTTGGTGCTGGCCCAATGTATTACGTCAGCAACACGCCTGGTGGCCCATCTGGTTGGGGTGCTCGTGCTACCGCCACTCTCGTCATTCTGAAGTAATTTCCACTTAAATTAGGAATTTAATATGAAATTTGCACCAAAATTACTAGCCACATTATTGATAGCTCATTGCGCCATTGCGTTTGCTAAACGTAATGCTGACACCATCTTTTATGGTGGTCCAATCGTCACTGTTAATGCGAAGAACGAAGAAGTTCAAGCATTAGCTGTCCAGAATGGCAAGATTGTTGCTGTTGGGCCTAAGGATGCAGTTACTAAGGAGTGGCAGGCCAGCAATACTAAGGTCATTGATCTGCAAGGTCAAACTCTGATGCCAGGATTTGTGGAGCCTCATGTGCACATCATGGTGACTGCAGTCTTTGAAGGCTTAGGATTGAATTTAAGTAACTTCACTTTGCCTTATGACACTAAAGAAACCCTAATTCAAAAAATGAAGGCAGGATTAAAGAATGTTCCTGCTGGTGGTTGGTTATTTGGCTTCGGTGTAGATCCATCACGTACAACGCCATTTATGGCGGAACTCACCGCTGATGATTTGGATAAGGTATCAACTACTGTTCCTATTTTTATCGTCAATCAATCTGGTCATATCGGCTACGTGAATCACAAGGCTTTAGAGCTTGCTGGCGTTACCAATAAAACTCCAAATCCTGCTGGCGGCGGTATTTATGTGAAAGATGCAAAGGGTCAACTCACGGGTAAGTTAGTAGAGCCACCAACTTATTTGCCATTTATGGCCAAAATGCCAAACCCAACAGAAGAGCAATTGTTTGCTGCTATCCAAGGCACCATGAAGAAGATGGCATCAACAGGGGTGACTACTGCCTCCGAGATGAGTGTTGGTGGTAATTTTGGTGTTGATAAAGAGATCGCAATTTATAAAGCAATTTTTGCAAAGAATGCATCGCCAATTCGAGTCCGTGGATACTTATTTAGTGAAACTTTGCCTCCTGGATATAAGGCTATTAAGCCAAATGAGGGTGACGATAAGCTACGCTTCATTGGTATTAAATATATTACCGATGGCTCTACCCAGGGTTTAACTGCTGCACTCAATCAGCCCTATAGTTATCCCAAAGATAGCAAGTGGAGTGGCTCACTCAACTATAAGGATGCTGATATACAGGCATCTATGAAGTCATACTTTGATCAAGGTTGGCAAATTTCTTCCCACTCAAATGGTGATAAGGCGATTGATCAGGCTTTAAATAGCTACGCTAAATTATTGGCCGGTAATCCTAAGCCGCAAGAGCGTCGTTTGCGTATTGAGCATTTCACAGTTAATCGTCTAGATCACGTTACAAAGTCAGTGAAATTAGGCGTGATACCAAGCTTTACTATTGGTCATGTCAATTATTGGGGTGCGGCATTTAATGATCACATCATTGGCTCAGAGCGCGCCGAGCGAATTGATCCAGCTGGAGATTTTAAACGTGCGGGCGGTAAATTTACGCTTCATAGCGACTCACCGGTATCCAATGTCGGCCCTTTGAACTATGTGAGCGAAGAGGTAACGCGCTTATGGCAACTGCCTCCGCAGAAAGTGCTTGGACCAACTCAAGCTGTTACTGTTGACGATGCGATTCGTGCAATTACGATTGATGCCGCATATCAAATCTTTGCTGACAATATTGTAGGTAGTTTAGAAGTCGGCAAGCAGGCTGACTTAGTGATATTGGAGAAGAATCCACGTAAGACACCGCCTGCAGAAATTCGTAATATCAAGGTCAAGGAAACTTGGGTTGATGGTAAGCAGGTAAGCCTTAAGTAATTCTTAATCAAGACAGTTTGTAAATGAGAACACTCGCTGATGCGGGTGTTTCTTTTTGTCGAATGGGTGACAATTTATTTCTTCTGAGATGAAGAATCTGATGGAGTTTTTATGAATCTAAAATCAAAAATTATTTATTTATGTGCACTGGGGCTTGTTTCAGGCTTTGCTTCAGCTGTTCAATTAATTGATCCACCATCAACACCTAAGGTGAGTGAGATCACTGTTTTTTTGGCAAAGAAGATTGTCACGATGGATCCCTCTATTCCAAATGCTACTGCAGTTGCTGTATCTGACGGACGCATTCTGTCAGTGGGTTCATTAGAAGATATGAAGCCTTGGACTGATAAGTACCCAACAAGGATTGATCGTCAATTTGCTAATAAGGTTATGTATCCAGGATTTGTTGAGCCGCACGCACATCCTTTGCTTGCGGGTCTTCTGTTTAATAGGCCGCTGTTGACTCCGTCACCCATGCCTAATCCATGGGGCACTCCATTTGCTGGTGTACCAAATCTGCCGGCTGCAATGGCGCAGTTAAAGAAGTATTCAGATGCTATCAAGGACCCCGAAGAGATTTTGCTGACTTGGGGTTATGACGTAGTGGCAATGGGTAAGCGACCTGATCGCCAGCTTTTAGACCAAGCTTCCACTACAAGGCCTATTATCGTATGGGACATCTCTGGCCATGACATGTACGTCAATACAGCCATGATCAAACATTACGGAATTACGCCAGATATGGTGAAGAATGTTAAAGGCGTCGGCTTAGATAAAGACGGTCAATTAAACGGTCAATTTTTAGAGATTCCAGCCATGCAATTTATTCTGAAGATTGCAGGCAAGGATATTCTGAAGCCGAATGAGATTCCAAACGACTTTATGTACATCAATGACTTGATGCAGCAGGCTGGCATTACGACATCGGGAGATTTGGCGTTTGGAACCCTGAACATTGATATGGAAACCAAGATTTCTAAGGCATATACCCAATCACCTAATACCGCATTACGCCTTGTCCCAGTTGTTTATGCAGAGCCATTCATTCAAAAGTATGGTGATAAGGCAATTACTGAGGCTCAGAATCTCTCACAGCAAGACAATGATCGCCTCATTTTCCAAGGTGTGAAGTTTTATAGCGATGGTGGTTATTTGCCTGAGACTATGCGGATGGAGAGCCCCGGTTATACAAACGGCACAATAGGTTCAACTAACTACCAGTCGGCTAAAGAGTTTGCTGGTGCAATGAAACCATGGTGGGATGCGGGTTTTCATATTCACATTCATAGCAACGGGGATGTCGGTAATGCCCATTCAATTAATTCATTGCAATTGCTGTTAGATTCAAAGCCGCGCTTCGATCATCGTTACACCATTAATCATTTTGGCATTCCATCGACTGCCATGGTGATGAAGATTAAGACATTGGGCGCAGTTGTAAGTGCCAATATGTCCTATATCTCAGAGCGCGCCCAATTAGAGTATCCAATGTTGGGCGTTGATCGCGCATCCTACGCAACGCGTCTTGGTGCTTTAGTACGTAGTGGCATTGTGACATCTATCCACTCTGATGCGCCTGTATCAGCGCCTGCACCATTAAAAGAAGCATGGACCGCGGTTACCCGTAGGGACGTTTATAGCGATGGCAAGGTCTGGGCACCAGCCGATGCAGTAACGGCTTCAGATGCAATGAAGATGATCACCATCAATGCTGCTTACACTCTTGGAGTGGAGAGTAAGGTGGGTTCAATAGAAGCAGGTAAGTTTGCTGACTTTGCCGTCTTAGATTCCGATCCACAGGCAATTCCCGCAATCAAGATTAAAGATGTTGCCGTACATGCCACTGTATTGGGTGGCAAGGTTATTCCAGTTTCAGAGACTAAAAAACCAAGGCCGATGGATTAATTTCAAAAGCATTTAAGGTTAAGAGTGCCAATCCTAGGGTTGGCATTTTTTTTGCCCTCAAAATGCAAATGACTTCTATCCGTGCTCTAATGCCAGCACTATGATTACAGTCGTTATCGCTTCCTAACAGTATGGCCACCTTGCAGCCCGCTGCATTGAGTCTTTACTCTCACAAACAGTGGCACCTAGCCGCATTATTTTTGCTGATGATGGTGCTCATGATTGCGCGCACTTGCCAAATTTCTATCCTGGGGTTGAATATATCTTCAGGCCACAAAACTTAGGCACGGTCGATAATTTTCATGATCTGTTATCTCGAATTGATACGGAATATGCTTTGTTTGTTGGTGCTGATAATTAGCTACGTTCAGATGCAATCGAGCTATTGTCCCAGGCGAGCTCTGATATTGTGACCTATGACATCGTGGTCACCGGCGAGCTCAAGGAAGAGATTCATGATCGAGTGCCTGGTGAAACCGTTCCTTATCAAGGTGACTTGTATTGGGATCGAGAAGGCAAGCATCATGGCTCCATGATGTATCGCACTGAGTTAGCTCAAAAAATTGGATACAAGCGCAGATACGCTGATGGAGTGCATGCTCAAGAAGACTGGAATCTATGGGAAAAAATGTTAGAGCAGGGTGCTAGTGTTTCTAGCCTCAAAGAAGGTCTGCTCTATTACAGAAGACATCGTGAAAACTTCTTAAAGTATGATCATCTTATTGAGGAAGTTGAAGAGGCTTCCTAGATTTTTGATCTCATTTGATCAAGGGTTTGAGTATCAGCTTCTAGGCGTATCCCAAGGACGCCTGAGCAGTGCCTAACAGGAGTCTTGCGTAGACTCATCGTCACGGACTGAATTTGTGGATATTTTGCACAAGCCTCAACAATTCTAGTCATTAAGCGTTCTTGGGTTTCGTAATGACCATCCTGTGCAAGCTGGTCTATTTGTAAAACAAGTGGATCATAGTCAAAGACGCTTGTCATGACATCGTTAGCTATCATGACAAGCTGAGGATCAATTGCCAGAATGAGATCCAGTAGGTGGCGATCGGGAACTACAGCTCCAGTAGCATAAGTCCCTATCTGGGTATTTAGCACTAGATCCTTTATTTCTACAAATGCATTTGATGGCATATAGGGCTTTCTTGATGGATTCTCTAGGCAATGTAGCTTAGATTGCCTATTTTTGCTGGGCTTTAAAGTGAGGGGGTTCAGCCGCAGGCTACGCGACTTTGCCAATGCCGATTAGTATGAGGGCAT
This sequence comes from Polynucleobacter sp. AP-Jannik-300A-C4, assembly GCF_018688335.1. Taxonomy (NCBI): domain Bacteria; kingdom Pseudomonadati; phylum Pseudomonadota; class Betaproteobacteria; order Burkholderiales; family Burkholderiaceae; genus Polynucleobacter; species Polynucleobacter sp. AP-Jannik-300A-C4. The sequence goes on along the minus strand of NZ_CP061316.1, from coordinate 1,531,766 downwards.
GAATCTATTGAGATTAGTCCAAATACTTTGGCAAAAGCTTCGTCATTACTATGACGACATTATCAGCTTGATTAAAGCAAATTTACGCTAAAGATATAGCAGGCAATTTACTTTACAGATTTATGTGGTGATCGCTTTTTTGAATATTGAGCCATCGCCTTCATGGAGGATGATCGAATGAATCAAATTCTCTTTGTCTGTAAAGGGGATTTATTGCGCCGATCTGCCCAGCTCAGTAAATCCCATGAAATTCATCTTCCTAGAACGGCGCAGAATTTTCTATTACAAAGAAATTTGACCCTTTCTGAGTGCGATAGATAGATCTTTGATATATATCAACACTTCCACGTCAAATAAGACCACAATAAGAAAGCGATTTGTATATATCTAAATAAAGTGAGTCATATAATGAAGCTTGAGTTTATTGGCCCTGCCAGCCTATTAGGGAACGGCAATGTGGCATTTCCGGCATTGCTTGATGCTAAGCCAATGCAATGTGTTTTTAGCTTTGAAGCGCTGCAAGATTTGGATGTAGATGGAGTTGAAAAGGATTCTTTACGTTTATTCCAGAATCATCAGCTAAAGCTCTTATCGATTGCGGAAAATAAAATTCTAGCTGGTCATGCTATAGATGGTGCAGTACATGTGTTTAGTCATGACTTAGTTCTAGATTAAACACCCCTGATTTACTGCATTTAATGTTTTGTTGTTTTAATTAGAAAGAGAAAGTATGTCATTTAATCACTCAGTAATTTGGATCGATCATCAAGAGGCGCACGTTATTTACTTCAACCCCACTGCAAGTGAGAGTGAAGTCATTAAAACTAGATCTACTCATAAGAACGTTCATCACAAAAGTGGCTCTGTCAGTGGCGCACGTGCTGAACCAGATCAGCATTACTTGCATGAAGTGATTCAAGCGGTGATGGAATCTAAAGAGATTTTGATTGTGGGCCCTGGTTCTGCAAAATTGGATTTGATGAAGCATGCCACTAAGCACGATCACACCATTGCCGAAAAGGTAGTTGGCATTGAAACCGTAGACCATCCTACTGATGGGCAATTATTGGCTTACGCTAAAAAGTACTTTGCTAAAGTCGATGCTCTAAAAGGCGATACCGTTATTACTGGTTGATGTTTTTATCCCCCTGAAAATGGGGGATAATTTAACGATGTTGCTCATCACTGCCTTCATCATTAATGGATCTCTGGCACTTATTGCGATCCTCTTGCATTACGAAGCCCTTTTTCAGCTTGATAAGCTGCTTCCCAAGATAGCCCATATTGCGCCGCGTTTTCGGGTCTTAATAGGCGTTGGCGCTATCTTCATGGCACATATAGTGGAGATTTGGCTGTTTGCTTTTGGCTATTTCTTTACCTTGCAGTTCCCCATTATGGGTGGGCTTGTTGGTGAGCTTTCCGGCCATGGGATCTTGTTAGATTGCGCCTATCTGTCCTTTGTTACCTTTACGACATTAGGCTATGGTGAGATCGTGGCACAAGGCTACTTACGTTATTTGACCGGAGTAGAGGCGCTAACAGGCTTCACCCTGATTACCTGGTCCGCTTCATTTCTCTTTATTGAGATGCAAAAGTATTGGACTGTATATAAATCAAATAGGGTGGAATAGACAAAATGCCTAGACAGATATCCTTCAAAGAAAAGATGAGAAAGATTGTCTTTGAGTCAAATACTCCTTTGGGTCTTCGATTTGACCAGGTATTAATTTTCGCCATATTACTTTCCCTGCTAGTCGTTGTATTGGATAGTATTGAGTCGGTATCGAAAAACTTCCATACAGAACTCTCCTTTTTTGAGTGGGTCTTTACTGGTCTTTTTACAGTGGAATATCTTGTCAGAATCTACTGTGCCCCGAATCGCATTAAATACATCACCAGTTTTTTTGGCATCATCGATCTTCTTGCCGTCGTGCCAACCTATTTGGCTTTAATCTTCCCAGAGTTGCACGCCTTAATTGATGTCAGAATTTTGCGCCTCATTAGGGTCTTCCGAATCTTTAAGCTGACTCAATACATGTCCGAATATCAGCATCTAGCTGATGCGATGGCAGCTAGCAGAAGAAAAATTTTGGTCTTTCTGTCTGTTGTTCTCATGGTGGTGATGGTCATGGGCACATTGATGTATGTGGTTGAGGGGCCAGTCCACGGCTTTACGAGCATCCCAGTTTCGATCTATTGGGCGATCACCACAATGACCACGGTAGGTTTTGGAGACATCACCCCGCAAACGGATTTAGGCAAGTTGATTGCCTCACTCATGATGCTAATGGGATGGGGAACGCTAGCAGTGCCAACCGGAATTGTTACAGCAGAAATGTCTTATACAAAAAGGTCGCATCGAGGAAATAGAGATCGCGCCTGTTTGATTTGTATGCGCGATGGATATGGCCGTGAGGATCATTATTGTTCTTCTTGTGGCTCCCCATTACCGCCCGCAAGATAGCTTTAAAACTCTTTCGCGAGTCTTACTGCAAGTACTCGAGTTTGTACAAACCCATTTTTGATTTCCATATCCCTGCCGTATTGCAGGGAGAATCTGCCAATGGGCGTGTGCGCCTGACCGCTAAGCAAAAATCTTTGGGTATTCACCACATTATTTTGATAGCTGTTATTGATTGATGTTGCACCTCCGGCTACATAAAAATAGGAGGCGCCAACAGTAAAGATTTGGTTGATACGATAAATTGGGCCAAGCTGTGTGGTGGTGAGTGGCTTTTGGCTTAAGGCGCCATTGGTGCTGAGCCCGCAAGCTGCCCCACACTGACTATTGCCTCCAAACCACATGGTGTCGACTGCAATCATGCCATCGACGTTTGAAGTGATTGGAGCCTGAAAACCGATCTGCAAGTCTGTTCGAAAACGGTTTTCACCAAGATTAAATGCTCTTTGGCTAGAGTAGCTTCCAGTGGGGGCAATCAGATATCCAGCTATTCCTAAATAGGTTCTAGTGCTTTTATTGGCATAAGGCCAAATCGCTGTTGCAAAACTGAGGTCACCAATACCGGTATCGCCAGGTGCACTCGCAAAAGAACCGGCGGGGCTGATTGCTCCATAAGGTAACTGAAGATAACTTACTGCGGGCAATTCACCTATATTGAAGGTGCGAGAGCCGCGCAAAATTGCGCTTTGCGTAGCAATCACTGGATTGCCGGGTTGCGCGGAGCCGTTTCTGTATTGGGTAGTATTCTCTGAATTGATGTAACTTAAAGTTAAGTAGTTTTTATTGGGTGCAGGGGCAACAATATCGTTAGGCTGTAAATCAATCGCCCATGCTAAGCCTGGCCCAAAAGCTATTAGCAGGAAGAGATTTTTAATCCTAAACATAATTCGAGGATTCTAATGTGCATTTCTAGATCTTTTATAAAACTGATCTAAGCCTATAAAATGTGTCTTTCAGACCTTATTTTTCAATACTGAACCTTTCTTAGGCGGCTATGACCCACCCTTCATCAATATTCCCAGTCTTATGCATGGTGTTTAGCTTATTGATGCTATCTGGCTGTCAGTCGACAGGTGCGGATGGAAAGCCTTTAACTGCTCAAGAGATTGCGCAGAAAAGAGAGGCGACACTTGCAATGTCTAAGGTGGGTTTGGCTGCTCTCATTAAGCAAAATCCCGCAATCAGGAAGGATATAGAAGCCTCCCCAGGATATGCAGTCTTTAACACTACCAATGTCAATGTGGTGTTATTGGTGGTGGCTAGGGGTGAGGGCGTCTTATTTGATAAGCGTCGCTCAGAACCTATCTTTATGCAAGCCATGAAAACCGGCGAAGGGATTGGTGCAGGATATCAAGATCAGTACCAGATTATTCTTTTTAAAAATACGGATGCAATCGACCAGTTTTTATTGACCTCAATTGATGGACAGCGTGGCGGCATGGATGTGGATGCAAACTTTTCTGCTGGATCTGGCGGCACTATTCGCTCATTTAATCCTTACATCACAATTTATACGGTTGGACTTAAAGGCTACGACTTGCAAGCCAACTATGGCGGAACGCTGTATCTTGTTGATCAACAGCTTAATGATGTCAAGACTATTAATAATTTACCTAAGAAGCAGTAGTAAATTGAAGTGCGGTTTGAATGGTCTGGAAATGAATGTCTACGGTAGTGCAAATCTCTTTTCCATAGCCACCTGCCATTGAGAAGGCAATTGGGATCTGGCGGTCTGCGCCATATTGAAAGACACGCTCATCTCTTTGGCGCATGCCCGCCTTACTAATGTCTAACTTTCCTAGTCTATCGCCTTCGTGGGGATCTGCACCAGCTAGATAAATGATGAAGTCAGGTTTAAATCTATCTAGTATCTCCAATCCCTGGTCTAAAGCTTTTAGGTAATTCTCATCTTTACACCCATTGGGCAGGCCAATATCTAAATCACTCTGCTCTTTAGTGAATGGGAAATTATTTTCACCATGAATTGATAGCGTAAAAATGGATTTGTCATGTTGAAGAATGGATGCCGTGCCGTTTCCTTGGTGAACGTCTAAATCTACGATGGCTACTTTCAGTGTTGAGCCCACTTCTTTTTGTAAGGCTCTCGCTGCAATCGCGGAGTCATTAAAAACGCAAAATCCACTGCCCATATTCCGATAGGCGTGGTGCGTTCCACCCGCTAGATTTACTGCTAATCCTTCATCTAGTGCCGCCTTTGCGGCTGCTACAGTAGCACCAGCAGAACGGCGTGATCGCTCCACCATTTTCTCGCTCCAAGGAAAGCCAATCTCCTGTTGCTCCTTTGTACTTAAATCCCCCGCAATGACTTTCATGAGGTAGCTAGGGTCGTGTGCATACAGAATTTGTGTATCGGTAACGGCAGGTGCCTCTACGAGTTCGATGCCTTCAAGTTGTGTAACGAGGTCGCGCAACTGGCTGTACTTTTGCATCGGAAAGCGGTGTCCCGGTGGAAGTGGTAAAACATAGTGGTCGGTATAAAAAGCTTTCAAAGCAATCTTGTTTTCATTTGACTTTTACGTGTGTCGAATAGTCTATTCGTTTTTTTATAGGTAGGTATGGCTCGATCTGAAAAAGCAGGATTTAAGGGGAATAAATCATTTTTGCCCAGTAAGACCTGTCTGGTCTGCGGCAAGGAGATGACGTGGCGTAAGTCGTGGGCTAAAAATTGGGATGAGGTCAAATATTGCTCTGATGCCTGTCGCTCCAAAAAGTCCGGCAGTAAGGCGGAGGTGTAATCGATGCGCACCTTGATTTACTGGTTTCGAAATGACTTGCGATTGGCGGATAACCCAGCATTTGCGCAAGCTTGCTCAAATGCAGATTATCTTTTGCCTGTGTACATCCATGATTCAAAAGAGCAAGACATGGTTTATGGTTTTGAGAGGCAAGGACTGCATCGAAAAGCCTTCTTGCGAGCCTCATTGGATGACTTAAAGACTCAGCTACAAGCCCAGGGATCAGATCTTTTTGAGTTTGCTGGAAAGTCGACAAAGATATTGTTGCAGCTAGTTCAAGATACTGCTGCAACAGCAATTTATTGCGAGCAAATTGAAGCGCCTGAAGAAGTAGAGCAAGTACGAATTTTGCAAGAGCAGGCAGTTGAGGTTAAGGAGTTCTGGCAATCAAGTATGTTGGAGCCGCAAGCCTTGCCATTTGTATTAGAAAAAATGCCTGATGTATTTACGGCATTTAGACGCGAGGTCGAGCGAGCACAGCTCAAGTTTGCACAGCCCATCAATGCGCCCAAGAAGATTCCTTTGCTACCAGGGACTTTACCTCAGCGCTCAGTAGCACCTTCTAGCACTCAATCAGTTGCACACCCGTATTTTGTGGGAGGACCTAGTCATGCGCAGACCCATCTGAAGCAATACTTAGAGCGGCGTTTGCCAGATAGTTATAAAGAGACCCGCAATCAACTGATTGGTATGGATTACTCCAGTAAGTTTTCAGCATGGCTTGCCTTGGGTTGTATTTCAGCGCGTGAGATAGCGGCGCAATTAAGCGATTATGAAAATCGCTATGGTGCTAATGATGGCACTTATTGGCTTTGGTTTGAATTACTCTGGCGAGATTATTTCCGCTTTATTCACTTTAAGTATCGTCAAAACTTGTATCGTGCCAGTGGCTTAACAGGACTCCCTGTAAAGCCATCGTCCCAGGCTAGTTTTGAGCAATGGCGCTTTGGCAATACTGGTTCTGAGTTGGTGGATGCTGGCATGCGTGAGCTTTATCAGAGCGGCTATCTCTCCAATCGGATGCGTCAGATTGTGGCTAGCTATTGGATATACGACATGCAGGGTGATTGGCGCGCAGGTGCTGCTTGGTTTGAGTCTCAACTAATAGACTATGACGTCTATAGCAATCAAGGTAATTGGCTCTATATAGCTGGGCGCGGTACTGATCCTAGGGGAGGTAGACCCTTTAATGTGGCCAAGCAAGCTCAAGACCACGACCCCCAGAAAATCTACCGTAAGCTTTGGCTATCGCCCTAGTAGAGATTTATAGCTGCTCCACTGCTGCGTATTGCTCTAGTACTTCTAGAGAGACTTTCTCCAAAGCTTTGATGTGAGTACTTTCCAGTTTAATCATCGGCGCACAGTTGGCTTCCAGAGCTTCGATCCAACGGTTCAAGCAAAGACACCACTGATCACCCGCAATCAAACCTGGAAACTGGTATTCCGGTCTTGGGGTAATCAAATCATTGCCGCGCTTAAGGCTAAATTGCAAAAAGTCATTGCTGACAATCGCACAGACCAAATGGCTGCCGAGATCTTGTTCATTTGTTTTGCAGCAGCCATCTCTAAAAAATCCCGTCAAAGGATCAAAAGAGCAGGGAACCAGTGGTTGTCCTAAAACATTCAGAGGTAAGTCAGTCATGATGGATGCTTTCGATTGCGTGAAGTTTGTTAAATAAAAAAGACGCTATGGGCTTGGATATCGCGTATGAGATAGCGCTCTGCCTGAAGAATCTACTTTGACCAAGATCATGTCACCCGAATTGAGAACCTGGCCAGTGAAGGATTCAATATTGACATGATGGGTGACCATAATGATTGGTGTTTTTGGATGTTGAATGCGCTCAAGCTGAATGAGCTTCGCTAAAGCTTCGGTCTGCTTTTGAGCTTGACTCATATCATCAAAGAAAGACCCAAGTGCGGCCTCCTTTTTAACCTCGCCCTTATTCAGCAGGCTTGCAGTATCAAAGCAGCGACACCAAGGACTGCTGTAGACCTGCGCTTTAGTGATGCCCTGTTTGGTCAGCCAATCGCCAGTAGCTTTAGCCTGTTTCTTGCCACGCTCACCCAGATTGCGTTGCGTGGAGCATTGGCTTAGCTGGTAACCCTGAGGATCACCAAACCCCGGCGCATCAGCATGACGCATGAGTAAGACATGTTGGCCATCTTGCATAGCCTTAGCGAACTCAGTTTGCGCGAAGAGAGAAGTTTGCACCCCGACAAGCATGAGTAGTGCGAGAAAAATATGAGAAAAATAGGTCATCAGATAGTGTGAGTTACCAGGGCAGTCTCTCGCCAGAGTAAGTAATGAAGCTACCTGAATCTTCTTTGCTGAGCGAGAAAAGAACATTGAGCAGATCGTTGGCAGCATCTAAAGGTGGCCTGCCAATTTGCTCTCCTTTAAACGGTTTTGATAAGCGAGAATTGACTGTCCCTGGATGAAGTGCCACAAGTGCAGTGTTGGGTTTAGTTCTGGAGAATTCAATCGATGCTGTCTTGATCAGCATATTGAGTGCTGCCTTAGAGGCGCGGTAGCTATACCAGCCACCGAGACGATTGTCTTCAATGCTGCCCACTTTGGCAGAGAGTGTTGCCATGACCGAGTTGGCTGGATCCAGTAACTTTGAAAAGTATTTGATTGTCAATCCAGGCCCGATAGCATTCATTTGCATCAATAGCTGCAATTGCTCGGCATTGAGATCATCCAGTTTCTTTTCTGGCATCCAATCAGCTGAGTGCAATATGCCGATGGTATTGATGATCAGCTGAAAGGGCGCCTCTCCTGAAAGGGCTTTTGCTGCGTCTTCAACGGTGTTGAGATCTTGATAATCAATTGGATTGGCAGAGTTTCGATGTATGCCTATTACCTTCGTGCATGCGGGATGCTGTTCCAGCAATTCCATGAAAGCAGAGCCGATGGTTCCAGAGGAGCCAATCACGAGTGCACGGAAGGAATTGGGAATTAATGACATGAATAGGGTAAATGAATGGGGTCTCAGCCAGTTTATTGAATAAGTCTTAAACTTGCTCGATGACGACTCGACTGCCCCAAACGCTTTCAGAAGCAGACCTCTCAAGGTTGATTGAGATGGCCTGGGAGGATCGCACGCCTTTTGATGCTATTAAATCTACTTTCGGGTATTCCGAGCCCCAAGTGATCGCCTTGATGAGAAAACAGCTGAAACGCAACTCCTTTGAATTGTGGCGTAAGCGGGTAACTGGCAGGGCAACTAAGCATGTTGCTCTACGCAGTAAATTGGTTAACCGCGCTTACTGCGCAACCCAGTACAAGCAAAAATCGGCATCATGAAAAAGCTGACCATGTTCTATGATGGCCTTTGTCCCTTATGTCAGGCAGAAATCCAGTTTCTTTCTGGACGTAATCAAGCAGGTTTGCTCAGCTTCGTGGATATTAATTCTGACAAATATGCCCCTGATCATGTCGGTGTTTCTTGCGACCAAGCTTTGGCTTCTATGTGTGCCCAATATGATGATGGTGAGCTGATCCAAGGGGTTGAGGTATTTTCAGCGGCCTATAGCCGGGCAAATCTTCCTAAATTGGCATGGCTATTTTCTAGGCCAACACTCAAACCGATTTGGAATGTGGGCTATCGATTCTTCGCAAAGCATCGCCATGCCATCTCAGCACTACTGGGACCGCTTGCTTTACGACTGGTCAATAGAAAGGCATAAGGATATGAAACTCTCTCGTGTATTAGTCATCACCTTAACCCTGGCTATGGCCACTCCGATGAGTTTTGCTAAAGAGCCGCCGCACATTAAAAGTATGATGGGTCAAGCTCAATTACAGGGGCTAGGCAGACTGAACTTTTGGGGCTTTCATGTTTATGATGCCAATCTATATCGTGGTACCACTAAGGATTCTCAGGAGTTCGCACTCGAGCTGAAGTATCAGAGGGCATTCTCAGGTGAGGCGATCGCCAACCGTACATCAGATGAAATGAAAAGCATCGGTGTTGCCGATGCTCAAGCATCATCATGGGGTAAGGAGCTTGCAAGTATTCTTCCTAATGTAGAGCCTGGCCAGACTATTGCCGCTGTCTATATTCCTAAGCAGGGCACCAGTTTCTTCTATGAAGGTAAGAAGATATCGCAAATTCAGGGTGCCGATTTTGCAAAAGCCTTTTTTGGTATTTGGTTAGATTCAAAAACAAGCGTCCCAAAACTCAGGGCTGAGCTCTTAGGGCAGGGCTGCCCGCCACCACTTATTTCAGGAGCATGTTAATGCGCAAGATCCATTTCGTTTCAAAGTGTTTGGGTGTTTGCTTGATTGCATTCGGTCTATTTGGCTGTTCTTCGCCTTCAGTAACGCAGTACGCTAACGAGAAGCCCAACTTAGATCTGAGTGAATACTTCAACGGCACGATAGATGCCTATGGAATCTTTACTGATCGCAGTGGTGAAGTTAAAAAACGATTTACTGTTCTCTTGGTGGCGCAGTGGAAAGTCGTTGATGGTAAAAAAGTGGGTACTCTCGATGAGAGTTTTGAATATTCCGATGGCACGAAGCAAAAGCGTATCTGGACTTTGACTGAAACTGCCCCGGGTAAATATATTGGCAGGGCAGATGATGTGGTGGGTGAGGCGCTGGGTGAATCGGCGGGCAATGCCCTTAACTGGGCTTACACATTGGCATTGCCAGTAGACGGCACAATTTATCACGTGCAATTTAACGATTGGATGTATCTTGTAACGCCTAAGGTCATGCTGAATAAAGCCAAGATGAGTAAGTTTGGAATTGATCTTGGTGAGGTTACCCTGAGCTTTTACAAGCGCTAAGCCCAGCGATTGGCGAGGAAAGAGATTTGAAGAAGCTTGTTCTCATTCTGGGTGATCAGCTAGATATCAATAATCCAGTATTAAAAAATCTCAATCCTCAGGCTGATCAGGTAGTCATGATTGAGTCTGCGGATGAGGCTCAGTATGTTTGGTCACATAAGGCAAAAATTGCTCTGTTTTTGTCGGCTATGCGTCACTTCGCTAAGGAGTTAGAAGGGCTTGGTATGCCGCTGCAATATATCAAGCAATCTCCTAAATCGATTGCTGACACATTACGGGAAATTCTGAAAAAAGATCAATGTACTCACTTAGTTTGTCTTGAGCCCGGGGAATATCGGCTTAAGTGTGAGATTGAAACATTAGCCTCTGAACTAGGTATTGAATTAGAAATGCAGGAAGACCCCCATTTCTATTGCTCACGTCATGAATTTTCTAACTGGGTTGCAGGCAAAAAAGAATTGCGTTTGGAGTATTTCTATCGACTCATGCGCAAGACCCACAACATCCTGGTTGATAAAGAAGGTAATCCAGAGGGTGGGCAGTGGAACTTCGATCGAGATAATCGCAAACCCTTTCCCAAGAAGGGCCCGGGCCTTATTCCGCCTCCAGAATTATTTGAACCAGATGCGATTACTAAAGCTGTATTGATTGAGGTAGAGGAGCGCTACTCAGATCACCCTGGGTCGTTGGCCAACTTTCAATGGCCGGTGACGCGCCAACAAGCGCTTCAAGCACTCGAGGGGTTTGTAGAGCACCGCTTAGCGACCTTCGGTATCTATGAAGATGCGATGTGGACAGATACGCCTTTTGGTTGGCACTCGCTGTTGTCGAGTTCGCTGAATTTAAAGTTACTCAATCCGAGAGAAGTCATTGATGCCGTTTTGCTTGCCTGGAAAAAGCACAACTTAGAGCTTGCAACAGTAGAGGGTTTCATTCGTCAGATTCTAGGTTGGCGAGAATTTGTGCGCGGCATGTACTACCTTGATATGCCGCAAATGGCTGAGGATAATTTTTACGACCATCGCAATCCATTGCCCAATTGGTATTGGACTGGCAAAACGAATATGAAGTGTATGCAAGAGGCGATTGGGCAGACGCTACAGTATGGCTATGCCCATCATATTCAGCGACTCATGGTGACTGGTAACTTTGCCTTGCTTGCAGAAATTCTGCCAAAAGAGGTGTGTGATTGGTATCTGGCTATTTATATTGATGCGATTGAATGGGTGGAACTCCCCAATACGGCGGGCATGGCCTTATTCGCGAGTGGTGGTCGTTTCACTAGCAAGCCTTATATTGCCAGCGGTGCCTACATTAAGAGAATGAGTAACTATTGCGGATCTTGCCAGTACAAGCCCGATGTCCGATTTGGGGAAGGTGCTTGCCCGATGACCAATCTCTATTGGAATTTCTTGATAAAGCATCGTCAACAGTTTGAGGCAAGTCCGCGTACCCGATTGATGACCGCCAACTTATCCCGCATTAGCGAAGCTGATCAGCAGGCCATTCAGATACATGCCAAAGCACTTTTGGGGGATTTGAACTCCCTCTAGGTGTTTGTCCTGCTTGTCGGCTGCTACAACGTGTTTTGTGAATTTGTGTCACACTTTCGCCATATAAATCAGTAGATTAAAAAGCCATGAGAATAGAAGACACCGATCCAGCACGGCATGCCGGCATTGAATATCCTATGGAGGTGGGTGCGCCCGTATTTGCGCCGATTAAAGTCTTGGAAGAAAAAGACAAGGCAGTCAATGTGGCTCGTCAAAATGCCAAGCTTGAATACGATCGCATTATGGAGCAGGCTGAAGTATTAATGAAGCAAGCACGCTCGCTTCAAGCACGATTGGATGCCACTGAGATGGTGCATAGTGCCAAATTCAGTTTTAATCCCCTGCATGGCAAAACATATCATTTGTATTTTGATAGCCGCATTGGTGCCAATGTATTGATTCAGAATGGCCCAGATCAATGGAGTTGCGGCATCCCTGATTCTTGGACTTATTCTATGGCGGTCAAAAAGCTCGGTGATAGCACTTGGGCTGTTGTTGAGGATGAAGAGCTTGTCTCTTCTGCTGTTGCAGTAAGATAAATTTTTCTATAAAAATAATAAGGTGACTTGTGACAACTGCTCGAATTGTTAATCTTTCAGAACTCGGCAATGCTGATGTGATTCAGTTAATTGATAAAGAGCTTCCAGCTCCAGGAAAAGGGGAAGTTCAGCTTCGTCAAACTGCGATTGGTTTTAACTTTATTGATGTCTATCAGCGCTCTGGTTATTACCCACTCGAGCTGCCAACAGGCTTGGGTCATGAAGCAGTTGGTGTAGTTGAGGCGCTTGGTGAAGGTGTCACTCGATTCAAAATCGGTGATCGTGTGATGTATATCAATGCTGGTATTGGTGCTTATGCGAGTGCACGTAATGTCGCAGCAGATAAGTTGGTCTCAGTGCCAGACAATGTATCCGATGAAGTCGCTGCAGCTGTGTTCTTTAAGGCAATGACTGCGCAGTATTTAATTCAGAAAACATATCAGGTGAAATCTGGCGATGTCGTGCTAGTGCACGCTGCTGCCGGTGGTGTTGGTCAAATCTTGGCTGGCTGGGCAAAATCATTAGGTGCTTTTGTGGTTGGGACTGTTGGTTCTCAAGCCAAGTTTTCAGCAGCTAAGGAGGCGGGATGCGATGCTGTGGTGGATTATTCAAACCCTAATTGGGTGGAAGAAGTACTCAAGGCAACAGGTGGGCGTAAGGCGAATGTGGTTTATGACTCCGTTGCTAAAACGACATTCCTGGGATCGCTCGATTGTGCTGCACCATTTGGCATGGTTGCTTTATTTGGTGCTGCCTCAGGCCCAGCCCCAGAGATTCAGCCGGAGATTCTGAATAAGAAAGGCTGCCTCTTTTTAACCAGACCTTCTGTATTTCCGCATAACGCTACTCCAGAGCTGCTTCAAGAAAATGCTCGTGCAGTGTTTGATGCGATTGCACAAGGTCGAGTGAAGGTGCAAATTGGTGCTAAGTTCACGCTTGAACAAGCTGCTGAAGCACATAAAGCAGCCGAAGGACGAAAAGTCTCGGGTGCAATCATCATGATCCCTTAATGTGGATTACTGATCAGTAGTTGTATTAAAGTAGTTTGCTGAAAAGCCCCGTTTGCGCGGGGCTTTTTTACTTACCCTTTAACTTACTTGAGTGATGCACTTGACTGTAGAATAAGTTACAAGCACTGATACTAATTAAATAAGACTCACATGAACTTCTATATCCAGTTGATTCTTTCCGCAGCTTGTCTCACGTTTTCTTCAATGGTATTTGCGCAGTTACCAGATACTCAATATTCCCAAGGAATCTCTTATATTTCTGGCGGGGTTGGCGAGGAAGAATCTCAGGCGATTTTGACGGAGTCAAAGCAGTGGCCTTTATTGTTAGAGTTATCGCAATTAGAGAATGGTCGTGGCGTTTGGATTTTTGGTGCAAAGATCAAAATTTTGAATACTATGAATCAAGTGATTTTTGATGCGCAGGCCGATGGACCCTATATCTTGATTAATTTGACTGCAGGTCAGTATCAGATTGAGGCCTCCTACCAAGGAAGCATTCAGAAAAAGTCTGTGCTGATTCAGGGTTCTGGACTCCAAAAACTGGCTATTTTTTGGAAATAAGGCGCTTACCGTAGACAAACCCTGGTGTTTGGCTCAGATCATTCTGCTTGATTAGCCTTTATAATTGGCTAAGCGATTGAATTGAAAGAGATTTATTCTCTGATGACTGTTTTAGGTTGTTTGACAGCCCCTAGTGGCTCTTGGACAATGCCTAGGGTGGTTTGATTCAAGCCATTTCTTCCAATGACAGCCACTTATTCTTCCTTCCCAGCATCTCCAAATGCAGCTCTTGAGGCTAGGGGGATTACTTGCGTGCGAGGCGAGCGGACGCTGTTTTCAAAATTGAATTTACAGGTCCTTGCCGGTCAGTGTCTCCATATTCGGGGTGAGAATGGGGTTGGTAAGACGAGCCTTTTGCGTTTGCTGACGGGCTTAGCTTCCCCAGAGTCTGGTGACATCTTATGGAATGGCAATTCCATCAAAGAAGCGGCATCGGAGTATCACGGCAAGCTTTTATTTTTAGGTCATCGCGATGCCTTGAAAGAAGATCTCAGCGCCCTTGAAAATTTGCGCATGTTTGCAGCGATTGATGGCATCTTGCTTTCAGATCAAGATGTTTTTACCTCCCTATGGCGATTTGGTCTGAAAGGGCGCGAAGATCTGCCTGTCAATTGCTTGTCTGCAGGTCAAAAAAAGCGTGTCTTGATGGCTCGCATGGTGACGCGACGAGCACAAGTCTGGATTTTGGATGAACCTTTTAATGCCCTAGATACTCATGCGACCCAAGAGTTGCTAGGCTTGATAGCAGAGCATCTTGAGGGCAACGGTTTGGTAGTCCTGACAAGTCATCAACCCTTATCTATTCCGAATCTGCGAGTGTTGGATCTATGAATGCCTTTGTAGCCATCGTTCATCGTGATCTATTGCTGGTGATGCGTCGCAAGAGCGAGGTCTTAACGGCGTTATTTTTCTTTGTCATAGTGACTAGCCTCTTCCCATTAGGAATCGGTGCCGATACTGCTTTACTAAGAAAAATTGCGCCCGGCGTTATTTGGGTTGCCGCCTTGCTTTCCACCTTGCTTGGCTTGCAGCGGATGTTCGCAGCAGATTATGCCGATGGCACTTTAGAGCAATTGGTCTTATCTCCGAATTCCTTTACAGTGTCGGTGTTTGGCAAAGTGCTTGCCCATTGGTTGGTATGCGGACTGCCTTTAGTCTTGCTGGCGCCTGTGATTGGCATTCAGTTTGATTTAGATGCCCAGTCTTTGCAGGTCTTGATGGCATCTTTATTGTTGGGAACGCCGGTTTTATCTTTAGTGGGTTCGATTGGAGCGGCTTTAACTCTTGGGGTAAGGGGTGGCAGTGTTTTAATGAGCCTGCTGATTTTGCCACTGTATATTCCCGTATTGATTTTTGGTGCTGGTGCTGTGTACGCCAGCAGCGTAGGGCTCGATATTACGGGGCATTTCTCCCTATTGGGCGCCTTATTGATTTTGGCATTAGCATTTATACCTTGGGTCAGTGCTATTGCAGTAAAGATTGCTATCGAATGAGTAATGTAAATAATCCATCCTCTAGTCGCATTATTAACTGGTTCAAATTCTCGAGCCCGAGTACCTTTTATCCGCTTGCTGGAAAAATGATCCCTTGGTTTTGGGCGTTAACAGTCATTTTTGGTCTTGCTGGATTGTGGGTCAGTTTTTTTGTGGCACCGGTAGACGCTGTTCAAGGTCAGGGTTATCGCATTATTTTTGTTCACGTACCTGCCTCTTGGATGTCGATGTTCATCTATTTAGTGATGGCTGCCTGGGCTGGATTAGGTTTGATATTTAATGCGCGTCTGTCGGCCATGATGGCTCAGGCGCTTGCACCAATTGGTGCTTGGATGGCTTTTTTATCTCTATGGACTGGAGCCTTCTGGGGTAAGCCTATGTGGGGCGCATGGTGGGTATGGGACGCACGCTTAACTTCTGAGTTAATTCTGCTTTTTTTATACCTTGGATTTATTGCCCTACAAGCATCGATTGATAATGTTCGCCGAGCCGATAAAGCAGGGGCAATTTTGGCTTTAGTCGGCGTAGTAAACGTCCCCATCATTTATTTTTCAGTGAAATGGTGGAATACCTTGCATCAAGGCGCCTCTGTTTCCTTAACTAAGGCTCCGGCCATGGCCCAGACCATGTTGTGGGGAATGTTATTAATGGCTTTATGCTTCTGGATGTACTCAATAGCAGTAGGGTTAATGCGTGTACGTGCCATCATTTTGGAGCGTGAGGCCCATACTGACTGGGTTAAGCAATTAAACGAGGTAAAGCGTTAATGTGGAATAGTCCGGCGGAATTCTTTGCAATGGGGGGTTATGCGCTCTATGTATGGAGTAGCTTCGGCGTTTGTGCCTTGGTACTCTTGCTTGAGCCTCTGGCTGTTCGGGCACGACACAGAGTGATTGTGCGAAGACTTCAGCGTGAAGTCATGGCGGAACAGTTTGATCAAAAGGGCGGTAAGTGAAACCAAGACATAAACGGGCCGCCATTATTGTTGGCGCACTCATTGCGATTGGCATCGCGGCAGTATTAATTTTGAATGCGCTCAATAGTAATATTGCTTTGTATGTCACCCCCAGTGAGGTTGCTGCTGGTAAGTCACCGGCTGGTCAAGTCTTCCGGATTGGCGGCATGGTCAAAGATGGATCGGTGAAGCGAGATGGTTTGACTGTGCATTTTGTGATTACCGATATGGCGAAAGATATTCCTGTTGCCTATACAGGCATTCTTCCGGATTTGTTTAAAGAAGGTAAGGGTGCAGTTATCCAAGGCCGCTTAAATCCGGATGGACAATTTGTTGCTAGCGAAGTGCTGGCCAAGCATGATGAAAACTACATGCCTCCAGAGGCCAAGCATGCTTTGGATCAGGCTCAAAAAAATGGAAATAAACAATGATTCCTGAGTTTGGGCATTACGCGTTAATCCTCGCTTTATGTGTTGCCATTCTTCAGGGAATTCTTCCATTGGTCGGCGCACATCAAAGTCGCCGTGAATGGATTTTGTTAGCTAGGCCAGCTGCGCAAACTGTTTTCTTATTACTTGCTATTGCCTTCGTCATCTTGGCGTGGAGCTTTTATACGAATGATTTTTCTGTACTCTATGTTGCAGATCATTCCAACTCTCAAATGCCAGTCATTTACCGCTTGGGTGCTGTCTGGGGTGGTCATGAAGGCTCCCTATTATTGTGGGTTTTCTTGCTATCGACTTGGACATTCTTAGTGGCTCAACTTTCCAAAGCTTTGGATGAGTTTATGGTGGCTCGTGTCATTGGGGTTTTGGGCTTGGTTATCACAGGGCTACTCTTATTTGTTCTCTTAACTTCTAACCCTTTTGAGCGATTGTTGCCAGCTGCTCAGGAAGGGCGATCTCTTAATCCGCTCTTACAAGATCCGGGATTGGTATTTCATCCGCCAATGTTGTATATGGGTTATGTTGGCTTTTCAGTGGCCTTTGCATTTGCAATCGCTTCTTTATTGTCTGGTCGCCTTGATGCTGCATGGGCACGCTGGTCGCGTCCTTGGACAACGGCTGCCTGGGTATTTTTAACTCTGGGTATTGCGCTAGGCTCTTGGTGGGCTTATTACGAATTGGGTTGGGGTGGTTGGTGGTTCTGGGATCCTGTTGAAAATGCCTCATTCATTCCCTGGTTAGTTGGCACCGCTTTGTTGCATTCTCTTGCAGTTACTGAGAAGCGTGGTGGATTTAAGAGTTGGACGGTGCTGTTGGCAATTACGGCTTTCTCACTTTCACTTCTCGGAACATTCTTAGTACGCTCTGGAGTGTTGACTTCAGTGCATGCATTTGCGACTGATCCTAAGCGCGGCATCTTTATTTTGATTTTCTTGGTACTGGTAGTGGGTTCTTCTTTAACTCTCTATGCTTGGCGCGCTCCCAAAAGCACGCTGGGTGGTAAGTTCAGTTTCACCTCCCGCGAAACCTTTATTTTGCTCGGCAATGTTTTCTTGGTTGTGTCTGCTGCATCAGTACTCTTGGGTACGCTCTATCCCTTGCTGATCGATGCTCTCCACCTAGGAAAGATCTCAGTGGGTCCTCCATACTTCAACAGCGTATTTGTACCCATCATGATTCCTTTGCTGGTCTTAATGGGAATTGGGCCCTGGACCAATTGGAAGAACTCCAATCTCGTGGATGTCATTAAGCGCTTATGGATTGCAGCTCTAGTGGCAGTGATTGCCGCCGCTTTGATTCCCTTCACCATGGGCGAATTTACTTGGCTGAGCAGTCTTGGCTTCTTATTAGCATTCTGGGTAATTACCTCAGGTGTTTTGCAGATCATTCGTCAAGCTAAAGCAGGTAAGCCTACCCGCTCCTTTATTGGCATGCAGTTAGCGCATTTAGGTATAGCAGTGTTCGTCATTGGCGTCACCATGGTGGGTACTTACCAAGAAGAAAGGGACGTACGTATGCTTCCCGGTGAAAGTGTTAGCGTTGGTGGTTACCAAATTCAACTTCAAAGCGTCTCTGCTGTGCCTGGCCCAAACTACAACGCAATGCAAGGTACCTTCTTGCTTTCTCGTAATGGGAAGTTGGAAGCTACGATGTACCCAGAAAAACGTAGCTACTTCTCTTCCACTATGCCAATGACTGAGGCTGCAATTGATGTTGGCCTGACTCGAGATATTTATGTCTCATTGGGTGAAGAGCTCGAAGATAAGGCATGGGCTGTTCGCGTCTATTACAAGCCATTTGTTGATTGGATTTGGGGCGGCTGTCTATTGATGGCTCTGGGTGGCGTTTTGGCAATGTCAGATAAGCGCTATCGTATGAAATTACGTAAGGCAGCAGTATGAAAGCCAAGTTTTTAATTCCACTTTTCTTGTTTGTAATTTTGGTTGGATTTTTAGCGATAGGCTTGAATCGCGATCCACATGAAATACCTTCGCCACTAATTGGCAAGCAAGCTCCCGCTTTTGAACTCCCTCAATTAGCTGATCCTCAAAAAACCTTTTCACCAGACAGTATGAAAGGTCAGCCTTGGATTTTGAACGTCTGGGCTTCTTGGTGTGTTGCTTGCCGTGAAGAGCATCCCGTTTTGGTTGAGTTAGGTAAGTTGGGTGTCGCGCCAATTATTGGCTTGGATTACAAAGACAAGCGTGAAGATGCGATGGCGATGCTTGCTCGCCAAGGCAATCCCTATGTTTTATCTGCCTTTGATGCGAACGGTCGCGTTGGTATTGACTACGGTGTGTATGGTGTTCCAGAGACATATGTTATTGATAAGGCTGGGGTGATTCGGTTCAAACATATCGGCCCAATCACAATGGAGCTATTGAATAAGAAGATTATTCCTCTATTGGGTGAGCTTAAGTGATGTTGCGTAAGCTGATCCTAGCTAGTCTTACAAGTATTGCGATTGCTTGTGCGATGAATGTTGCTTTAGCTAAAGACGCCACTCCGCTCGCAGATGATCCGGTCACAGAGCAGCGCTTGATTGCAATTTCAGAAGAAATGCGTTGTCTGGTTTGCCAGAATGAATCTCTTGCGGGTTCACGATCTGATTTAGCGAATGATTTGCGTAAAGAAATTCGGATTTTGATTGGTGAAGGTAAAACCGACAAACAAATTCGGGAGTTTATGGTGGAGCGCTATGGCGACTTTGTCTTATATCGCCCACCCGTAAAGCCAATCACTTGGATTTTATGGATAGGCCCTTTTGTGATTTTGCTTGTTGGCATTATTGGCCTGGCAGTGTATTTACGCCGCAGAAATCAAAGAGTGCCAAGTACTACGCTGTCCGCAGAGGACAATCGTCGTATTGATGCACTACTTCGGGATGCAAAATCCAGTTCAACAGAAAATGCACATGACTAGTTTTTTAATACCCGCCCTCCTTTTGTTGATTTTGGTCTTGGTCTTATTGCTTCGCCCATTATTTTTCCCAGCTAAAGAATCTGAGACTTCTCGTCGTCAGATGAATGCTGCTATTTATCGCGAGGAGCTCGATAAGCTCGAGGCTGATCGTTTGGCGGGCACGGTTGATGCTGATAGTTACGAGCAAGCTCATGCAGAAATGCGTCAGCGCCTTTTTCAAGATACGGATGAGGCGGATGATCTTGCTGTATTGGGTTCCCCAAAGAAAACTATTGTTGGAATTTGTCTTTTTGTAGTTTTGCTTTCAGCAGGTTTTTATTTCTATCTTGGTGATGCTGCTCGAATTGCCGAAAAGAGTGCTGAGCAGCCAATGACTCAAGAAGCTGTTGAAAAGATGGTTACTGAGTTTGCTGCCAAGATGGAGAAGGAGCCTGATAATTTAAAGGGCTGGGCTATGCTGGCACGCTCCTACCGAATTTTGGGTCAGAATGCTGAGGCCGCAAAAGCCTATGCTCGTGCAGGCTCTTTTGTGGATGCTGACCCACAGTTGTTGGCTGACTATGCTGATGTATTGGCGGCAAATGCAAATGGTAATTTTGCTGGTAAACCACAACAATTAATTAACAAAGCTTTGGCGCTAGATCCAAATAATCTATTGGCACTGTGGCTTTCTGGAACTGCAGCCTTTAATGCGCAAAACTACAAAGCCGCTGTGCAATCTTGGGAAAAACTAGAAAAGCAATTACCCCCTGAAACAGATGAGGCGAGAGCGATTGCCGGCTCTATTGCTGAAGCACGTAGCAAAGGTGGGTTAGCGCCAGCTACTACACCAGCGATTAATAATCGAGGGGTGAGTGGGCGAGTGGGAATATCTTCCGCGCTTCAATCTAAAGTCAAAGCGGGTGACACTTTGATGGTGATTGCTCGTAAGCCTGGTGAACGTATGCCAGTAGCAGTTCTCAAAACCCCGGTGACTACATTCCCGGTGAGTTTTGTTTTAAATGATGCTTTGGCAATGAGCCCAAATGCCTTGATCTCTCAATTACCTGAGGTGTCAGTTGAGGTGCGTATCTCTAAAACGGGTATGGCAATGCCGGAATCTGGCGATTTGATTTCTTCTGCGCAAACCATCAAAGTGGGCACGACAGATGCCCGCTTGATGGTCGATCAAGTTAGACCTTAATTAACCTCGACCAACAAATGGCATATTGCTTGCCATGATGGTCATCGTCAGAATATTACTCTCTAGAGGTAGTTGAGCCATATGTAGCACTGCTTGCCCAACATGATCCACATCCATTAATGGCTCAGCTTTCTTTGACCCATCGGCTTGCAAAATTCCGGCGGCCATAGGGATGGTCATTTCAGTGCCGGCATTACCAATATCGATTTGACCGCAGGTGATGTTGAAAGGACGACCATCTAATGCAATGGACTTGGTTAATCCAGTGATGGCATGTTTGGTGGATGAGTATGGGGCAGACATCGGGCGGGGTGCATGTGCTGAGATGGAGCCATTGTTAATGATGCGTCCACCTTGAGGTGACTGCGCCTTCATCATGCGAATTGCTTCTTGTGAGCAAAGAAAAGCCCCGCAAAGATTGGCATTGACCACGTTCATCCATTGTTCGTAGCTGATCTCTTCCATCGGGATTGCTGGAGCACCCATACCAGCATTATTAAAGAGCACATCAATACGACCAAAGTGTTTTTGGATCTCTGAAAATAACTGCTTTACTTGTTCTGGTCTACCCACGTCGCAGGCAAGAGCTAAGCAGTTTTGGCTATTTCCGCCAATATCTTGAATGGCTTTATTCAGTTTCTCAAGGTTTCTACCGGTTAAGACAACTTGAAAGCCGCCATTGAGCAGTGCTTTTGCAGCTGCCTTGCCGATACCCGTTCCAGCTCCCGTAACCAGAGCTACCTTATTGAGGTTTGAGTTCATTTTGATCCTAAGGGTTCTTTGAAAACATTCATCTTATCCTAAATGATTCGGGATGAATTCATTCCACTCTTGATCTTTGGGCTAGGGGCATAATGGCAAAAACAAGAAGAATTCTTATGGACTTCATACGCAAAAATATCTACAACCCTATCGCATTTGGCATAGCCTTTTTGGTTCTGGTGGCGATACTTTTTGCTACCTTATGGGTTTTGGTGCCCCCGCCGCCCAGGTCCATCCAGTTGGCAACGGGCTTGCCTACTGGCCTGTATCAGCAGTTTGGTGAAAGACTTCAGAAAGAGCTTACGGAGGAAGGAATTTCTCTACGCTTAAGAACGACTGGCGGCACAAGTGATAACTTGGCCTTATTGAATGATCCGCATTCAGGCGTCGATTTTGCAATGGTTCAAGGTGGAGTGGCAGACTTATCCAAGCATCCCAAACTGGTCTCTATTGCAGGAGTGTTTTATGAGCCTGTATGGGTTTGGTATCGAGAGGCTAGCTTTCCGAATGAATCTGGGCGCTTGGGCTTATTGAGTCAGCTGAAAGGTAAGCGCGTTTCCATTGGCAATGAGGGAAGTGGTACCTTGAGTTTAGCTTCGCAATTGCTCGAGGCAAGCGGATTAAGCATGAATGATATCCGCACTGAAAAGCTCAAGCCCTTAGAAGCATTGGAAAAATTTAAAAAAGGGGAGTTAGACGCTATTTTTTTAGTGAGTGCTGCCGAAGCGCCTTTACTTAAAAGTTTTTATGAAACGCCCGGCATTCGCTTAATGAGTTTTGAACAGGCTGAAGCTTATGTTCATTTATTTCCATTTCTTTCTAAGGTAACGGTGCCACGTGGGATGGTCAGTATTGCGTATGACTTGCCTCGTCAAGATATTCAGGTGTTGGCAGCAACAGCTACCTTGGTGGGCAAGGAAGGTATTAGCCCTGCTTTAGTGACATTATTACTTGGCGATACTTACGATATTCTGAAATCCTATGCCTATCTACAAAAGCCGGGAGAGTTTCCATCGGGTACTGGCCTTGATTTTCCTTTGCATGTGGATGCAGAAATCTATTTAAAAGACGGACCTTCTTTATTGCATCGCCATTTACCTTTCTGGACTGCGGTATGGATTGGGAGGTTCGCAAAAATCGTCATCCCACTGTTGGTGATTTTTATTCCCCTGTTTACCTACATTCCCGCGGCCAAGAATTTATTATTAAGACTCAAGCTATCTAGAGTTTATGAAGAGCTGAAGTTAATAGAAAAAAACGCTGCTAATCCAGACTTGAAAGAAAAGAACTTTAAGGAATTGGAGGATATTGAGAGAAGGGTGGGCAATATCAAGGTTTCTATGCTGGACGCAAAAGAGTTATATGACTTAAAGGGGCATGTAGGAGAGGTGCGTGGCCGTTTGAATTTGCATTCCTAAGTTGATTGCTAAAAGCCTAAAATAAGCCCATGACTCTCTCAAGCCTTTTACCCCCGCTGACTCCCGTTAAGGAATTACCTCAATCTTTGCGAGATCAGGGTTATGCAGTGTTATCCGCACAGGATGTGGCAAAAATAGCGCATGTGGATCTAGAGCAGCTCTTAAGCCTCAACCAGTTTTGGGAAGGTTTGCCACGCGATCCGTATCTAAAGGATGGGGGGCGCTACCGCTTTCGACGCCATTCAAGCTTCGAGATGAAGGGTGAAAGTCTGACCATAGTGCCGCATCGTGCCCATTGGCAGTCAGTTGACTACAACGCCTTGCATGGCGGCATCGAGCGCTGGTTTGAACCCTCGCAGGCTCAGCTTACTAACAATCCTGTCTGGCAATCTCTTTTGCTGGGGCTGGCCAACATATTAAGCGGCGTAAAGCAGGTGAATACTTGGTTTGTTGAGGCGCATCAATTTCGGATTGATACGACTGATGGAATTGGTCGCCCAACTCCCGAAGGTGCGCATCGTGATGGCGTGGATTTTGTAGCTGTCTTTTTGCTCAATCGAGTTGGCATTAAGGGTGGTGAGACTCGCATTTTTGATGCAAATGGTTCTGCTGGTTTGAGATTTACACTTTCTGAACCTTGGTCTTTATTGTTGATGAATGATGAACGTATGATTCATGAGTCCACCCCGATTCAGCCCTTAGGGCCTCACGGCTACAGAGATACTTTGGTGCTCACCTTTCGCTCGAATGGTTTTCAGGATTCACCAGGTCGTAGTCAGCAGTAAGTCCTATGCGCTTTAAACCTACCGGTTACACCCCTTTCATGCTCATGGCGCAAACCTGCGCGCTGCTTGGTTTTGCTTGCTACGCTGTCGTGTTAACAACATTGCAAGACGAATGGCATCTCAGTAATTTGCAGTCTGGTTTAATTGCGAGCACTTTTTTCTTTGGCTATATGCTGATGGTGCCGTTGGCAACAGCTCTGACGGATCGTGTCGATGCAAAAAAAGTCTATCTTGTAGGTGGTCTTTTGGCTACAAGTGGATTGCTTGGCATGGGCATCCTTGCTGAAAACTTTTGGACTGCCCTGATCTTTATGGCGATTAATGGGGCTGGTTTAGCGGGTACCTATATGCCTGGCTTAAAGATTCTTTCTGATCGTATTAAGACCGGAGAATTGAGTCGTCATATTGCTTTCTATACGGCTTTCTTTGGCATTGGTACTGGCTTTTCATATCTTTGCTCTGGCTGGATCTTGGATGGTTTGGGCTGGCGCTATGTTTTTGGAATAATCGCCTTAGGCCCATTTACCGCATTATTGATTGTGCTGATATTTATTCCTGCGCTGACTCATGAAAAATGGCATGGCCCAATTCATATTCGATTGCACGACATTTTTCCAGTGGACAAATGGCGTTTAGTTTTGCAAGATAAAACAGCTTCAGGCTTCATTTTTGGTTACACCGTACATTCGATCGAACTATTTGCTTCTCGTAGTTGGTTGGTCGCCTTTTTTGCTTTCTGTGCAATCATGACTGGCGACTCTTTTCTCTTAACCGCTACCACCCTTGCTGGCGTCATTAATTTTTTTGGTGTTCCAGCATCCATTACCGGAAATGAGATTGCCTTGAGAATAGGGCGTCAAAAATGGATTTTCATTGTCATGCTGACTAGTGCAGCATTTGGTATGGCGCTGGCTTTATCAACCGGACAATCTTGGTGGTTAATTATTGCATTGGCCACGGGGCACGCGATTTTTATTATGGCTGACTCCGCCACTTTAACTGCGGGTTTGGTGGTGAGCGCGCAAGAAAATATTAAAGGTGCTGCAATGGGTCTCCATTCTTTAATGGGCTTTGGCGGCGGCCTGTTAGGCCCGGCGATTTTTGGATTTGTGCTTGATCTAGCAGGCTCACGTAGCTCACAAATTGCTTGGGTTTCGGCATATTTCGCCATAGTGATCTGGGGTGTTCTATTTGTTCTATATGAACGACGTAATGGCTGGGTAAGCAAGTCTCTCACTCGCAATTAATAATGCACATATGAGCACTAGTATGCCAAGCAATAGCTGTTATCACTGCGGAAGTTTTATTCTTCCAGGCGACTCTTATGAGATTGAGTTGGGTGGCGTCAATAGAAAATTCTGTTGCGCTGGTTGCATGGCAATTGCGCAAACTATTCATGGCGAAGGTTTGGAAGTGTTCTATGCACGTCGTGCACAGTCAAGTGATAAGCCTGCTGCTTACCTTGCTTCAAATGAAATTCCTGACAACCTAGCTCCTTACGATGATCCTTCTTTGCTTGGTCGATACACTCGGCCCAGTGGTGAGGACGGTAATCTAGAAACCACTTTACGACTTGAGAAGATTCGCTGTGCTGCTTGTGTGTGGTTATGTGAGCAACATCTCAGGCGTATTCCTGGTGTGAAAGATGTGCAGATTAACTATGTAAGTCAAAAGGTCAAGGCAGAGTTTTCACCTGGGCAAACTAGCTTAGCTCGCTTATTATTTGAGGTGGAGCGTATTGGTTACGAGGCGTGGCCATTCGAGCCTTCACTGTCAATTGAAAAATCCAAGAAAGAACGTCGTCAGCTACTGACAAGACTTGGAGTTGCTTTATTGGGAATGATGCAAGTCATGATGTATGCCTGGCCAACATACGTAGGTGATAGTGATATTACCGCTGAGTATGACCTCTTACTGGGTTGGACTAGTTGGGCTCTCACTGTTCCAGTGATGGTGTATTCAGCTGGTCCGATTTTTCAGGCTGCATGGCGAAGTGTTGCCTCATTTCGTCAGACGCATATGTTGGGTATGGATGTTCCTATTGCCCTAGCTTTAGCTCTAGCATTTTCTGCTGGTACCGTGAATCTTGCTACCGGTTCAGGCCAAGGATACTTTGACTCCATTACTATGTTTGTTGCCTTTATTTTGGCAGCACGTTATGTGGAGTTATTGGCTCGTCAAGATGCGCAGGGTGGGGCGGAGGCTTTAGCAAAACAATTGCCTGCTACTTGCGAGCGAGTGCCGAACTATCCAGAGTCTCAGAGGGTGGAAATTGTTCCGGTCATTAATTGCAACCCTGGTGAGGTTCTTCGTGTTCCACCTGGTGATGTGGTCCCAGCAGATGGTATTTTGATTGAGTGTGAGAGCGCTTTAGATGAGTCACTGCTGACTGGCGAATCAAAACCAATTGATAAAAAGATTGGTGATCGTGTATATGCAGGTACGCATAACATTCTGAACCCTATGCTCATGAGAATTGATGCAGTTGGTCAATCTACTCGTATCGCTGGCATTGCCTCATTACTGGATCAAGCGCTACAAGCTAAGCCCCTCATGGTCAGTCTGGCAGAAAAGTGGGCTGGATATTTTGTTGGTTTTTTATTAATTGCTGCATTTCTGTCTTCAGCCATTTGGTGGTATGTCGATCCCAGCAGAGCGTGGACAGTTTTAGTTTCGGTGCTGGTTGCCAGTTGTCCATGCGCTTTATCGCTTGCCGTTCCAACAGCCATGGCTGCAGCCCAAGGTGCCGTAACTAAGTTGGGTTTATTAATTGTGCGCGGCCATGTCCTAGAAGGCTTAGTCAAGGCTACCGACTTGGTATTGGACAAGACTGGCACCCTCACCATGGGGCAGCCAGAATTAAAAGAGGTGTTGATTGCTCGTGCAGAGTTTTCTAGAGCAGATGTGCTTAGTATTGCTGCAGCAATGGAAGCTGGTCAAAAACATCCTTTAGCACTTTCTTTATTGCGTGCAGCTGAAACTGAAAATTGCCCACTGAAAAACTTACCTGAGCCTGTAACCAATCAATTAGGTAAAGGCCTGAGCTCAGGGGTTTATAGGCTAGGAAGTGCAGCTTGGGTTGGCGCTCAACAGATTGAGCAAGAGGGGCAGTATGGCCAAGTGCATCTGGCTGATGACAAAGGATTGATTGCGAGCTTTTTATTCTTAGATACTCCAAGAGCGGGGCTCGAGAAATTGTTGGCTGCTACAAAATCGCGCAAGATCACCGTGCATTTAGTTTCTGGAGATGATCCTACAACTGTGTTGTGGTGGGCGCATCATGTTGGGATTGACCGTTTCAAGGGTGCCTGCTCACCAGAGGATAAGTATCACTACATTGAGCGCTTGCAAAAGGAAGGCCATTTTGTTTGGGCGATTGGCGATGGCATTAACGATGCACCTCTACTAGCAAAAGCAGATGTTTCGATTGCAGTTGGGGCGGGGGCGCCACTCGTTAGTGCTGGAGCAGATGCGATTTTGACGGCGAGCTCCTTAGCTCCTCTAGCTAAGTCTCTATTGCTGGCAGATAAAACCCAGATTATCATTAAAGAAAACTTGATTTGGGCTCTGTTTTACAACCTCTTGGCTATTCCAGTGGCCATGATGGGTTGGGTCAACCCTTGGATTGCAGGCATCGGCATGTCTCTATCTTCTTTGGCAGTCACATTAAATGCCTGGCGACTCAGAAAGGCCTAGACTAGAGGGATGGAAAGCCTTTTTCTCTTGATCCCCATCTCCCTGCTTGTAATCGGTCTTTTGGCCTGGATTTTCTTTTGGTCTGTGAAAGCGGGTCAGTTTGATGACCTGGAGGGGCCAGGTGAGGCGATTTTGATGGATGACGATACACCTAAATCCAAAAATGTTAGCGATCACTAGCTAAAAAATCTTTATTTATTAGCTAGTTAGGAATTACGCCTCAATACAGAAGTTTCTACGTCTCGTAAATGCAGGCATCCTTTTTGACATAGATCAAAACACCTCATGCGGCTTACTTCGATAATTGCCGAAGTCTATTTGAATTATGTCGCTGTTTGGTCACCAAAAAGGAGAAACCATGGGACTTACCGTGGGGAACAATCAAGATACCTTCAATTACAAGGTAGTCAGTCAGTTTGCCATTGTCACTGTACTTTGGGGAATTGTGGGCATGCTCGTGGGGGTTATCCTCGCTGCGCAGCTCATTTGGCCTGATATCACACTCAATATCCCTTGGTTAAGCTATGGTCGTTTACGTCCGTTGCATACCAATGCGGTGATTTTTGCCTTTGGTGGCTCGGCATTATTTGCGACTTCCTACTACATCGTGCAGCGTACTAGTCAAGCAAGACTCTTTTGTGACAAATTAGCGGCGTTTACGTTTTGGGGTTGGCAACTGGTAATCGTTTTAGCTGCAATCACTTTGCCGCTGGGTTACTCCACTTCTAAAGAGTACGCTGAATTAGAGTGGCCAATTGATGTGCTCATTACCCTGGTTTGGGTTGCCTATGCAGTGGTGTTCTTCGGCACCATCATGAAGCGTAAGACGAAACATATTTATGTATCGAACTGGTTCTTCGGTGCGTACATCTTGACTATTGCTATTTTGCATATCTTCAATAACCTTGAGATGCCAGCAACATTGTGGAAATCCTATTCTGCTTATGCTGGTGTACAAGATGCGATGGTGCAGTGGTGGTATGGTCACAATGCGGTTGGCTTCTTCTTGACCACAAGCTTCTTGGGCATGATGTATTACTTCATTCCTAAGCAAGCTGATCGCCCGATCTATTCCTATCGCTTATCGATTGTTCACTTCTGGGCTTTGAACTTTACTTATATGTGGGCAGGTCCACATCACTTGCAACACACTTCATTACCTGACTGGACTCAATCTTTAGGTACTGTGTTCTCATTGATTTTGTTGGCACCTTCTTGGGGCGGCATGATCAACGGCATTATGACTTTGTCAGGTGCTTGGTACAAATTGCGTCAAGATCCTATTCTGAAATTCTTAGTAGTGGCACTTTCTTTCTACGGTATGTCTACCTTTGAAGGTTCAATGATGTCTATTAAGACTGTGAATAGCTTATCCCATTACACAGACTGGACTATTGGTCACGTGCACTCAGGCGCCTTAGGTTGGGTGGCGATGATCACGATCGGCTCGCTGTACTACTTGATTCCACGTTTGGTAGGGCAGAAAGAAATGTATAACGTGCGTTGGATTGAACTGCACTTCTGGATTGCTACGATTGGTGTTGTTCTCTACATCGCTGCAATGTGGATTGCTGGTGTTATGCAAGGTCTCATGTGGAGAGCATTCGAAGCCGATGGTACTTTGACTTACAGCTTTGTTGAGTCAGTAAAAGCAACCTATCCTTTCTATGTCATTCGACTAATGGGTGGCCTGTGCTATCTCAGCGGTATGTTCTTGATGGCTTATAACGTCTTCAAAACAGTCCAAGGTAAAACTTTTGTCAATGCGCCGATTCCAATGGCCGTTGCTGAACACTAAAAGGAGAAGAAAATGTCTAGCGAAAATAAATTCTTTTCCCACGGAACGCTTGAGAAGAATGTTGGCTGGTTAATTATTGCTACGATTTTGGTAGTATCGATTGCTGGTTTGGTGCAGATTGTGCCTTTATTCTTCCAGCACACCACTACTGAACCTAGTCCTGGTATTGAGCCATACACCGCCTTACGTTTAGCCGGTAGAGATGTATACCAACGCGAAGGTTGTGTTGGTTGCCACTCTCAGCAGATTCGTACCTTGCGCTCTGAAGTAGAGCGTTATGGTCCTTACTCTTTAGCTGGCGAATCTGTTTATGACCATCCATTCTTGTGGGGTAGCAAACGTACTGGCCCAGATCTAGCCCGTGTTGGTGCTCGTTACTCCGATGATTGGCATCGCATTCATTTGCGCAATCCACGCGATGTAGTGCCAGAGTCCAATATGCCTGGCTATCCATGGTTAGCAAAAAATGCTGCTGAAACTTCATCGATTCAAGACCATATGCTTGCAATGCGCCGTTTAGGCATTCCATACACAGATGAAATGATTGCTAATGCTCCTAAAGAGCTAGAAGGTAAAACGGAGGAGGATGCCTTGATTGCTTATCTCCAAGGTTTAGGCATCTCACGTCGTTACATCACCGTAGACGAAGTAGTAGCAAAGTAAGCGCGAATATTAATTAACACTATTTAAATTAAATGGAAAAGATCGCCCCCTATCTCTCCGCATTTTCAACAGTCATTGGATTGGTTGTTTTTATTGGGATTGTTTGGTGGGCTTGGTCTCCAGGTAGAAAGAAGGCTAATGAAGAATCTGCCGAACTTCCATTTGATCTTCCGGATGAATTTAGCAAGGACAAATCATGAGTGACTTTTTTAGTGGTGCTTGGAGTGATTACATTGCACTCGTTTCATTGGTTGGTATTGTTTGGTGTATCTGGCTACTCGCTTCGCAGCGTAAAGCTAAAGTTATCCATACGGCTGATGGCGCAGTAGCAGATACTGGTCACGTATGGGATGGTAATTTACGTGAGTTGAATAACCCACTCCCACGCTGGTGGGCATGGATGTATTTAATTTTCTGTATCTTTGCTCTGGTATACCTGGTCTTGTTTCCTGGTCTAGGATCTTTCCCTGGTGTTCTCGGCTATACAACCGATGGCGCATTGATGAGTTCGATGACAGATGCGAATGAAGAGTTAAAGCCTGTCTATGCGAAATATGTTCAGATGGATATCGAGCAGGTAGCTGCAGATCCAAAGGCTCGTGAAATGGGTCAGCGCTTATTTTTAAATTCTTGTGCGCAGTGCCATGGTTCTGATGCTGGTGGCGCAAAAGGCTTCCCGAATTTGACTGATGGCGACTGGTTATATGGCGGTTCACCAGAAAATATTAAGACCACATTGATTAATGGCCGCGCAGGTGTAATGCCTCCATTTCCACAGCTTGATAGCAAGCAAATCGTGGATGTAGCTAACTATGTACGCAGCCTTTCAGGCTTACCTGCAGACGATTTGAAAGCTGCTCGCGGCGCAGAAGTATTTAAAGCGAATTGCGTAGCCTGTCATGGAGCTGATGGCAAGGGCAATATTGTTTTAGGTGCCCCTAACTTGACTGATAAAACCTGGTTGTATGGTGGTTCAGAGGCGGCGATAGTTGAGACTCTCACTAAGGGTCGTATGGCGATGATGCCTTCTCAAGATAAGGTATTGAGCCCAGAAAAAATCCATCTCTTGACTGCTTATGTCTGGGGTTTATCTAATAATAAGACTGCAGCAGCTAAGTAATCAGTGACAAATAATTCGCCGGTTGGGAAGCCTATTCCTATAGATGTAATCGAGGAATCTCTTTATGAGGTCCGGCGAAAGATTTACCCGCGTTCTGTAAGCGGACTATTTGCCCGCTGGCGTTTCATACTGGTATTTGCTACCCAATTACTCTTTTATGGTCTTCCGTGGATTGATTGGAACGGCCGACAAGCGGTTCTTTTTGACTTAATTCAGCGTAAGTTTTATATCTTCGGCATTGTCTTATGGCCGCAGGATGTGATTTACCTTACGCTCTTGCTGATCCTCTCTGCGCTCGCTCTTTTTCTGTTTACGGCAATTGCAGGGCGATTATTTTGTGGCTATGCCTGCCCACAAACGGTCTACACCGAGATCTTTATGTGGATCGAACGCAAAGTGGAGGGCGATCGTTTTGCACGGATTCGTTTGGATGGCGAAGAGTGGCCTTGGAGCTTGCGTAAGTGGCGCCTCAAAATCACTAAGCATTTTTTATGGTTACTCATTGCATTTTGGACGGGCTTTACCTTCATTGGTTATTTCACCCCCATTACTACTCTGGGCTCAGCCTTAATTCATCTCTCATTAGGCCCTTGGCAAACATTCTGGCTCTGTTTCTATAGCTTTGCAACTTGGGGTAACGCTGGCTTTATGCGTGAGCAAGTTTGTAAATATATGTGTCCATATGCTCGCTTCCAAAGCGTGATGGTGGATAAAGATACTTTCCTGGTGACTTACGATAAAGTGCGTGGCGAGCCAAGAGGAAGTCGCAGTAAATCAGCTGACCATTCTTCCTTAGGTCTTGGCGATTGCGTGGATTGCAGTATTTGCGTTCAAGTTTGCCCGACGGGAATTGATATTCGTGACGGCTTGCAGTATATGTGTATTGGCTGTGGCGCCTGTATTGATGCTTGCGATCAGGTCATGGAGAAAGTCGACTATCCAAAAGGACTCATTCGCTACACCACTGAACGGGCTATTGAAGATAGGGAGTCAAATCAAAGTGCGATTAAGCACATCTTGCGACCCCGTGTCTTGATTTACACTGCATTGCTTACAGTTTTAACGAGCATCTTCTTGATTTCTCTTGTAACTAGAAATCCATTGCGTGTTGATGTTATGCGGGATCGTGGTGCTTTAGCGCGTGAAGTAGATGGGGTACGCATAGAAAATATTTATCGTATTCAGATCATGAATGCCTCTGAAAATAATATGAACGTGCAAGTTAAGGCCACTGGTTTGGAAGATTTAAGAATTCTGGATTCTCGTGGTCAGGTAATTACTGAGATTGAAGTGGCGCCATCCAGCAATTTATTGATGCCTATTAAAGTAAGTACCACAACAGGTGTAAATGAGCCTGGCAATTACCCCATTCACTTTGATGTAGTTGGACATGAGTTATCTGGTAGTGAGATGATTACCCGAAAACGTGATGAAAAATCGAGCTTTATTATTCCCCGCTAAGATATATAGTAGAGTAAAGAGAATATGAATATGTCTGATCAACACACTAACAAACCTTGGTTTAAGCAACTATGGCCCTGGCTCTTAATTAGTGGCCCTGCAGTTGCGGCGATTGGCTGCATTATCACCATCTATTTGGCTGTTACTCTATATGCCGACAAGCCTGTTAGAGATGGGGTAGTCAAACGTGGTTTAAAGGTTGAGCAAATTAAAGTAGAGCAGGTTGCCAAATGAAGTACCGTCTCTTCATCTGGATTATGTGGCCATCTTTTTTGGTCTCTATTCTGGCTGAAGGGCTGTTATTTAGTTTGATTCATCCATCAGAACTACTTTTTTTTGGACATCGACCAAATATTTCTGATGAAGGAATTTACACGATTGGATTTTTCATAATCTGGATTTTCTGTTCAATTTCCAGCGCTTTAACTGTCTACATTCTTCCTGGAATTTG
Source organism: Polynucleobacter sp. AP-Jannik-300A-C4 (assembly GCF_018688335.1). Classification (NCBI taxonomy): domain Bacteria; kingdom Pseudomonadati; phylum Pseudomonadota; class Betaproteobacteria; order Burkholderiales; family Burkholderiaceae; genus Polynucleobacter; species Polynucleobacter sp. AP-Jannik-300A-C4. The sequence goes on along the minus strand of NZ_CP061316.1, from coordinate 1,498,933 downwards.
TCCAGGCACCGCCAAAGACTCTGATCAGGGCTTGATTTAAAGTTCTTGGGCTGTAACTGGCTTGATAGGAATGCTACGTTCTGGGTTGGGTACCCCAGCTAATTCATAAAGACCATCCATATCGATCAGCTTGATATGACGTTGCTTAATTTGAATCAAACCTGATTCAGCAAAGCGTGAGAGCATGCGGCTAACAGTTTCAATTTGACTTCCCAAGTAACTACCAATTTCTACGCGACTCATACGTAAATCAAATTCATTGTTTTGATAACCACGAGCGGCAAGGCGTTGAGAAAGATTCAATAAGAATGCCGCCAAACGCTCTTCAGCACGCAAGCTACCGAGCGAAAGTAGGTGACGTTGGTCTTGCGTAAGTTCACGGCTCAGAATGCGGTGGAACTGCTTTTGTAGTACTGGAATTTGGCGTGCTAAATCCTCGAATGCTTCATAGCGAATGATGCAGACTTCGCTCTCTTCTAGGGCAATAGCTTCAGATTGATAACTACCCTCGCCAATACCATCCAGACCCAAGATCTCGCCTGGAAGATGAAAGCCGATTACTTGTTGACGTCCATCTTCGAGGCCATATTCAGTTTTGAGGGTTCCAAAGCGGACGCTGTATACCGCAGAGAGTGGGTCTCCATGACGATAGAGGCTTTCACCCTTTTGTAGGTGGACACGTTCTTTGACGAGCGTATCAATCTTGGCAATATCGCTAGGACTGATTCCGACTGGCAGACAAAACTGACCCAGTACACAGACTGAGCATTTGCTACTAGGGACATCTGAGTTGGTGTAATTCATATTGGTTCAAGTTACCAGTTCAGTTTATTCTACTCGGATAATGTGTAATTTCAATATTTCTCTACAGCACTGGATGCCTAAATGCTGACTACTAGCTTGTTGCTGGCAGTATTTTTGGGGGCTTTAGTCAGTGGATGGCATTGCGCCTTAATGTGCGGCGGTATAGCTGCGGCAATTGAGCGCCAGGGTAGCACTCAGGGGGTATGCATCCCATTGCAAAGCAAGTCTGAGCTCTTTCATCTTCAACTCATCATGCATCTTGGGCGTTTGACGACTTATGTTTTGCTAGGCGCTGTCGCGGGGTGGGTAGGCGCTGTACTGTGGCAGCAAAACGTAGTGCCTATTCAGAGACCATTGTTTGCTTTGACTTCCATGATTTTGCTAGTGATGGGCTTGCGTCTTTTGCGTCAGAGATCGAATAGCCCTCTATTGGTCGGCAAGTGGCTTGGTGCACGGATGGCTAGTTATTGGGCCAAGTATTTAGGGGGTTTCACGGGACGTTCATCCCGCTGGTTTAGTGGAATGGTATGGGGCTTAGTTCCTTGTGGTCTGGTCTATAGTGTTTTGCCGCTGGCTTTTTTGTCTGGAGATGTCTTGACGGGTGCCGCACTCATGCTGGCGTTTGGATTGGGTACCTTACCTAATCTCTTATTGATTTCTAAATTCTCAGCTGCTTTGACGCAGTTTGGTCAATATATTTGGGTGAGATATATTGCTGCAGGACTGCTACTGTCTGCGGGAATCTTTGGTCTTTATCGTGCCTGGTATTTGTCTGACGATTTACTAAAAGGCGGTTTCTGTATCAGCTAATTTGACTGACTGATTGCGGTGCTGATGCCCTGCTGCAGATCTGGTTGGATGCAATCCTGAGGCACTCTATCGCATAGACCTCCGCGTACTGCCATATCATATGGTTGATGTGCTAGACCACAAATCACAAGCTTGATAACTTTGGATTTGCACACACTCTCAAGCTCAAGCAGAGCATCCATTCCAGAAACGTCGATATAGATCACGTTCTTCATATCAAGCACCAAAGCTTTTGAAGGCAATTCCTTCTCGATATTTTCTAGAAGCTTGACCGCTCCAAAAAAGATGGCGCCATAGATTCTGAAAACAGCAATTTTCCCGTGATGTGTTTGTAGCTCTGGAAAATCAATTGCACTTGCAGCTTCATAACGAGAGAGACTTGAGATTCTATAAATGAAAGTAATGAATGCCAATAAGAGGCCTACCTGGATTGCAACGGTGAGATCCAAGATGATTGTTAGGAAAAAGACGCTCAACATTGTTAAGCGGTAGGGCATGCGGAATTGCTTGAGATCAGCAAACTTTCTCCACTCACCCATGTTCCAAGCAACAAACATAAGAATGGCAGCTAGACTGGCTAAGGGAATATTGGTTGCAAGTGGAGCTCCGAATAACACAATCACCAGCAATGTAAGGGCATGAACTATGCCAGCAATTGGTGTGCTGGCGCCACTCTGTATATTGGTAACTGTTCTTGCAATAGTTCCTGTTGCAGGCATTCCGCCAAAGAATGGGGTAACTAGATTTGCTACGCCCTGCGCCATCAGCTCCTGGTTGGAATTATGGCGATCATGAATGAGTCCATCAGCAATGCGTGCGCACAGGAGTGATTCAATGGCTCCAAGTACGGCCAGCGTGATAGCAGGTGCAATGACATACTGTGCGGTACTCCAGCTGACTGGAATCCATTCAAAGCTGGGCAGCCCCGATGGAATGCCGCCAAAACGACTGCCAATAGTATCGACCGGCAGATTAAATAAGCTCGTGATAATAGTAGCAACAGCCATCGCAATGACTGTTGCTGGGATATGACTAAGGTGGCCAAGACGTTTCTGAAAAGTTCTCCAGGTAATTAAAAGAGCCAGACTGCCCATAGATAGCATGAGAGCGACTGGATTCACTGTATCGGCAGCAGCATACAAAGCTTGGACTGCTTGAAAAAATTCTGCAGGCATCTTCGTAATTTGTAAGCCAAAAAACTCTTTAACTTGAGAGAGACCAATCAAGACGGCGATGCCATTGGTAAATCCAATAATGACAGCAACTGGAATAAAGCGAATTAAGGTTCCAAGCCGAAAGAGTCCCATCAAAAATAAGAACACTCCAGACATGGCGGTTGCCAAGAGTAAATTAGCTAGACCGTAATGCTCCACAATGCCGTAAACAATGACGATGAACGCGCCCGCAGGCCCACCAATTTGCACGCGGCTACCACCCAGTAAAGAAATGAGTCCGCCAGCAATAATTGCTGTGAAAATGCCTGCTTCTGGTTTGAGTCCACTGGCAATTGCAAAGGCCATGGCTAAAGGTAATGCAACTACACCGACTGTGATGCCCGCTAATATATCTTTACTAAACAGGGCGCCGTTATAGCCCTTAAAGGAATCGAGTAGTTTAGGGTGAAAGAGATTCATGGGGAAAAGATTTTCAAACTATCTTACTACCAAGCCAGTAGGCTAGAGCGCTAGATGCCGCTGTTACCGCTGAGCCCCATGCGATATCTACAAATGCCAGTCGCATAGGGAAATCACGGATCACAGCAAGGTTGGTGAGATCGTAAGTCATATAGCAAAAGAAGCCAAATAGGGCGCCATATTGCACTGCATATAACCACGACTGTTTTGAAATTGCTGGCAGGATGACAAAAATCGATGCACCAAGTGCATAGAATAAGTAGAAGCCAAGCCCAGCTAATAGCTTAGGCTCGCTGGCCATGAGTGAGCCCATATCATCGCGGTAGAGATTTTTGGCGATGCCAAGAAGCCAAATGAAGTCAATGATGACAAATGACAGTAGAAATGAAAAATACACCGCTAAATACTTGAGCAATTCAGTTTCCTTTTTATGCTTTTATACGAGAGTATTTAGGATTATGATGGAATGAAGGCTATCGAGGCTTAATTTAACAGGAGTTAATATGTTCAAGCACTTATTAGTACCAGTTGATGGTTCGGATGTCAGCAAAAAGGCATTAAAAAGAGTGGCTGAGCTTGCCAAGGCCGATAAGGCTGCTGTGACATTGGTTTATGTATCCGATCCAATGCCGCCGATGGTGTATTCCGATAGCACTATGGGGTATGGCATCTCTCTCAAGGACCATAAAAAGGTATGCGATACCTTTGCTGCGGATATCCTGAAAAAGTCCGCAGTTGTATTGGGCGCTGCTATTAAGGCCAATACCCTGCATATTGCTAATAGCAATCTATCCGAAGGTATTTTGGATGGGGCTAAGAAAGCCAAGGCCGATGTCATCGTGATGGCCTCTCATAAACGCACTGGTATTAAGAGTGTTCTATTGGGTAGCGAAACACATGAGGTGATTGTGCACTCCAAGTTGCCAGTATTAGTTATAGGCTGATGTTGATAGCATCAAACAAAAGGGTCCAATTGGACCCTTTTTACATTCATTTACATGCTCTAAAAATGAATTCACCCAATAAATTAATTTACTACGGGTGTTCCTAGCAAGAGAATTTCTCTAGTAAGTAAGCCGCTATCGCTATCACGCATATTCCATAAATCTAATTGTGTTTTTGAGGCATAGGGGTCGACATAGACTCCATCTTTTCTTAATTCAAAATGTAGATGAGGCCCAGTAGAGCGACCAGTTGATCCAACATAGCCAATCTCTAAACCGCGTCGGACTTCGTTGCCCACTTGCAACTCAACGTTGTAGCCGCTTAAATGCGCATAGTAGGTGCGATAGTTTCCAGGATGTTCGATGATGATGAGGTTGCCAAACGCGCCGCTATAGCCGAGATGAACTACCTTGCCTGTAGCTACGCTAAAAACTGGTGTGCCTTTTGGTGCTGAGTAGTCAATGCCCATATGTGTTCGATAGCGCTGTTTAGGGGCCGCTACAGGAGTGCCATTCTTGGGTGCTGCTGCTTTCTTACTGGATGCTCGCACACTACCGACTCCTCTGGAGATGCGTCGATAGCTTAAGGGATTGGTCCAAAACGTGCGCTCAATAGATTCACCGCTGGCGGTATAAAAACCACCCGGGATATCGTTCCTTTCAACCCAAAATGCACTTGAAAAGACTTCGCCGCTAGCTGGGTCAATAATTTCTGCTGCCCAAATTTGCGCCCAACGCTCTTTATCACCAAAGTCCACAATCAGGCGAACAACGCTGTTGGTGTTTTCAAGCGCATTATTTTCTTCTGGATAAATTTGCTTGATGACCGAGTTCAATTCCCAAACTAGTTCAACTGGTAATTTATCGCCCACTTTTTTGGGGTCATACAACACATCGCTTAGCGGTAGTTGAATCTCTGTAAAACGTTTGGATTCATCTCTTAGATAGTCTTGTTGAATCAAGAAGCTACCAGCTGCCGAGGGTGTAAAAGTCCAAATTTCTGTCTTAGCATCTTGTATGGGGCCATTCATGATGCTAAGTGATTCAAAGCGGTTACGACTTCCTAGAGCTAGAGCGTAAGGAATGCAGTCACCCCGCATTCGATCAAAAAAACCTTGAGTTTGCGATTTAAAAAAATCACTCAAGCTGGGATCGTCTAAGCCTAAATTAGCTGGGAGACTCTCTTCGTTATAGCTTCGACGAAGGCAGCCACGTTGGATACGGTAATCTAGGTTGGCTATATCTTGATTGTTAGGTGCACCCTCAATTTGTTTGAACAATTCAGGATTTAAGCTCATGCTTTTGGCAGGCTGAGTTAGGGAGCCATTCTTCACTTGAAGCCCAGCCTGCTTACTCTTTTGCACTACAGGCTTTTGCTTGACTTGAGGTGCCTTGTTGGCTTTACTATTTTGAGTCGTAGTTTGCGCTAGAGCGCTAGAGACGAGCTCCACCCCTGGCAGTTGAATAAACCCAACTAGGGCAAATCCAGTTACTTTGATTACCCTTTTTAAAAACAGGGACCACTCACAGACTTTTTTCTTCACTCATCAATTATCCAATATTGTTGCGGCAGATCAGCGCATTTGAAGCATGCTGTGCTGCAACAATATGAGTTTAATTTAGTTCCGGGGCTATTTTTAATACCTCAAATGCTGCCTTGAGACGTATTTCATAGACTTGCTTCATTTCTCTCGCTTCTTCTGGTGACCACTCTCTGAAGCCTGCGCCCTTGGACATACCCGTTTTTCCAGTGCTCACTAGATCCATGACGCAAGCAGGTGGCGCATTAATGTTGGATAGGGAAGGGTAGATTACCTCTGCGGCTAGTGCCATACCTTCCCATCCAGAGATTTCTTTTTGAGTCATTGGCCCAACTGCTGCGTAACGAAAGCCAAAACTGTAGCGCACCGCAGTATCAACATCATCTGGCGAGGCGATTCCCTCTTGCACCAGAGAGAGTGCTTCGCGCATTAAGGCATGCTGAATTCGGTTAGCCAGAAATCCTGGAATATCACGCTTGACCAATACCGGTTTTTTGCCATGGGCGCGATAGAGACTACAAATCTGCTCTGCCATTTGAGGATCTGATGTTGCACCCAGCACCACCTCCACCAAAGGAACGATATGAGTGGGCATGAAGTAATGGGTATTGAACATGCGGTAGCTTGTTGGAAGGCCTTGCGCAATATCGCTTATAGGAAAGCCTGAGCTATTACTACCAATTGGAATGCTAGGCGGTACACGCTGATCAAGCTCGCTAAACATTGCCTTTTTCAGCTCTAGGCGCTCAGAGATGGTTTCAATAATGAGATCGGTGTTCTCCCAATCTGACCAGTCTGCGATAGTGCCAGCAATGAGTTGCGCACCGCTTTCTCGCCATGCTGGATTAATAGAGTCGGCGCATTCCTCCACCTTGGAGAGACTCAGCTTTGCTTTCTCAAGATCCCTGCCCAGCAAAATCGTGTTGGCACCAAATGCCAGAAAGCCAGCAGCAATACCCACACCCATGGTGCCTGTACCTATCACAATGACTTTACTCATAACTTTCCCAAATTTGTAAATGATGCCTGTTAATTAGCGACTCATTATTCCTTATTTATGAGCCGTCATACATCTCCAATTATGGCTACAATAATTTTTTGAATACAGGAGCTCTCATGCCAATTATTGAGTCAGTATCAGTAGCTGCAGTAGCGGTGCCTCTAGATAAGGTCACCTCTTTTTCTACGCGCACAGTTTCAGAGCGTCACTATTGCTTAGTCAAGGTACGTGGCAAAGATGGCAATGAGGGTATTGGCTTTTGCTACGTTGGTAGTGCGGGCGGAGAAATTGCCAAGATTGCAGTAGAGCAATTGCTGGCCCCAAAATTGATTGGTCAAAATAGTCATCGCAGCGAAGGACTGTGGATGGATATGTATAACGAGTCTATTTTGCAAGGGCGCGCTGGCGCAGTCATGCGTGGCATTTCTATCTTGGATACCGCACTTTGGGACTTAAACGCCCGTGCCGCAAAACTACCTCTGCACCATTACTTAGGCTCAGTTGTAGATGACCGTGTGCCGGCTTATGCCAGTGGTGGCTATTATTTAGACGGCAAAACACCTGCCAAGCTGGGTAAGGAGATGGAGTCTTACGTAAAACAGGGTTTTAAGGCCGTCAAAATGAAGGTGGGGCGTCTATCCCCAAGAGAAGAAGAGGCGCGCGTTAAGGCTGCTCGTAAGGCTGTAGGCGACGATGTTTTACTGACCTTGGATGCCAACAATGCTTGGCGTGATCTGCCAACTGCCTTGGAATATATTCGTCGCTTTGAGGCTTACAACCCATACTGGATTGAGGAGCCATTTTCTCCCGATGCGATTGACCTGCATGCGGCGCTGGCACGTCAAACCAAGATCAACGTTGCTACCGGTGAGATGGAGGCTGGACGCTGGCGTTTTAGGGAGCTGATTGACGCTGGCGGTGCAGCTATTCTGCAGTCGGATGCAGCGGTGTGTGGCGGTATTACTGAGTGGCGTCGTATTTCAGCCTATGCAGATTTAAAGGGTGTGATTGTTTGTCCACATTGGATGCATGATTTGCATGCACCTTTAGTAGCCGCAACCCCCAATGCGCGTTTTGTGGAGTTCTTCTTGGATGATCAGGTCTTAAACTTCCGTAGATTGATTAATAAACAGCTGACCTTTAAGAACGGCGATTTGATTCTGCATAAGACCCCAGGCTTAGGTTTTGAGTTTGATGAAGCTGCGATTAAAAAATATGCCGGTAAAGTTGCCTGGACCAAGATTACTTAATGTAATCAGTAGCTCGTTAACAATAAAAAAATCCCGCACATGATGCGGGATTTTTTTATTGTTTGATGACGCTGAGTTTACGGCGAAATTCTTCGAAGCCTACGGTTTCTGAGCGCTTGCGTGAGGAGTACGATGCCAAATCCTGCAAAGCCTAATAAATCAGCTTCATTTGCAGGGTAGGCGAGAGCAACACCAGAAGCCACCATCACCACTCGCTCAAATATATTGGTTTTTTCGATAAACCAACCCTGTAGTCCACCTGCAAGGCAAATAACGCCCATGACTGCCGTAAAGGAGATCCATGCAATTTGACTCCAATCAGCCTGAGCTAATGCAGTGGTTGATCCCATCAATAAAAGGCTGACACCAGACTTATCTAAAACAAACATAAATGGCACCAAGATGGCGGGGGCAACATACTTCCAGGTTTGAAGTGTTGTCTTGTAAGGATTGCCTTTACAAATCGCTGCCGCCGCAAATGGCGAGAGGGCTGTTGGAGGGGAAACCTCAGAGAGCACGGCGTAGTAGAAGATGAACATATGCGCCGCAAAATCAGGTACACCTAAGTTAATCAGGGCGGGAGCGGCTATCACTGCACAAATAATGTATGACGCGGTAACTGGCACTGCAAGACCAACCACCCAAACAACTAAGCCAGTAAAAATGGCAGTTAGCAGTAGCGAACCGCCAGCATACTGAATCACAATAGCGCTAAATTTAAGTCCTAAGCCCGTTAAGGTAACTGTACCCACAATCAGACCGGCGCCAGCACAAGTAGCTGCGATTGCTAACACCCCAGTTGATCCAGCAGCAAGAGATTTTGTTAGGTTGGATTGATAAAGGCCAGACCAAAACGGCTCTTTACCTCTAAACCATGACCATGGAATGATGGCGGTGTCTTCGCGCAACATGCTTGAGAAGGCTGACACGATTGTTGCTGCAAAGACAGACATGATTGGCGAGAATCCCATCATCATGAATACAACAATTGAGATTAGCGAGAAAAAGTGGAACCAATATTTCTTGGTTAATTGCCAGGCAGTTTCAGCTGCCTTGAATTGCAGGTTCTTCATTCCATATTTACGAACATCAATCTCTACCATGACAAATAAGCCAAGGTAAAACAAGATGGTTGGTATGGTAGCCATCAGGATGACATCTAAATACGATATTTTGAGGAAGTCAGCGATCAAGAATGCTGCCGCCCCTAAAACTGGCGGAGAAATGATAGCGCCTAAACCACCTGCAGCTAATAATCCCCCGGCAGCATTTTTTTCGTAGCCAACCTTTTCTAGCATAGGCGCAGCAACGGAACCTACGGTGACGGTAGTAGCTACACCAGAACCAGATGGTCCGCCCAATAGGAATGATGACATCACAATAGTTCTGCCAACACCAGAGGATTTGCCGCCCATAGCTGCAAACGAAAAATCAATAAAGAATTTACCTGCACCAGTGAACTGCAAGAAGGCGCCAAAAATTGTGAAGAGAATAATTAGGGTTGCTGACACGTCTACTGCGGTGCCATAAATGCCTTCAAGTGTCATGTACATGTAACCTACCAAACGATCGAGATCGTAGCCTTTGTGGGTCCATGGAGCTGGAAGGTAGTTGCCGTATAAAGCGTACAAGAGGAAGAGAACGGTTACCGTGACTAGAATTAAGCCATTGGTTCTTCGGACTGCTTCGAGAATCATGAGGATTAGGCAAATCCCCACAAAAACATCAAATTGGGTTGGAAACGTATTTCTGTCAAACAAGTCATCTGCATTACTCAGCATGTAATACGCAATTAACAGCGAGCCAACTGCAAATATGACATCCCACCACATGAGTCGGTTCTTAAAGCGAGATGCAATAGGGAAACTTAAGAAAATCAAAAAGAGTACAAGAGCAACGTGAATAACGCGTAATTCTTGGGTTGGAACAATTGAGTATGCTGCATAGAGATGAAAGAGTGACATTCCCACCGCCACCAGAGTAATAAATTTTGCTAGCAATCCTTTGTAGTCATTGGAGTCACCTTCTTCTTCTTTAATGAAGGCATCTAGCTTGGCTTGAGTTTCGTTGTCTATTGCGTTTTGAGTCATGTCTCTACTTATATTTTTTTTGGGGTTGCAAAAAAAAGAGCGAGGCATGCCTCGCTCTTTTTAACTGCATTAATTTACGTTAATATTTTTTTCTTTGAAGTACTTTAAAGCGCCAGGGTGATACTGCACTGGAGAGGAGCTCTGCTTCTGATTTTCAAGGGTTACGTTAATGTATTCCTTGTGAGTACGAACTAGATCAATTTTGTTATCAAATATCGCTTTAACAATTTTGTAAGCTTCGTCATCTGGCATTTTTGCGTTAACAACCAAAATGTTGGCAACACCGGCAGCCTGATTGTCCTTAGCCATACCTTTGTAGGTAGTTTTAGGAATTACTGCTTTGAAGTAGAGATTGCCATATTTTTTGTTCATAGCGGCTACTTCATCAGCATTGTCAACCATGACAAGATTCATGCCGGGGCTATTAGCCAAGTCTGTCACAGCAGAGGTTGGTAAGCCACCCACCCAGAAAAAGGCATCAATCTTACGGTCTTTCATCGCATTAACAGACTCTGCTGCACCTAAACGCTCACGTTGAACATCTTTGTCTTTGTCTAGTCCAGCGGCTTCGAGTAGGCGAAATGCCATTACTTCAGTAGCGCTACCTGGTGAGCCAGTACTAACGCGCTTACCTTTGAGGTCTTTCATGGATTTGATGCCAGTTGATTCCACTGTGACAACGTGCATGAGATTTGGGTAGAGAACGAGTAGCGTGCTCAAATCGATTGGCCTACCCTTGAATTTCCCCTGGCCGGCTTCAGCATCTTTAGCGGCATCGGCCATTGAGAAGCCAACATAAGGTTTCCCAGAGCCAACTAGGTTCAAGTTGTCAACTGATCCGCCAGTAACTTCAGCAGTCGCAGACATGCCTGGTACTTTGCTAGAAAGTACTGAGGCTAAGCCACCACCCATAGGGTAGTAAACGCCACCAGTACCGCCGGTTGCGATTGAGAGGTTCTGTGCTTGTGCTGAACCGAACAACATGGTGAGTGATACTGCTATTACTTTAATAAGCTTCATTTTTTGTCTCCTGTTTTACTTCTATGTCATTAAAGGCCTGGCATGCTGAAATTGATTTTTTGTAGCTCGCTGAGTAACTTTGCTTGCTGGTCTGCGCTGAGTTGCATGAGTGGTGGGCGTACGCGTAACCACTCTGGATCTTTACTGAAATGGGCAACTGCAGTTTTCATACCGGCAATCATTTGATACTGAGCAAATACAGAGCGTACTTGATCTAAGGCGGCTTGACGTTGATCTGCGTCAGATTCTCTCCAATGGGCTGCTAATTCAGCAATAGCCCTAGGGTTTACGTTAGCAGTTGCAGAGATACAGCCAACTCCGCCAGCACGAAGGGCGCGCATGAGGAAGGTTTCACTGCCTGCGTAAACACGGAATCCTGATGGTGCTAACAGCTTGATAACAGATTCTGTGTAGGCCCAATCACCAGAACTGTCTTTCATGCCGACAACAGTTTTGGGGTATTCCTTCGCTAAGCGCTCCAGCAAAGAAAGGCTAAGGTTGATCTTGGTAACAGGAGGGATGTTGTAAATGTAAATTTGCAATGCTGCGTTGCCAACCTTTTGAATCACTTCTGAGAAGTAAGCAAAGAGACCATCATCAGTAATATCTTTGTAGTAGAACGGTGGCAGCATCAATACGCCGGCGCACTTATGTTCAAGCGCATGACGAGTCATATTGACCGCGGCATCAATAGATGTGGCACCCGTACCAGGCATCATGTGTGCTGGGTTTAAGCCGCCCTCTACTAGTGAGGTTAAGGTCGCCATCTTTTGGCGGGCAGACATAGAGTTGGCTTCAGAGTTCGTGCCGAAGATCGCTTGACCAACACCATTAGCCTCAAGCCATTGGCATTGCTTCAGTAATTTTTGCGCATCGGGACTACCGTCCTCTTTAAATGGAGTCAATACAGGTGAGAGCACTGCAGGTAGTGTGGAAGGGTGTAGGGAAATTGTCATACTTACTCCGTTTTAATTTTTTACTTCCGTCAGAAGTGTTTTTTTATTATAGAAAGCTTCTAAATTATCTATTGCTAAATTTGTCATCAATTGTCGCGTTTCAGAAGTAGCACTTCCAATATGCGGTGTTAATAAGACATTATCAAGATTTAGAAACCCGATGTTTGGATTTGGTTCATTTTCAAATACATCGAGTGCTGCACCAGCAATGATATTTTGCTGCAGTGCAACTAAAAGTGCGGTCTCATCCACCACGCTTCCACGTGCAATATTGATGAGGAAGCCCTTAGTGCCTAAGGCCGATAGGACTTCAGCGTTAACCATTTTCTCTGTTTCTGGGGTAGCAGGGCAGGCCAAGAAAAGAACATCGGATGCCTTTGCTAAAGAATGGATATCGGGAAAGTACTCATAAGGAACCTCTTTACGGCTTGGGCCAGTGTAGGCAATCTTGACTTTGAATGCCTCTAGGCGTTTAGCCAGGTCTTGTCCGATGCGACCCATTCCCGCAATGCCGACGCACTTACCGGCAAGAGTAGTGGTAACTGTAAATAAACCTTTTGACCAAGCTGCACTTTTAACAAATTCATGCGCTTGGGGTATGCGACGCAGTAGTCCAAACATCATGCCAACCGCCAGCTCACAAACAGCGTCATTTAAAACGCCTGGGGTATTGCTAGCTTTGATTCCCTTGGCCTTGAGGTAGCCTAGGGGAAGGTTATCGTAGCCTACCCCACAAGTGGCAACCATCTTTAATAGGGGGAGTTTCTCGAGTAATGCGACGGGTAGTTGAGTGTTTGAGCGAATCAAAATGCTCTCGTAAGAGCCTGGGGGGAGCTTGGCGTTGAGGTCAGGGTAGCGAACCGGGGTAATGCGTTGGTCAATTGCCTTTTGCATTACCTCAGGAAATTGTCCGACCTGCAGTACTGAATTGACTGGGATCATGTCTCACTTACTTTTTTATTGGAATAATGAAGGTATTGTAAGAGGATTTGTAATCCTTATCTTGCCCCCCGAAGGAGAAATTGAGATGCTGTTTACCCCGTCTGAAACAAAGGTCGTCATCGTTGGTGGCGGCACTATGGGCGCTGATGTAGCGGCCGTATGCGCACGCGGGGGTTGTGCTGTTCAGGTGCTGGAGCCTACTACGGAGCGTCGAGCACTTTTGCCAGACTACTTTGCTAACACCATGATAGATCTGGGTTATGAGCATCGTCTCCATTTGCTAACAACTGCTGGCTCCTTGGAGGAAATAGATTGGTCCGAGATTGATTTGGTGATTGAGTGCGTCCCCGAGCGCTTGGATATTAAGCAAGAGTTATTTGCCAAACTGGAGCAGTACGCAAAACCGGAAGCAGTCTTGGCAAGTAACAGTACTAGCTTTCCAATCAGTGATATCTCAAAAGGATTGAAGACAGCTGCAAGGATGATTGGTTTGCATTTCTTCATGCCTGCACATTTAGTGCCTTGCGTAGAAGTGGTGTACGGTCAAAAGACTTCGCCCATGGTTGGCGAAAGCCTTTCTCGTTTGATGACAGCTTGTGGCATGGTTCCCGTTACCGTGAAAAAAGATTTGCCAGGTTTTCTGGCTAACCGCCTGCAACATGCTTTATCGCGTGAAGCTTTTGCCATGGTCGATGCCGGCATTGCTAGCTTGGAAGATATCGATAAGGCCGTCCGCTTTGGCTTTGGCTTTCGTTATATCGCGGCAGGACCTGCAATGCAGCGAGATCATGCTGGTTTGGATGTGCATGGTGCCGGCGGCGCAACGATATACCCGACTCTGAACAACTCTCCTGAAATTGCAAAATGCTTAAGCGATCGCATCGCCAGTGGCAAGTTAGGCATGAAAACCGGTGAAGGTTTTTATTCTTGGACCGCAGAAACTATGAAAGCAGAGCGAGAGCGTTACCAAGAAGCTTTGCGGGAAGGATTAAAGATCATCCAAAAGGATTTACCCGAGATTAAATAAATTCAGGGACAAGCTCTTGCATTGATTTATTCTGCAGGGATGAAAAAAATCATCCGCGTTTGGGATTTGCCGATTCGCCTGTTTCACTGGCTTTTAGTCATTTGTATTGTTCTGAGCTTTATTACCGTGAAGATTGGCGGTAATGCCATGGACTTCCATGCCTTAGTCGGCTATTGCGTTCTAAGCTTAATTATTTTTCGAATCTGCTGGGGCTTGATTGGTTCATACCATGCCCGCTTCATTCATTTTGTTCCAAGCCCTAAAGAACTAATTAATTACCTATTAGGTAAAACCAAGGCTGGTCTTGGCCATAATCCTCTAGGCGCCCTATCAGTTCTGGGATTACTTTTTTCAGTTGGTCTTCAGGCTGTGACGGGTCTATTTGCAAATGACGATATTGCTTTTGAGGGACCGTTTGCAAAATATGTTTCGAATGAAACGGTTCAGTTGCTCACCTCGATTCATTACTTCAATGAAAACATTCTCATCATATTGATCGCACTCCATCTTTGTGCGATTGTGTATTACCAAAAATTCAAGGGCGAGAATTTAATCAAACCCATGTTGGTGGGCGATAAAGAAATTGACCCAAGCGATCAGGCAAACTATCTGCCATCTGACTTGGGTCAGGCCTCCAAGGATGGAGGTCTGCAACGCGGCTCGGCTTTATTGCTGCTGAGCCTGATTGCGGTAATTCTGGTTTACTTCATTAAGCGCTGATTACTTTTTCTTAAAGTCATCATGGCAACCTTTGCAGGTAGCAACAGCTGCACCAAAGGCCTTCTTGATGGCTTCTTGATCGCCTGACTGTGCTGCAGTATTGAGGTTGGCCACGGCAAGCTGCATTTTTTCTCCAGCAGCTTTAAATTTAGCATTGTCTGACCAAACCCCTGGAAGCGCGTTGCCACCCTCAGTGCCTGGACCAAATGCTTGCCATGGCAAAGTGGAGAGAGTTGCAACAACTGCTGCATTCTTGGCTACCTCATCTTTGTTAAATGGGGCCTCACCTTTAACTACTGCGCCAATTTTCCCAAAAGAATTGGCCATCACGGTAAACGCGCTCTGGCGATATTTAATGGCATCTTCTGGTTTTTTAAATTGTGCATAGGCAATTCCGCTAACCAATAGTGTTGGTACAAGGGTAGCTAAAGCAAAATGTTTGAGTTTCATAGGTGTGTTCCGATATTAGAAAGAAATAATAAAAATGACTGAATTCAGCATACTACTGAATTGATATTTTTTCCTACACGTTTTGTCATATAAGCATTTGAATAGGTAATGTGATGAGGTAAATGAGGTATTTAAAAAACGCTGTTAATGGTTCCATCCACAAATTACCAATAATTCCGGTAAACACAAGCCCGAGAACGATGAAGAATCCCCAGGGCTCCAGCTTTCCAAAGGCAATAGATTGGCGTGCCGGCAAAAGGCTAGAGAGGATGCGGCCCCCATCCAAGGGTGGCAGGGGGAATAAGTTGAATACTAGGAGAACGAGATTCCAGGTAATACCGGCTTGTGACATTCCCAGCAAGAACCGTTCATCAACCCCGAATCCGATGAGAGAGATCCATAAAATAGCCCAAATCAGGGCTTGAGCGAAGTTTGAGCCCGGCCCTGCCAAAGCCACCCATATGGAGTCAATTCGGGGGTTGCGTAAGCGCCCAAAGTTGACTCGCACTGGCTTGGCATACCCAATCAAGAATGGCGAGCTAGCCAAAATCAGCATTAAAGGGATAAGGATGGTTCCCACGGGGTCTATATGCTTCAGTGGGTTAAGGCTGACTCTGCCCAGCAAATATGCGGTATTGTCACCAAAATAGCGGGCAGCATAGCCATGTGCCGCCTCATGGATGGTGATAGCAAAAATCAAAGGAATCGCATTAATGGCGATAGCTTGGATAGAATAGTCAGTAATCATGGCAATATGATATCGATAGGAGTGAAAAGTGACTGAAGATAAAAAACCTGAATCAAAGACCCCAGCTAAGCCTGTGGCAGCAAAGCCGGTAGCCCGTCCACCTGCTCCAAAAGGCCCATCTGGTCCTGGCGGAAGGCCTCAAGCAGGCTTTGGCGGCGGAAAAGGCATGATGCGTAAGGCTGGTCGCGGCCGATAGTGGATAATTGCAGCACTAATTAATGTGTTTAATGGGGATTTAGCATGAACGAATGGCATAAAGAGTCGAAAGAAGAAGTCAATAAAAAAATCATCACTCTGATCGTGATGTTGGCAGCCGCTACTAGCTTGGCTATTTTGTTTGCTTTAGTTGCAGCTCATACTGGTTACGTATTCGGCTAATCTGCATTAATGACTAGCCATCGCCAACCTGCAGTATTTGCTGGCCATGGCAGTCCGATGTACGCTATTGAGCCCAATCGCTATACAGCAGTTTGGGCTAGTCTTGGTAAATCGCTTAAACGCCCAGATGCCATCTTAGTCATCTCGGCCCATTGGCTAACCCGGGGAGTGTGGGTTACTGCAATGCCTAAGCCTAAAACGATTCACGACTTTGATGGATTTCCTCAAGCCTTGTTTGATATTCAATATCCAGCACCAGGCAGTCCCGCATTGGCTGATCGCGTTAAAGAATTGCTAGATGTTCCTGTTGTTCTTGAAGAGAATGAATGGGGAATTGATCATGGTGCCTGGTCTGTTCTCAAATACCTTTATCCCGATGCTGATGTTCCTGTAGTTCAGCTCAGTCTAGATGGTTCAATGTCTACGAGTCAGCACTACGAACTCGCTAAGAAGTTACGCCCTTTGCGTGATGAGAATATTCTGATTTTGGCGAGTGGCAATATTGTGCATAACTTACGCACCATTGATTGGGGGGAGGGTGTAACACCTTATCCATGGGCTAGAGAGTTCAATGATTTCTTCGTTTCAGAGATGAGAGCTAGTCACCATGCGACTTTGATTGATTGGGAGCAATTTGGCGACTCTGCTCATTTGTCTATTCCGACTCCGGAACATTACTGGCCCGCCTTGTACATCCTTGCCTTGCAAGAACACGATGAGACGCCCAAAGTATTGGTGGATGGCGTTGAAATGGGTTCCATTGGCATGCTGACTTTTTCAATTCAATAAATATCTAATATGTGGCCATCTATTCTTGCAATCTTCTGTGGTGCGGGTCTTGGAGCTTTGCTAAGAGCGGGATTTAACCTTGCAACAGTGAGTCTTGCAGCGACACTTCCTTTGGGAACTTTTATCTCAAATATGGTTGGCGGCTACTTGATTGGTATTGCAGTAGCTTTTTTTGGCAACAACCCCAGTCTTTCTCCTGAATGGAAGTTGTTCATCATTACTGGCTTCTTGGGTGGCCTCACAACCTTTTCCAGTTTTTCTACTGAAGTTGTTGGCTTTATGCAGCGCGGTGAAATGACATGGGCGCTGGGTACTGTGCTTTTAAATTTATTTGGCTCACTCGCCTTAACCTTCTTGGGTATTTTGACCTACCAAGCACTGAAGTAAGTTCTTCTATCAGGCTTACTCAGGTTTGATGTTTCCCGCCTTGACTACCGCACTCCATTTTGCAGCTTCTGACTTAATCAAGGCTGCAAATTCTGAGGGAGTGCCTCCACCAATTTCATTACCCTGGGAAAGCATTAACTCTCTTAGCTGCGGATCTTTGAGAGCCTCATTGGCCGCTTTATTTAATATGTCAATAATAGGTTTGGGTGTTCCTGCGGGCGCGATAAACCCCTGCCAATTAAGCACCTCTACTTTTGGGTAGCCCAACTCTGCAAAGCTGGGTAGATTCGGAAAGAGGGGAGACCGTTTTTTGCTTGTGATGGCAATCGGTCTCAGCTTATCTGCGCGTATGCTCGGTACTGCCGAGTACATCTGGTCAAACATCATATCTACGTTGCCCGCCATCAAATCTGTGAGGCCTGCAGAGCCACTCTTGTATGGCACATGAATCATTTGAATGCCGGCATTTTGCATAAACAGTTCTGCTGAGAGTTGATGACTGCCGCCTATTCCACCAGATGAGAATGTCAAGGTTCCTGGTTTGGCTTTGGCTGCCGCAACAATGTCTTGAATAGATTTGTATTGGGAATTGGGGTTGACTACCAAAATGAGTGGGCCCTTTTCAAGCAGAATAATAGGACTGAGATCAGTTTCTGGGTCATAGCGTAAATTGCCAAAGAGGGTCTTATTTACTGCTAGGGGTGCAAAATTACCCATGCCAATCGTATATCCATCGGGTGCAGCCCTCGCAACAAATTCAGTGCCAATATTTCCGCCGGCACCAGCTTTGTTCTCAATGACAAAGGGCTGCTTCAGCATTAAGCTCATTCTCTGGGCTAATTGTCTGCTACGTGAATCTGCACTTCCGCCTGCACCATAAGGAACTACCACCGTAATCGGTTTACTAGGGTAGTTAGCTTGCGCATGAGCAAGATTCAGGGCTGCCAGAAATAAAACTAAGATTTGAGAAATTCGAGTGATCGTCATATTAATCCCCATGCCCCTAAAATTGCGCCCAACCCAATTAAATATAAAGGGTGCCAGCGAGTAAAAACAGTAACTCCAATAGTGATGAGTGTAAGTGCATATGCCGCATAGCTGTGATTAATTTGTAGCGCAATTTGCCATGCCGAAGAAAGAACTAAACCAATAGCAAGCGCTGCCGCAGCATATTGAATAGATTTCTTTTTGTGCACATCCTTCATGCCTAAGATAAGACGCTGCAAGTGATACACCAAGATGGAGGATGGCCACGAAATGGCAATAGTTGCGATCAAGGCACCTAAAACGCCATAGACATGCCACCCAATCAGTGTAACTGTCATGAAGTTCGGCCCCGGAGCGGCTTGAGCAATTGCGAAATAATCAGCAAAAGTTTGAAGGTCAATCCAATGCTCTTGGTAAACCGATAACTTGAGTAAGCTAGGTAGCAGCGCATTTACTCCACCAAAGGCTATTAGCGAAAAAGCAGACAGTTTGAGAAACAGGCTTAGCAAAATACTCATAGCTTGCGAGCTTTCTTTTGCGCCAAAATCCAGGCAAGTGGAGATGCAATCAGCACTACCCAGCCAAGACCCATTTGGTAATAGCTGGCAGCAATGACAGTCACAAGCACTACCAAGAGCATTGCCGGAAAGCGTAGCTCATCACGTAACATCTTGATGCCAGTAGAAGCGATTAACCCAACCCCAACGGCAGATATTCCTCGGAGAGCACCTTGAGCTGATTCCAAATAGCTATAGTGTGTATACAAGAGTGCCAGCAACATAACGATACAAATTGGCCCCAATGTCAGGCCTGCAACTGCTGCAAAAGCGCCCTTGGCACCACCAAAGCGTGAGCCAATGCACACTGCTAGGTTAACAATATTGGGGCCGGGAACAATTTGGCAGATACCTAGGATGGAGCTGAACTCTTCAGACGTCAGAATTTTGTCTTGCTCAACTAGTGTGCGTCGCGCCCATGGCAGGACACCACCAAAACCAGACATGCCGATTTTGCTGAAGCTGATAAATAATTCTGTCGGAGTCAGTGTCTTCAAAGAATGATCAAGGTTCAAATGGATGCGGTAGTGGCCTTTGCTCGAGCCATGCCTCCAAGGTATCGATAATCCCCTTGGAGAACATTGCAAAAACAGGCTCAGCCACAAATCCTAGGTGGGGCGTAGTGAGTAAATTGGGTGTATTCCTCAGGGCATCATTTGCGGGCAGTGGCTCCATATCAAACACATCAATCGCAGCTTGACCGGGCCGACCAGCAGCTAGTGCATCTTGCAGGGCCTTTGTATCAATGAGGGCTGAGCGTGAGGTGTTCGCGAGCAGTGCGTCAGACCGCATCATCGCCAATTCTTCGGCGCCAAGTAAGCCCTTCGTTTTTGGTCCAGCTACGAGATGCAGGCTAACAACCTTGGATGTTTTCAGAAGCTCTTCTAGGCTGACGGACTTGGCATTTTGGGCTGCTGCGCGTTCAGTTGTCATATTGGGACTCCAAGCGACAATCTCCATCCCAAAGGCTTGACCTACTTTGGCGACAGCACTACCGATTGAGCCTAAACCGATCATTCCAAGACGCTCACCAGACAGCATTGGGAGAACAGAGAGTTCATCGCGCCAGCCACCAGAGTGCAATAAGCTATTTTGGCGGACTAAGTGTTTTGAAGCGCCCAGAATTAGAGCCCAAGTTAGCTCGGTGGTAGTCTCTTTAGATGGCCCTCCTGGTGTGCAGGCAATCGGAATATTGCGTGATATCAAGGCAGACGTATCTAGAGTGCCGTTACGCTTGCCCGTAAAGAGGAATAACTTCAGCTTTGGAAGGCGCGCAATTAATGCTTCGTTAAAAGGGATGCGATCCCTCACCAGCACAATCACATCCGCATCTTTAACTGCTTCATATAGGGCTTCATCATGTAGTGGTTCATGGTGAATGGCGATATGGCAGTGCTTGTCTACTTTGCTCCAATTGGAGAAGCGACGAAGGGCGCGCTCATAGTCACCAAGAATGACAACGTTAGGTAAATTGGCCATGTCTCTAGAATCGTTATTAATTATGCTGTTTGAGTTTACTATCTATCTTTATTGATTTTGATAAAGGAATACCCATGATTTTGGAACACTGCGATATAGAAATTGATCCTAGCAAGTCTACCGAGTTTGAGGAGGCCATTTTGCGCGGTGTGAACACTGTGATTGCTAAGGCTAAGGGTTTTCAAGGATTTAAGGTAAATCGCACTATTGAGAATCCAGCGCGTTACTTATTGTTGATTTACTGGGATACCCTAGAAAATCATACGGTAGATTTTCGTGGGTCAGAGGCATTTGCTGATTGGCGAGCCATTGTTGGCCCTTTCTTTGCAAAACCACCCTTTGTGGAGCATATGACCTTAGTGGGCAAATCTGTCTAAGGTCTCTTGTATTTAGCTTATTTGTTTTTTCCGAATAGAGCGCTCTAGTGGGATAGAGTCCAGGTTGGGCTCTAGAGCCTCTCTCTCATCAAATACAAAGCAGCTCCCGGTGTAGTGGGCTGAGCCAACTTCCTCGAAATACTTCAGGATGCCGCCCTCTAGCTGATAGCTATGCTCCATACCAATCTCGCGCATGTAGAGGCCGGATTTTTCGCAGCGAATTCCGCCCGTACAAAAGCTCACCAATGTTTTATCGGCTAGCGCATCTTTATGTGCGGTAATTGCCGCAGGAAATTCTGTAAATTTCTCGATATTGAAATGCAGTGCGTTCTCAAAAGTCCCATACTCAACTTCGAATGCATTGCGCGTGTCCACCATGACTACAGGGCGACCTAAGTCGTCCGTTCCGCGATCAAGCCATTCTTGTAATTTTTTCGGTGTAATGAAATTTGCACGACCCTCTTCTGGACGAATCGCTGGGTGATTCATTCGAATGATTTCATTCTTGATTTTGACCAACATTTTTTTGAATGGCTGTGTTTCTGACCAGCTATCTTTTGATTCTAGTAATTTGAAACGTGGATCCAATCGAAGCCAATCCAAAAAGCCCCGTAACTCTGGTTCGCTACCAGCCAAGAACATATTGATGCCTTCCCCTGTTAAGAGGATGGTTCCTTTCAGTTGCCGGGCGTTGCACTCCTCAAGAATGTTGGCGCGCAATTCAATCAGATTGTCTAGACTGACAAATAAGTAGGCGGCTATGTTCAGAATCGGTTTCATGGCAATAATTTGTGTTGATATCGACATTATCGAGGAAGATGGTATTCGAGTGATAATCTACGATCCTACATACCCAATCCTATAAAAACCTGAAAAGCACCCATGTCTGAACGTTTAATTCCTTACCAGCCTATGGATTTGGCAGAGCCAGCCGAGCTAGTCGCCGCGATTCGCCAGCGTCGAGGTGGCCAGTTCATTAATTTAGACCGCATGCTGTTACACAGCACTCCTATTGCTGAGGGTTGGAATCATTTTGTTGGCGAGATACGCAATAACCTCTCCTTGGATCCAAAGCTACGTGAGCTTGCAATGTGTGGGGTAGCTGTTCTCAATGGTGCTGAGTACGAGTTCTTTCATCATGCCCCTCCATTTATCAAAGCAGGTGGTACTGAGGAGCAAGTAAAGGCGCTGCGTTTAATTGGTCAACCCAACTTCCCAACAGTCTTGTTCTCTGACCTTGAAAACGATGCGGTAGAGCTGACGTTTCAGATGACTCGCAATATTCAGGTTGATAGCGATCTGATGAAGCGTTTGCAAGCTACTCTTGGTAATACCGATACTGTTGAGCTTGTGACTGTAGTGGCGGCCTACAACATGGTGTCTCGATTTTTAATTGCCTTGGATGTCAATCCTGAGGAGCATCCTCCTGAGTAATTCATGAGCCAGAGCAATTCTATTCAATGGGAAGAGAATGGTCAGACATGTTCAGCAGCCTGGCATTCTGAGAATGGTATCTCTGCGCATAAACGAGTAGTCATTGCCGATGACACCCTCACGGCAGATGATGCCTATCGTCTAGCTTGTGAGGGCACTGCTATCCTTTGGCGAGGTGATTTCCAAAATGCCCGTCAGTTGTTACAAGCCTTGGTAAGACGCATTGATAAGCCTTCCAAGAAATCCAAGCGCGCTGGAAAGAGAGCAGATCAATCTTCCGGTGATCTTCAATCACCAACCTCGATTGATCTATTTAACAAGCATCGTTTGATTCAGTCACAAAGAGCTCGAATCCTCGGCATGTTGCTAATTCAATGTAACTCTGATCACACCATTCCATTGCGAAGAGCGCCTGATGTTTCGGTGGCTTGCCAAGAGGCATATGGCCCCACTACTGAATCCTATGTGATTTCCTTACGTGAACTCTTGGGGGTAATCAGTGCACATGAGTGGCGTAAAAATGGTGTACCTGTTCTCGCTGATGAGGAAGGTGAACCTATTTTTATATATCCCCATTATGGGGTTTTTTCGCCGATACGCGGGGAGTATCTCGAGTTAGTTTGTAGCGCTCCGTTGCCTAAATTACTCGATAAAGAGTCTATCGCTTTTGATGTCGGCGTAGGGACTGGCGTGTTGTCAGTCATCTTAGCGATGCGAGGTGTACAAAAGATTATTGCCACCGATCAAGATGCGCGAGCGCTTGCTTGTGCTAAAGAAAACATTAAGCGATTGAGTTTGGATTCCAGCATCCAAATCATCAAGGCTAATTTATTTCCGCAAGAGAAAGCATCTTTGATAGTTTGCAATCCTCCGTGGATACCTGCAAGACCCAGCTCTACCTTGGAACATGCTGTTTATGACCCTGAGAGCCAAATGCTGAAAGGGTTTTTAGTTGATTTAAAAAACCATTTGCTACCTGATGGAGAGGGCTGGTTAATTTTGTCTGACTTAGCCGAACATCTCGGGTTAAGGGCAAGAACAGAATTGCTGGAGTGGATTGAGGCAGGAGGGCTTAAGGTAATTAGTCGGATTGATACTAAGCCAAAGCACCATAAGCCTTTTGAGCAATCTGATCTGCTGTACTTTGCAAGATCTGCTGAAACCACTTCTCTGTGGCGCCTAGCAATCCAATAAAACTAGCCACCTAGAGTGGCTATAGATCGAACTTTGCTTATTTTGCAAAGAGCTGACTAGGATCTTCAAATGCTTTGAATTCAAGAGCATTGCCAGCAGGATCTAAAAAGAACATGGTGGCCTGTTCGCCCACCATTCCCTTAAAGCGAATCTGCGGTTCAATGATGAACTTGATGCCGTTATGCGTTAATTTTTCAGCTAATGCATGCCAATCCGGCATCGTGAGAACAACCCCAAAATGTTTTACTGGAACTTGATGTCCGTCAACCTCATTTGAGCTTGCATGACCGCATTCTTCAGGGGCAAGATGAGCAACGAGTTGATGTCCAAAGAAATCAAAATCAATCCATTCGTCTGAACTGCGCCCTTCTGAACAGCCTAAGGTATTGCCGTAAAAACTGCGAGCTGCCGCTAAGTCATTAACTGGAAAGGCAAGATGGAATGGCTGGATGGTTGACATGGATACCCTTATATTTGCTTTGACTATAGTTTTTCAAGCTTAAAAGATTAATTAAGACAAAGTTTAGTATATTTGCGATATAAAAATATTGTGCCGAATAAGAGACATTTACCCATGACAAACAATAACAATAAAGATAAAAATCAAGCTCCCGAAAGTGGCTTGCGTAAGGGTTTAACAAGTTATGGTGATAAAGGCTTCTCTTTATTCCTGCGTAAGGCATTTATTAAAGGTGCAGGGTATACCAATAGCGCTTTAGATCGGCCCGTCATCGGCATTATCAATACTGGAAGTGCATACAACCCTTGTCATGGAAACATGCCGCAATTGATTGAGGCTGTGAAGCGGGGCGTTATGCTCGCTGGTGGATTGCCAATGGATTTCCCAACCATCTCCATTCATGAAAGTTTTGCCGCGCCAACCAGTATGTATTTGCGCAATCTCATGTCGATGGATACGGAAGAGATGCTCCGGGCTCAACCGATGGATGCCGTGGTCATGATTGGTGGTTGCGATAAGACTGTGCCCGCTCAAATGATGGGTGCAGCCTCTGCAGGCTTGCCAGCAATTCAGTTAATCACCGGTTCAATGTTAACGGGTTCTCATCGTAGTGAGCGTGTGGGTGCCTGTACAGACTGCCGCCGCTATTGGGGAAAATTCCGTGCCGGTGAAATTGATGAAGTTGAAAAAGATGAGGTGAATGATCAATTGGTGGCAAGTGTGGGGACTTGCTCTGTAATGGGTACCGCTAGCACCATGGCATGTATATCCGAGGCTTTGGGGATGACTGTGCCAGGTGGTGCTTCACCCCCAGCCGTCACCGCTGATCGTATTCGGATTGCAGAAGAGACCGGTACACGTGCTGTTCAGATGGCGAAAGATGGCTTAACGATTGACAAGGTATTAACCGCCGATGCATTTGAAAACGCGATGCGTGTGTTGTTAGCAATTGGTGGATCAACAAACGGCATCGTTCACTTAGCAGCTATCGCTGGCCGTATGGGACTAGAGATTGATCTAGATGCGCTCGATAAGATGGGTGATGAGACGCCAGTGCTGGTAGATCTAAAACCATCAGGTGATCACTACATGGAAAACTTCCATGATGCTGGTGGTATGGCTACTTTGCTGCGCGAGCTAAAGCCTTTACTGAAGCTGAATGCTATGACGGTAACGGGTCGAACATTGGGCGAAGAAATTGATGCCGCCCCACCGAGTTTTAAGCAAGATGTAGTGCGCCCTTTTAGTAATCCAATTTATCCACGCGGCAGTATTGCTGTATTACACGGCAATTTAGCGCCTGGTGGCGCCATCATCAAACAGTCAGCTGCTCACGAAAAATTGATGGAGCATGAAGGTAGAGCAGTTGTATTTGAGAATTCCGAGGATCTTGCCAACCGAATTGATAGCCCTGATTTAGATGTCACTGCAGATGATATTTTGGTGCTCAAGAATATTGGCCCTAAAGGTGCACCAGGTATGCCTGAAGCGGGATACATCCCGATTCCGATGAAGCTTGCGCGTGCTGGTGTAAAAGACATTGTGCGTATTTCTGATGGCCGCATGAGTGGTACAGCATTTGGAACGATCGTCTTGCATGTGACTCCAGAAGCCGCAGTTGGTGGGCCACTTGCATATGTAAAAAATGGTGATCGCATTCGTTTGAGTGTGAAAAATCGTGAGATTAGTTTGTTAGTCTCAGAAGAGGAATTAGCTCAGCGCGCAAAAGACAATCCAGTAGTCGAGCCCACTGCAGAGCGTGGCTATCTAAAACTATTCTTAGATACAGTCACACAAGCAGACAAAGGTGTGGACTTTGATTTCTTGAGAGCCGCAAAGATGGTGGGTAAAACACCAAAGCTTTAAAAGAAAAACGCCACCTGTGAAGGTGGCGTTTGACTGTTGAGTAAATCAATTTACTGCTAATTGGTGGAGTCGGCGGGAATCGAACCCGCGTCCGCAAATCCTCTACAACAAGTTCTACATACTTAGTCATATCATTTAATTTAGCTAGCTAGTCACAGACTGACATGTTCCACGCTGGCGATTCACTAAGTTTTCGAACCATTCCCCGTGACATGAAATGATCTTATCTCTTGTAAATGACCCTGACCTAGCTTGCGCTAGCTGACCCAAGAGAGAATCAGTTCAGGGGCAACCGCAATTAAGCGGCTAGTGCGAAACGTTCGTCGTTTGCAGTTATTACATTCCCATTGATTTACGAGATAACGGGTCCTCGGTATGCCCTTGATGCTTTGTAATCCACGTCGAAACCATGTCGACCCCGGAGTTCATGCATTGGTATCCCTATTTTAAGGCTCTTAGTCTTAAATTGTTGGATATCTTGCAGATTGTTAATTTAGCCCTACTGCGGGAAGATGATTTGGAGTAATTCTTTTGGGTGGCGAACAAGATAATCTGCGCCCCAAGCTTCTGGAGGTTCTTCACAGCCGCAGTAGCCGTAGGCTGCTGCGATGGTCATCATGCCTGCAGCTTTACCCGCAATGATGTCCCGGATGTCATCGCCAACATAGACTGACTTGCTGGGGTCGATATTGGCGATTCTGGCCGCATGAAGAATGGGTTCTGGGTGGGGTTTTGAGTGTGGGGTAGTATCACCACAAACCGTAGAGACTGCTCGTTGACGAAGCCCCATGAGGTCTGTCAGGGGGTGAGTAAAGCGTTCACTTTTGTTGGTCACAATGCCCCAAGGGAGCTTTGCTTCATCTAATTGATTTAAGAGGTGGTCAACACCGTCAAAAATGACGCTGTTGACCAAGAGCGCCTTTTCATAATTGCTGAAAAATTCATCTCGTAGTGGAACAAAGTCTGGATGCTCAGGGTTAATTCCAAATGCGCCCCCAATTAAGCCGCGGGCTCCAGCAGAGGCGCAGGGGCGTAAAACCTCGTATGGCTTAGGTGGAAGGTTTCGGGCGATGAGAAGCTGGTTGGCTGCCGCAACGAGGTCTGGTGCTGTATCCGCAAGGGTGCCATCCAGATCAAAAAAGACACCTTTGTAAGGACTTGCTAACCCGCTACTCATTTACGCACCGCAATCATGTAGTTCACATCAACGTCATCGCCGAGGCTGTAGACCTGAGTGAGAGGGTTATAGCTCATCCCCTTCATACCGATCATCTCGAGCCCAGCTTGGCGAGTAAAAGCGACTAATTCAGAAGGCTTGATGAATTTAGCGTATTCGTGGGTACCCTTTGGTAGAAGTCGGAGGATGTATTCGGCGCCAATAATGGCAAATAAGTAGGACTTAGGGCTGCGATTCAAGGTGCTAAAAAAGAGGGTGCCGCCCGGTTTGCAGAGCTTTGCACAAGCTCGAACCACTGAAGCAGGATCTGGAACATGCTCTAGCATCTCCATGCAGGTCACAACGTCATATTGCTCTGACTCTTCTTCAGCTAGTGCTTCCGCAGAAATAGAGCGGTATTGGAGGGTGGCGCCTACCTCGAGCGCATGCAATTCAGCGACTTTCAGGGCTTTTTCAGACAAATCAATCCCGCAAGTATCAGCCCCAGACTGTGCAATTGACTCAGCAAGAATGCCGCCGCCACAGCCCACATCCAGCACCTTCTTGCCCTTAAGGTCAACAAAGGTCTTGATCCAGTTCAGACGCAATGGGTTAATTGCATGCAGGGGCTTGAATTCACTTTCAGGGTCCCACCAGCGATGGGCTAGAGCGCTGAATTTAGCAATTTCGGATTGATCGACGTTCATAGGGTGATGGCACAAAGTGTGCCGGAGATAAAGGAATTACGAATATAGCGGAAATAAAAAAGCCCGGCAGAACCGGGCTTTTTTACAAGTAAAAAGAATTACTTAACTTTAGCTGTACCAACAACTTCGATGTCAGTACGGCGGTTCTTAGCGCGGCCTTCAGCAGTTGCATTTGATGCAACTGGATTGCTCTTGCCTTTTGATTCTGTGTAAATACGGCTACCGTCAACACCTTTGCTTACTAAGTAAGCTTTAACTGACTGAGCACGACGCTGGCCGAGAGCCATGTTGTAAGCATCAGTACCAACGCTATCAGTGTTACCAACAGCAATAATTACTTCTAATTTGATCTTGCTTAAGTCTTTAGCGATTTTGTCTAAAGTTGCTTTACCTTCTGGCTTCAAGTCAGACTTGTTGAAGTCATAGAGTGTGTCAGCTTGCAAAGTGATTTTGCTTTGGCTAACGCCTGACTTAGGAGCAGCTTTCTTTGTCAAGTAGCCATCGCAACCAGGAGCTGCAGTAGCAGGTGTCCAGTTGCTATCACGCCAGCACAGTGTGCCGTCGCCGTTTTTCCAGCTCAAACCAGCGCTGTTTTCCCAGTTATCAGAAGCCATTGCTGCAGAAGCAGAAACAGTAACAACAGAAGCTAACAACACTTTTAGGGTTTTGTTCATTTTTAGTCCTCAAAAATCTCTTTTTTAATTAAAGTCAAACTTAAATGTAATTCGCCCTACTTTGAAGCAAAAACCGCAAAGCGACACATCTCAATTTCGTACAAACTGACAGAATCTTAGCATAGGGGCTATCAGTCATCAAAATGATATTATTTCTAAATGGAACAAGCCGCTAAAGAAACACTACCAATATCCCTCGAAGACGAAATGCGGCGGTCCTATTTGGACTACGCAATGAGCGTCATTGTCGGCAGAGCCCTGCCAGACGTGCGTGACGGTCTCAAACCGGTCCACAGACGTGTTTTATTCGCGATGTATGAATTAAACAACGATTGGAACCGTGCTTACAAAAAATCTGCCCGTATAGTTGGCGATGTGATCGGTAAATACCATCCACATGGCGATTCTGCGGTGTATGACACGATTGTTCGTATGGCTCAGGACTTCTCTCTGCGCTATATGCTGGTTGACGGTCAGGGTAACTTTGGCTCTGTAGACGGTGATAACGCTGCTGCAATGCGGTATACCGAGATCCGCCTTCGTAAGATCGCCCATGAGTTATTGGCTGATTTGGACAAGGAAACCGTGGATTTTGGGCCAAATTACGATGGTAGCGAGAAAGAACCCCTCATTCTTCCTGCAAAAGTGCCTAATTTGCTGATTAACGGTAGTTCAGGTATTGCGGTGGGCATGGCAACCAACATCCCTCCCCATAACCTGGATGAGGTGGTTACAGCTTGTTTGCACGTCTTGCACAATCCAGAATGCACGATTGATGAGTTAATTGAGATCATTCCCGCTCCAGATTTCCCGACCGCCGGCATTATTTATGGTGTTCAGGGGGTTCGAGAAGGCTATCGCACTGGTCGTGGTCGCGTTGTAATGCGCGCTAAAACCCACTTTGAAGACCTCGATAAGGGTGCTCGTCAGGCCATCATCGTTGATGAGTTGCCATACCAAGTGAATAAAAAGAACCTGCTCGAGCGTATTGCCGAGCTGGTGAATGAGAAAAAAGTAGAAGGCATTTCTGATCTACGCGATGAATCTGATAAGTCAGGCATGCGTGTCGTGATTGAACTCAAGCGTGGTGAGGTGCCTGAAGTCGTTCTCAATAATTTATACAAGAGCACTCAGCTGCAAGATAACTTCGGTATGAATATGGTGGCTCTGGTAGATAACCAGCCACGCCTGCTCAACTTAAAGCAAATGCTGGAGTACTTCTTACAACATCGTCGCGAAGTGGTGACACGTCGCACGATTTTCGAATTGCGCAAAGCGCGTGAGCGTGGTCATGTTTTAGAGGGTTTGGCAGTTGCATTGGCAAACATCGATGAATTTATTGCCATCATTAAAGCTGCTGCAAACCCTGTAGTTGCTAAGCAAGAGCTGATGAGCAAGGCATGGGACTCTTCTATGGTGCGCGAGATGTTAGCGCGTGCAGAGACAGATACTCCGGGCGGTCGCAATGCTTACCGGCCCGAAGGTTTATTGCCTGAGTACGGCATGCAAACTACTGGTCTCTATCGCTTGTCCGATAGCCAAGCGCAGGAAATTCTGCAGATGCGTTTGCAACGCTTGACTGGTCTTGAGCAAGACAAGATTGTGAATGAGTACAAAGATGTGATGGCAGAGATTTCTGATTTGCTCGACTTACTTGCTAAGCCAGAGCGTGTTACTCAAGTCATCGAATCTGAATTGAAAGAAGTGCAAGCTGAGTTTGGTATTGCTGGTGGTGATTCTGGTCGTCGTTCATTTATCGAAATGAATGCCACCGAGTTGTTCACAGAAGACTTGATCACTCCGCAAGATATGGTGGTCACGCTTTCGAACACTGGTTATATGAAGAGCCAGCCTCTGAGTGAATACCGTGCGCAAAAACGCGGTGGTCGTGGCAAACAAGCTGCAGCCACTAAGAATGAAGACTGGATTGAAACACTCTTCGTTGCGAATACACATGACATCATTCTGTGCTTCTCTGATCGTGGACGTATGTACTGGCTCAAAGTGTGGGAAGTTCCACAAGGCAGCCGCAACTCACGCGGTAAGCCAATCGTCAATATGTTCCCATTGATTGAAGGCGAAAAGATCACGGTAATTCTCCCAATCAAGGGATACCAAGATGATCATTACGTCTTTATGGCAACAAGCCTGGGTACCGTGAAGAAGACACGTTTGTCTGACTTCTCCAATCCACGTAAGGCTGGAATTATTGCCGTCGATTTAAATGAAAACGATTTCTTAGTTGGTGCAGCTATTACTGACGGTCAGCATGATGTGATGTTGTTCTCTGACGCTGGTAAAGCAGTGCGCTTTGACGAGAATGATGTGCGTCCAATGGGTCGTACAGCGCGCGGCGTACGTGGCATGAACTTGGGTGAAGGTCATCAAGTCATCGCCATGTTAGTTGCTCCGGCTGAAGCTGCCGAAGGTGTTGAGGCTACTGTTGTTGATGAGAATGGTCTCGCTATTCCAAGCAGCGTGCTGACTGCCACTGAGAATGGTTTTGGTAAGCGCACCCCAATTGGTGAATACACTCGTCATGGCCGTGGCACTAAGGGCATGATCGCAATCCAAACAACTGAACGTAACGGTAAAGTAGTTGCTGCTGCTCTGGTTTCTCCTGAAGATCAAATCATGTTGATTACTACTGGCGGCATCTTAGTGCGCACACGTGTTTCAGAGATTCGTGAAATGGGGCGTGCCACACAAGGCGTCACTTTGATCAACGTTGATGAAGGCACTCGTTTGTCTGGCCTGCAGCGTATTGCTGAAAGTGATTCTGATGATGAGAATGACTTGGATGATGGTGAAGAGGGCGAGGATGTAGCCGCTGATCCAGCAGTTGACTCCAATTCTGATGAAGCTGGTGATGCCTAATTGGCATTCATACAAGGTTAATTAATTCATTATGACGTTTGACCGCCGCATTTTCAATTTCGCTGCGGGACCTGCCACCTTACCTGAAGAGGTATTAAAGCAGGCTGCTGCAGAGATGTTGAATTGGCAGGGCTTAGGCGCAAGCGTCATGGAAGTCAGTCATCGTGGTAAAGAGTTCATGGCGCTTTATGAAGAGGTGCTTCAAGACTTGCGCACCCTCATGAATATCCCGGATTCCTATGAAATCTTGATGCTTCAAGGCGGTGGTTTGGGTCAGAATGCTGCTATTCCGATGAACCTCATGCCATTGGCTAAGAATGGTCCTAAGGCAGACTTTTTGGTGACTGGTGTTTGGTCTGAAAAATCATTTAAAGAAGCGGAGAAGTATGGTGTTGCTCACTTAGCTGCATCTTCTGCATCTGAAAAATTTAATACGATTCCCGCAAGATCTTCTTGGCAACTATCGGATGATGCTGCTTACGTTCACTACTGTGCGAATGAAACTATTGGCGGCGTAGAGTTTTCGGATGTGCCTGATGTCAATGGCAAGTTATTAGTCGCAGATATATCTAGCAATATTCTCTCCAAAGAAATGGACGTCACAAAATGTGGCGTTTGGTTTGGTGGGGCGCAAAAAAATATTGGCCCATCTGGCGTGACGATTGTGATCGTGCGTAAGGACTTGATGGGGCACAGCATGAAGATCACCCCGTCGATTTGGGATTGGTCTAAGCAGGCTGCAACTGACTCAATGCTCAACACGCCACCAACTTTTTCAATTTATATGGCGGGACTAGGCTTTAAATGGTTGCTCAAGCAGGGTGGTGTAAAGGTAATTGAGAAACGCAATCAAGAAAAAGCAGAGTTGCTCTATAACTTTTTAGATCAAAGCAGTCTTTACGAGAATCGCATTCCTAAAGAATATCGCTCCAGAATGAACGTCACCTTCTTTTTGAAGGATGAAAATTTAAACGCTCAGTTCTTGGAGCAATCTAATGCAGCAGGCTTAGTTGCCTTGCGTGGTCATAAGGCGGCTGGTGGTATGCGCGCCAGCATTTACAACGCAATGCCAATCGAAGGCGTCAAAGCCTTAGTAGAATTTATGCGTGACTTTGAAAGGCGTGCCCCATGAGCTCCAAAGACCAGAGTACTGAAGAGCAGCGCCTTGCGCCAATTCGCGAGAAGATTGATGCGCTAGACGCACAGATTTTAGATTTGTTGTCACAGCGTGCGAAAGCCGCCCAAGAAGTTGGCCACATTAAAGGCGGATTTTCATCGCCAGTGTTTAGGCCAGAGCGAGAGCGACAGGTTGTCGCACGCTTACAAGAGCTTAGTAGTGGCCCATTATTGCCCGATGGCATCGCTGCAATTTGGCGCGAGGTGATGTCAGCTTGTCGCGCCTTAGAGGCCCGTCAGACGATTGCTTATCTTGGACCAGTGGGAACATTTTCAGAGCAAGCGGCACAAACGTATTTTGGCCACTCGATTGCTGGCTTACCTTGCAATAGCCTTGATGAAGTATTTAAGGCGGTAGAAAAAGGTGCGGCGCAGTTTGGTGTTGTGCCCGTAGAAAACTCTAGCGAGGGTGCCATCTCTCGTACCTTAGATTTGCTCTTGGATTCTCCAATGCGCATTAGTGGCGAAGTGGTCCTACCTATTCGTCATCACCTCTTAACTAAGAGTGGAAATTTGGATGGCGTAACTACTGTTTGCGCTCATGCACAAGCATTAGCACAATGTCAGCAATGGCTGAGCGTGCATGCCCCACAATTAAAACGCCAAGCAGTCAGCAGCAATGCTGAGGCAGCTCGTATGGCCTCGATTGACCCAACGCTTGCGGCTATTGCTGGCGATCCCGCACAAGAAGCTTATGGATTGCAGGCAGTAGCTGCACAGATTCAGGATGATCCACATAACCGCACACGTTTTGTTGTGGTCGGCACCTATGAGTGCCAGCCTACTGGTAAAGATCAAACTTCATTAGTGCTATCGGTAGATAACCAGCCTGGTGCAGTACATCGTTTACTAGAGCCACTGGCAAAGCATGGCGTTTCCATGAACCGCTTTGAGTCACGCCCTGCTCGCAAGGGTACTTGGGAGTATCACTTTTATATCGATGTTGCTGGCCATGCACAAGACGCAAAAGTAGCCAAAGCATTGGAAGAGTTAAAAACAACAGCTGCTTTTTATAAAAATCTTGGCTCCTATCCTCATTCAGCATGACATCAAAATCTAATATTGGTTTAAAGCATATTCATGCGATAGCGCCTTATGTCGGCGGACGCCCTATCAGTGAGGTTGCACGCGAATACGGTCTTGATGAAAACAAGATTGTGAAACTCGCCTCCAATGAGAATCCATTGGGTATGCCGAAGTCCGCGCAAGATGCGATGCTTAAGGCGGCAGCAGACTTGGGTCGTTACCCAGACTCTAATGGGTTTGAGCTCAAGAATGTTTTGGCTGCACGCTTAGGTGTGCCAACATATTGGATTACTTTAGGTAACGGTAGTAATGACATTTTGGAGCTGGCTGCACGTGCAGTTGCTCAGGCTGGCGATGAAGTCATTTTCTCTAAACACGCTTTTGCGGTTTATCCACTAGCAACACAAGCTGTTGGTGCTAAGGCGATTGAAGTACCTGCTACTGCAATGTATGGCCATGATTTGCCGGCAATGCTTGGAGCGGTTAAAACTTCGGGTGATAAGGCTAAGCTGGTATTTGTCGCCAACCCTAATAATCCTACTGGCAGTTATTTAAGTGCTAATGAGATTGAGGATTTCTTGATCGCATTGCCGCCGCATGTGGTGGTAGTTTTGGATGAGGCTTATAACGAGTACCTCACTCTAGAGCAACGCTATGACGCAATTGCTTGGGTGAAACGTTTCCCCAATATGATTTTGTCTCGTAGCTTTTCTAAGGCATATGGTTTAGCAGGCTTACGTATTGGTTATGGCGTTGCCCAGCCAGCCTTGACCGATTTACTGAATCGCATTCGTCAGCCATTTAATGTGAATAGCCTTGCGCAAGCTGCAGCAATAGCTGCATTTCAGGATTCTGCATTCTTGCAGCAAGGCTTTGAACTCAATTGTGCTGGCTTTGCTCAGTTAACCCAGGCATTTGATGCGCTTGGCCTGACTTATCTCCCATCGGCTGGCAATTTTGTGTTGGTCAAAGTGGGTGAGGATGATGGCGCTGGCACTCGCATTAATCTGGAGTTGCTGAAGCGCGGCATCATTGTTCGCCCAGTCGGAAATTACGGCTTGCCGCAATGGTTGCGTATTTCTATCGGCTTGCCCGAAGAAAATGCCGCCTTTATCACTGCACTCAAAGATATTTTGGCGAAGTAGTTATTCAATAAAAAATACATAAGCTGAATTAGCCAATGGCCATCATTAATCCATCTAGTAATTACGGTACTGTCACCATTGTTGGTGTTGGCTTGATTGGAGCATCCCTTGGTTTGGCTCTTAAAAAGGCGGGCGTCGTTAATCAGGTTTTGGGTGTTGGACGCAGTGCGCAGAATCTAGATCAAGCCCTCAAGATGGGCGCGATTGATGCAATAGTTGATTTGGTTGAAGCCACAAAACAATCCGATGTGATTGTCTTGTGTGTACCCGTTGCGCAAATGCGTGCTGCTTTTGAAGTCATCGAGCCACACTTAGAATCTCGGACTATGCTGACAGATGCAGGCAGCACTAAAGGCGATGTGATCTTGGCTGCCAAGGAAGTTTTAGGTAAAAAGGCTTGCCAATTTGTTCCTGCACATCCCATTGCGGGTGGCGCGCAACATGGAGCGAGCGCTGCTAAAGCTGATTTATTTGTGGGTAAACAAACAATTCTTTGCCCGCTACAAGAAAATTCTCCTCAAGATACGGATTTAATAGAAGGCTTTTGGCAATCAGTTGGTTCTGTTGTCAAAAAGATTTCTTGTGTACAGCATGATGCGATCTATGCAGCGGTTTCTCATCTGCCACATATTCTGTCTTATGCATTAATGGCCAGTGTGGTTAATTCAGAAGATGCTGATCAAAAGCTAAGTCATGTTGGAGCAGGCTTTAAAGATTTCACACGCATCGCCGCTTCAAGTCCGGAAATGTGGCGCGACATTTGTTTGGGTAATCGCACAGCCGTTCTGAAAGAGCTCGATCAATATCTACTCATCGTCAATCACATGCGTAAGTTGATTTCTGAAAATGATGGTGCTGGTTTAGAGAAGTTATTTAATAAAGCCAGTAAGGCGCGTCAAGATTTGGATGTACTTTGATGAGTGGTTTGCCTGATATCCAGATTGGTCCATTTAAGCGAGCTCAAGGCTCGATTGTGTTGCCAGGCTCTAAGAGTATTTCGAATCGCGCCTTGTTATTGGCAGCGCTTTCTAAAGGCACGACAATTCTTAAAAATTTACTAGATGCTGACGATACGCAAGTGATGCGTAATGCGCTTCGCCAGTTAGGCCTATCGGTAATCGATCATGCCGACAAAGTTTGTGTGGTTGAAGGTTGCGGTGGTAAGTTCCCCATACAAAACGCAGATCTTTTTATGGGTAATGCGGGAACGGCAATTCGTCCGCTCACAGCAGCACTTGCAATGCAAGGTGGCAACTATCGTTTATCTGGCGTTCCAAGGATGCATGAGCGTCCTATTCGGGATCTAGTGGATGGATTACGACAAGTCGGCGCAAAGATTGATTACGAATTACAAGAAGGCTATCCACCGATCAAGATTCTTGCTGCGGATATTGAGATCAAGGATGTTGTCAAGGTGCGCGGTGATGTCTCTAGTCAATTCTTGACAGCCTTGTTGATGGCTTTGCCTTTGGTAGCAAAAGAGCCCGTTAGGATTGAAGTGATTGGTGAATTGATATCTCGCCCTTATATCGACATCACACTCAAGCTCATGGCGCGCTTTGGCGTCAAAGTAGATTGTCCGGATGCGCAGTCATTTGTAATCCCTGCTAAGACTTCTGACGCGGTCTATCAAAGTCCTGGCACCTTATCGGTTGAGGGTGATGCATCATCTGCTTCTTACTTCTTGGCGCTTGGCGCCATTGGTGGTGGACCGGTACGCGTTTTAGGTGTGGGCAGCGAGAGTATTCAAGGCGATGTTGCTTTTGCTGATGCACTCGCATTAATGGGCGCCAAGATTTCTTCTGGTGAAGATTGGATTGAAGTTGCTGGCGTCAAAAATGCGAATGGCAAGCTCAACGGGATCACCATTGATTGCACGGAAATTCCAGATGCGGCGATGACACTTGCTGTTGCTGCACTGTTTTCTGAAGGCCCAACACGCTTAAACAATATTGCCAGTTGGCGCGTGAAAGAAACCGATCGCATTGCAGCGATGGCGAAAGAGTTGAAAAAAGTGGGTGCTATCGTTGAGGAGGGTACTGACTACATCGTGGTGCAAGCCCCTCAGTCACCCACTGACTGGAAGTCTCCTGCGGAGGGCATTGATACTTATGATGATCACCGCATGGCGATGTGTTTCTCACTGGCCGCTTTTGGCCCTAATGCGCTACAGATTAATGATCCTAATTGTGTTGCTAAAACATTCCCCACCTACTTTGCTGAGTTTGCAAAGGTCGTTTCCTAAAGCTTGCTTTTAATGAACTTGCCTCCAGTTATCGCGATTGATGGACCTACCGCCTCTGGCAAGGGAACGGTTGCCTCCTTGGTGGCAGAAAAGTTGGGCTTTCATTATTTGGATAGCGGGGCCTTGTATCGACTGGTTGCCCTGGGAAGTCAAAAAGCATCGATTGATACCAAAAATGGCTCAGAACTGGGTATTTTGGCTAAAAAACTGGTGATTTCCTTCAAAAATGGCCAAATTCTGCTCAATTCTGAAGATGTCACTGATGCTATTCGTACTGAGGAGATTGGATTGCGTGCATCTGCAATTGCAGTGCATCCAGAGGTTAGGCAGGCCTTGGTTGGGGTTCAGCATGGTTTTAGGACTTCTCCAGGTCTAGTGGCCGATGGCCGTGACATGGCAAGCGTCATATTTCCCGATGCAGCTTTGAAGGTTTTTCTCACTGCAACCGCTGAAGCCAGAGCTGAACGTCGGTATAAGCAATTGATAGCTAAGGGAATTTCTGCTAAACTAGAGGACTTGCTGCAGGATTTACAAGCGCGCGATGCCAGAGACAGTAGTCGAGGTGCTGCACCTTTGTTAGTTGCAGACGGAGCCAAGGTGCTAGAAACATCGGAATTATCGATAGATCAAGCGGTTAAGACGGTTTTAGATTGGTATCAATCGAAAATAGCTTAGTTTTTGGTGGGCAGTAAACAGTAGTAGAAGTTGTTTTGGCGTCTTAAGGAACTCTACAACGCGATTTTCTAATTTAGCGTGTTTCTTGGGGCTTTTTTAACCTAACCCGTCAGGCCTTCTGGCGGCACAAAGTGAATATATAAATGTCTGAATCATTTGCAGAACTATTTGAAGAATCATTAACCCGATCGAATATGAAGACCGGCCAAGTTATTTCGGCTGAAGTCCTTCGCATCGACCATAACTTCGTCGTTGTTAACGCTGGATTGAAATCCGAAGCGTTTATTCCTGTTGAAGAATTCCATAACGACGCTGGCGAGATTGAAGTGGCTCCTGGCGATTTCGTTTCTGTTGCTATTGACGCTCTTGAGAACGGCTATGGCGACACAATCCTTTCCCGTGACAAAGCTAAGCGCTTGGCATCATGGATGAACTTGGAAAAAGCTCTCGAGCAAGCTGAGATCGTTACCGGTACTGTTACTGGTAAGGTTAAAGGCGGCTTGACAGTCATGGTTAACGGTATCCGCGCATTCTTGCCTGGATCACTCGTTGATACACGCCCAATCAAGGACACCAGCCCTTACGAAGGTAAGACGATGGAGTTCAAGGTTATCAAGCTTGACCGTAAGCGTAACAACGTCGTGTTGTCACGTCGTGCGGTTGTTGAAGCTAGCCAAGGTGAAGAGCGCGCGAAGTTGATGTCTAACCTCAAAGAAGGCAGCGTTGTTCAAGGTATCGTTAAGAACATCACTGACTACGGCGCATTCGTGGACCTCGGTGGTATTGATGGCCTCTTGCACATTACCGATTTGGCATGGCGTCGTGTGCGTCACCCAAGCGAGATGTTGACTGTTGGTCAAGAAGTTACCGCTAAGATTTTGAAGTTTGATCAAGAGAAGAACCGTGTTTCACTTGGCGTGAAACAACTTGGCGATGATCCATGGGTTGGTATCGCTCGTCGTTACCCACCAAACACCCGTTTATTCGGTAAGGTAACTAACCTGACTGACTACGGCGCATTCGTTGAAATCGAATCTGGTATCGAAGGTTTGGTACACGTTTCTGAAATGGACTGGACTAACAAGAACGTTGCTCCAAGCAAAGCTACTGCATTAGGAACCGAAGTTGAAGTCATGGTTCTGGATATTGATGAAGACAAGCGTCGTATTAGCTTGGGCATCAAGCAGTGCAAAGCAAATCCATGGGAAGAGTTCTCACGTGGCCAGCAAAAAGGCGACAAGCTGACTGGCGCAATCAAGTCTATTACTGACTTTGGTGTGTTCATTGGTTTGCCTGGCGGTATCGACGGTTTAGTTCACCTCTCAGACCTTTCATGGAATGAGCCAGGAGAAGAAGCTGTTAAGAAATACAAAAAAGGCGATGAAGTTGAAGCTACCGTATTGGCCATTGATGTTGAGAAAGAGCGTATCTCTCTCGGTATCAAGCAATTGTCTGGCGACCCATTCAATAACTACACATCCGTCAGCGACAAGGGTAGCCTTGTAACTGGTACTGTGAAGGCTGTTGATGCTAAGGGTGCAACTATTCACTTGGCTGATGAAGTTGAAGCTTACTTACGTGCTTCTGAGATCTCAACTGATCGCGTTGAAGATGCACGCAATGTATTGAAAGAGGGCGACACTGTGACTGCTATGATCATTAATATTGATCGTAAGTCACGTGCAATCAATCTTTCAATCAAAGCTAAAGACAGCTCTGACCAACAAGACGCTATGAGCAAGCTCCAAGGTGATGCGCAGTCCGGCACAACCAACTTGGGTGCTTTGTTAAAAGCGAAGTTGGACAATCAAGGCTAAATCAATATCGCCGCTTTCCACTAGGAGAGCGGCGGTTTTTATTGATAGATCATGTCAGATCAAGAGCAACAAGCAATTACTCGCTCCGAACTCGTGGAGAGCTTGGCGGAACAATTCCCCCAGCTACTGCCTAGAGATGTGGAGTTGGCAGTAAAAACATTGCTAGACACCATGACTCACGCTTTAGCCGAAGGCAAGCGAATTGAGTTGCGCGGTGTTGGCAGTTTTGTTTTGCATCACCGTCCTGCGCGTACTGGCCGCAATCCAAAATCTGGTGAGAAGGTATTGATCCCAGAAAAACGGGTGCCCCATTTCAAGCCCGGC
This sequence comes from Polynucleobacter sp. AP-Jannik-300A-C4, assembly GCF_018688335.1. Taxonomy (NCBI): domain Bacteria; kingdom Pseudomonadati; phylum Pseudomonadota; class Betaproteobacteria; order Burkholderiales; family Burkholderiaceae; genus Polynucleobacter; species Polynucleobacter sp. AP-Jannik-300A-C4. The sequence goes on along the minus strand of NZ_CP061316.1, from coordinate 1,459,267 downwards.
AAAGAATTACGTGAGCGCGTTGACTACAAGCCTCTAAAGCAAGTGAGCCCTAAAGAGGGTTCTGGTGCCTAGTCACATAGCGCATATCCAGTGGTCCATTCGGACCATTTTTTTATTTAAGTTCTGCACAGCATGATTCAGATTGCAACCGCTTGGCTCCTGTTATTACCAGTCATGTTTGGTATTGGCTGGCTGGCTTCGCGCTGGGATCTACGTCTTGAGAATCGTATGGATGAGCGCGAGCGTATGCGTCAGCAACGCTCAACTTTTAAAGGTTTAAGTCTCTTATTAAACGAGCAGCCAGATCAGGCGATTGAAACTCTAGTCAAGATTGCTCAGCTCGATCCTGAAACCATTGAACTTCATTTTGCTTTGGGTAATTTGTTCCGTCGCCGTGGTGAGACTGAGCGCGCCATTCGAGTACACCAACACTTGGCGAATCGAGATGACTTGAAGCCACGTGATAGGGACCATGCTGCTTATGAATTAGGCCGCGATTTCCTACGTGCTGGTTTATTAGATCGAGCCGAAGCATCTTTAAATCGGGTGGGTGAAGGTAAATTTGCGGCACCTGCAAAAGAGAGTCTGCTCGAGATGTATCAGATCGAGCGAGATTGGAAGAAGGCCATTATTGCTGCTAGTGAACTCGCAGGCTTACAAGGAAAATCGCATCACACGGAGATTGCGCAATTTCATTGTGAGTTAGGTCAAGAAGCACTGCGCCGTAAGGATTTGCCAGAAGTTGAGCAATCTGTTCTATTGGCCTTGCAAGCAGTTCCGCATCATGCCCGTGCGCTAATTTTACAAGGCGATTATCTGATTGCCATGGATCGTCCAGCCCAGGCAATTGAAGTGTGGGCCGTGATTGCGAAAACACATCCTGCTTACATGCATTTACTTGCAGATCGGTGGATGGCAGCACATGCTGCGCTAAATAAAGCAGATGAAGGCTTAAGTGCCCTTTGTGAATTGTTAAAGACCCAAGCTTCTGGTGAGTTGCTTGATATTGTGCAAAAGCATATGACTCAAATTCGTGGGGCACAAGCTGCTGAAGTGATGCTGGTTGAGGTGATGCAGCATTCACCAAGCTTAAGTGCGCTTTCTAAGTTGGCTGAGACTCGTTTGGCCTTAGCGGAAAGTAACGGTACACCAGAGCGAGTATCGGATTTACAGGCAACACTCAGTTTATTGAAGCAGCGCACGACCAGTTTGGCCCGCTATACCTGCGGCAATTGCGGTTTCCGTGCACGACGTTTTTACTGGCAGTGCCCGGGTTGTAACAATTGGGAGGCATACTCCCCAAGACGTAGTGAAGGAGCCGTTCCTAGCGGCCCTTCAATGTAATCTGAGTTGCTATTACTAATCTAATACGAATTATCAGGAGCTATCTTGAAAGTCACCATCATTGGAAGCGGTTACGTTGGTCTTGTTACTGGAGCTTGCTTAGCAGAGCAGGGTAATAACATCTTTTGTGTAGACGTAGACCCCAAGAAGATTGAGATTCTCAACTCTGGTGGCGTACCCATTTATGAGCCAGGTCTCAAAGAGATGATTGAGCGCAATCGCGCGGCGGGTCGTTTGCAGTTCTCTACTGATATTGCCGCCTCTGTAGCGCATGGCGATATTCAGTTCATTGCGGTTGGCACTCCTCCTGATGAAGATGGCTCGGCTGATCTACAGTACGTCGTAGCAGCAGCCCGCAATATTGGTCGCCATATGACGACTCCTAAAGTGATTGTTGATAAATCTACTGTTCCAGTGGGTACAGCCGATAAGGTTTCTGCTGCAATTACTGAGGAATTAGAAAAGCGTGGCCTCTCACCAGAACTGTGCTCCGTAGTTTCTAACCCGGAGTTTCTCAAAGAGGGCGCGGCAGTAGAAGACTTTATGCGCCCAGACCGCATTGTGATTGGAACGCAAAGCACCCCAGCGGGACTGCGCGCTAAAGAGCAGATGCGCAAACTCTATGCCCCATTTAATCGCCACCATGAGCGTACCTATTACATGGATGTCAAAAGTGCCGAGCTGACTAAATACGCAGCTAATGCCATGTTAGCTACTCGCATCTCTTTTATGAATGAGTTAGCCAATCTGGCTGATTTAGTAGGTGCTGATATTGAAGCGGTACGCCAAGGTATTGGTTCAGACTCACGCATTGGTTATGGCTTTTTGTACTCCGGCACCGGCTATGGTGGCTCTTGCTTTCCAAAAGATGTTTCCGCTTTATCCAAGACTGCAATTGAGTATGGTCGTGATCTGAAGATTTTGGATGCTGTCGAGGCGGTGAACGAAGCTCAAAAGTACATCCTCGTAGAGAAGATTGAAAAACGCTTTGGTGCAGATCTGAAGGGTAAAAAGTTCGCCATGTGGGGCTTAGCATTTAAACCGAATACAGACGATATGCGTGAAGCCCCAAGTCGTGTGATTATTCAAGAGCTAGTTAAGCGTGGTGCCCAGATTGTGGCTCATGACCCAGTAGCCATGCCAGAAACTAAGCATTGCCTCGATATGGACTTTAAAGGCAACCCTGAAGGCCTCAAACAAGTCACTTTAGTGGATGACCCTATGGCAGCCACTCAGGGTGCTGATGCTCTAGTCATCGTGACTGAATGGAAAGCCTTCCGTAGTCCTGATTTTGATCTTCTCAAAGCCAAGCTCAAGAACCCGATCATCTTTGATGGCCGTAATCTGTATGAGCCGCAAGCTATGCAAGAATTAGGCATTGAGTATCAAGGTATTGGTCGTCATAATTAATTAGCGCTACAAAAGAACCGATTAGATAGATTAGAGAGATTAGTTACATCGTGGAAAAAGCCAACCGAGAACAATTTTCTAAAGCCCGCCTATTAGTGGTGGGTGATGTCATGCTCGATCGCTATTGGTTTGGTGATACAAATCGGATTTCTCCTGAGGCTCCTGTACCAGTAGTTCAAGTGGGTAAGATTGATGAGCGTTTGGGCGGCGCTGCTAACGTGGCTCGTAACGTTGCAGCCCTTGGTGCAAAGACAACGATCTTAGGTGTAATTGGAGACGATGAGCCCGGACGCCGCGTCACAGACCTGTTGAAATCAAGCAGTGTCGATAGTCAGCTGGAAATCGACAGCAAAGTTCCGACTACTGTGAAGTTACGAGTCATCGCAAGACAGCAGCAATTGATACGTTTAGACTTTGAAGAGGCGCCTAGTGAGGCTGCGCTTGCGCACAAACTTGAGCGTTATGAGAAGCTGGTGGGCGATGCCGATGTGGTGATTTTGTCTGATTACGGCAAAGGCGCATTGGGACAAGTTGCCATGATGATTGAGCAGGCAAAAGCGCAAAAGAAAATGATCCTAGTCGACCCTAAGGGTGATGACTACGCTAAATATCGCGGTGCTACCGTGCTCACACCTAACCGCAGTGAATTACGTCAGGTAGTTGGTCAGTGGACCAGCGAAGAAGATCTCACAAAGAGAGCTCAAGATCTTAGAAAATCATTAAATCTGGAAGCGCTTCTCTTGACTCGCTCTGAAGAGGGTATGAGTTTATTTACTGAGGCTGGTGTGAGTCACGTAAAAGCACAGGCACGCGAAGTATTTGATGTGTCTGGTGCAGGTGACACTGTCATTGGTACGCTGGCAGTGGCGCTAGCAGCTGGCTGGCCCCTGGAAAGAGCTATGGCTTTAGCTAATCGAGCTGGTGGTATTGTGGTTGGCAAGTTGGGAACAGCCACCGTTACTTCTGAGGAATTGCAATGACGATTATCGTAACTGGCGCTGCTGGATTTATCGGTGCCAATATTGTTCAAGCGCTCAATGCGCGAGGCGAGAAAAATATTATTGCCGTAGATGATTTACGTCCTGCGGATAAGTATCGTAATTTGGCCGATCTAGACATCATTGATTATCTTGATAAGGATGAGTTTCTAGAAGCATTTAGAAGCGGTCGTTTTGGTAAGGTCAGGGCGGTGTTTCATGAAGGGGCTTGCTCCGATACGATGGAAACTGATGGCATCTTTATGATGGCGAATAATTTCCGCTACACCATGGACTTGCTCGATATCTGTACAGAACAAAAAGTGCAACTACTCTACGCTTCTTCTGCAGCTACTTATGGTGGATCGGATGTTTTTGTTGAAAGCCGTGAGCATGAGAAACCATTGAATATTTATGGCTATTCTAAGTTTTTATTTGACCAAGTAATGCGTAAGCGTTTTGCTGAAAAATCCAATGCCGCTCAAGTGGTTGGATTTAGGTACTTCAATGTCTATGGCCCACGTGAATCCCACAAAGGTCGCATGGCCTCCGTAGCCTTTCATCAATATCATCAATACAAGGCCAATGGCAAAGTAAAGCTGTTTGGTGAATATGGTGGTTATGGCGCTGGCGAACAAAGTCGTGACTTTGTCTCGGTAGAAGATGTAGTGAAGGTGAACCTCTTTTTCTTGGATCATCCAGAAATCAGCGGCATCTTCAATCTCGGTAGTGGTCGCGCGCAGCCATTCAATGACGTTGCTCATGCGGTAGCAAACGCGATGCGCAAAATTGATAAAGCGAATCCTGCAAGCCTGGAAGAGTTGGTTAAGGAAAAGGCGATTGAATACATCCCATTTCCGGACGCGCTTAAAGGTAAATACCAGTGTTTCACACAAGCTGATTTGACTAAGCTAAGAGCTGCTGGATACTCAGAGCCCTTCCTGAATGTAGAGCAGGGCGTTGGCCGCTATATAGAATGGTTAGAAGCCAATGCTGATTTCTTGGCTAGCCCTCTAGAAAGCAAATAAAACACCGTTAATAGTGTATTTCCTGGTTGTCCTAGGCAAACCACTAAGTTGGGCTTTGCGCATGGCCTTGCCATCTAAGCTACCATATTCCTTATAAATATTAGGACATTTTTCGATGCGTAAGCCCCCTTTATTCTTGGCACTCATTCTGTTTTGCGGTATTCAATTGGTCTCAACCATTGCATTTGCAGTGCCAGGCAAGGATGAGGTGGATGTTGATGTGCAGACAATTAAAGCGCCTCCGAGGGATATAAAAGATATTCTAAGATTAGTTGAGCAAACTAAACCTGATCTCGCCATCGTAGAGCGTGCTAAAAAAGTGGTTGCAGAGCAGTTGCCGACATCGCAGGATAATGAAGTTCTAAACCATTTTTACACTAGACGTTCGGCCGCATACGAAGACCTCGGAAACACTGGTGAGGCATTGAAAAATTTAGAAATTGCAGTAAATCAATACCCTTCAACTACTCCTCGCTTGCATTTGAATGACTTAATTACTCTGAGCGTACTCGAAAATTCAGTTGGTAAGCAGTCAAAAGCAATTGCTATTATTCAAAAGGCTCAAGCCTATCAAGCATCAGCTTTACCCAATTTGACCGGTTTTCAAATGACCATGGGCAGACTGTTGCTCACCTACTATGTCAATTCAGGTAACTTTGAAGCAGCAAAAAAAACATTAGATGCGATGGATGGAACATTAAGCACCCTGAAGAGATCACGGGCTTATATGGAGTTCGGATCTAACTGGGAGGGTGCATATGAAAGTGCTCGCGGAATTTATTTTTCCGGTCAGGGTCAATGGCTAGAGAGCGAACGCTCTCTTAGAAAAACACTGCATTTACTGGAGATACAGTACGAAAAAGTTAAAAATAGTTCATCAAAAGTTGATGTTGTTGGGAGTGACGTTAGGACAGCTACGGATGCTTCCAATAACCCCCGAGTTTATGTCACCCAAATTTCCAATCGAGAATTAAACTTAGCTAACGTTTTACTCAGGCAGCGAAAATTAATTGATGCTGAGTTCTACGCTCGAAAATCAATCACGCTTTCTCTCTCAAGTTTTGGCTCTAACTCAATTGAGGTTGCACGGGGTCTCAGAAGTCTTGCTGTCATAGTGAATGAGCAGGGAAGGTATGCTGAGGCAGTGCTTTTGTCGAGAGCTGCATTGAGTACCGTCAAGGCCGCGGGTGCAACGGGCGCAAATACTACCCTCGCCTCAGCACAAAGATCGCTTGGTACGGCACTTGTAGCGGATGGTAAATATGCTGAGGCTAATCAAGTGTTTGAAGAGATGGCCTCCGCAATTAAGACTGATCCTGAAATGGCAAAAAGCTATCAATTTGGTGACCTGGATTGGGTTTTGGCAATGCTCAAAACTGGTAAGTCTCAACAAGCCTTTGAGATGGTTGATGGAATGCTTAAGCGACTTGAATCTTCCTCCGATAAAAACTCGCCACGCATTGCAATGGTGCGCGCATTTGAGGCCGTAAGCCTTCAGTCTGAGGGTAAGTGGTCAGAGGCTGACATTGCTTATAAAGCCTCTATACCTATTTTGATAGATCAAGCACGTAATGATGCAGAAAATGATACAACTAGCGTAAAGCAACAACAGCGCATGACTTTCCTTTTGGAGAATTATCTAGCAGCCTTGGCACATACTGCGAAGACAGATCCAGCTCAGGCAGTTTCAGCTGCAGCACAAGCTTTTCAGATTGCCGACATTGCAAGAGGAAGCGGCGTTCAAAGAGCCCTAACAGCAAGTGCGGCTCGAGCAAGCATTAAAGATCCACAATTGGCAAACCTTGCGAGACAAGAGCAGGATTTGCAAAGAAGAATTAATACCTTATCTGAATTGCTCACAGGCTTACGCTCTGCATCGCCAGATCAACAGCTACCCTCTGTTCAGGAAAGGGTTCGCGCCGATATCATCTCATTCAAATCTCAGCGTGAGGCTTTGAAGAAGGAGATTGAAAAAAAATTTCCGGAATATGCTGAGCTTGTTGAGCCTAAGCCAGCTTCAGTTGAGCGGACGCAACGTTTGCTGAGGCCGGATGAAGTTCTGGTTTCTTGGTATTTTGCTGAGAATGTGGGATATGTTTGGGCCATCAGTAAGCAAGGCCCACCTCAATTTTCTCAGTTGGCTATTGGCCGTCAGCAAATGGCAAAGCAGGTCGCACAATTACGTAAGGCACTTGATCCCGGAGTGTCAACTATTGATGAAATCCCGCCATTTGATGTCATGCTCGCACACAAGCTATATCAAGAGCTATTAGCGCCGGTGGAAGCTAGCTTTAAGGGTAAAAAGGTAATGTTGGTAGTTCCTCATGCAGAGCTTGGACAGCTACCACTCTCATTGTTAGTTACTCAAGCATCTGTTCAGCCTTCAAAGGGGGGTGCAATTGCTTTTTCTGGTTACAAGTCAATACCTTGGCTTACAAAAGAGATTGCGATCGCTCAAATTCCTTCTGTAACTGCATTGACTGCGCTTCGTAGTCTGCCTGATGGAAATCCGAATCGTAAGAGCTTTGTTGGTTTTGGAGACCCTTACTTTAGTAGCGAACAAGAGAAGAGTGCCCAAAAGCAAATGAAGTCAACTCAACTGGCTACTCGGGGTATTCCACTGAAGCTTCGAAGCGCACCTAAAACGGCTGGAGTTAGCTCAGCTGAGTTAGCGTTGTTACCGCGTTTGCCAGATACCAGTTTAGAGATCGAGGAGATAGGCAAGGTAGTGGGCGCTGAACCTGGTGATATTTTCTTGCATAAACAGGCTAGCGTAAAACAGGTCACGTCAATGGATTTATCGGATCGTAAGGTTGTCATGTTTTCGACCCACGGTTTGGTCCCAGGCGAGCTCAATGGCTTGACGCAACCTGCGCTTGCTTTGTCATCCCCGGATGTTACGGGAGATAAAGATGATGGCTTGCTGACAATGGATAAGGTAATTGCCTTAAAGTTGGATGCCGACTGGGTGGTTCTCTCTGCCTGTAATACAGCTGCAGGAGAGGGGTCAGGATCTGAGGCAGTTTCAGGCTTGGGTAGAGCCTTTTTCTTTGCGGGTGCAAAAGCTCTACTCGTGTCTAATTGGCCAGTAGATTCTGTTGCATCTCGGCAGCTAATGACGGATCTTTTTAAGCGTCAGCAACAAACCCAGGGTATTACCAAGTCGGAGGCTTTACGACAGTCAATGCTCAATCAAGTGGATCAAGGGGGTATGAAGGAGGGCGGTACTATGAAGTACTCCTATGCGCACCCTCTTTTTTGGGCACCATTTGTAGTTGTGGGCGATTGATTTAAGATCTCACTACTACAGATTTTTCTTTTTTTGGAATCATGATGAAACTTATTCAAATCTTATGCACTTCGGCTTTTATATTTTTTGCCGGATTGGCAAGTGCGGCTCCGCTCATCAGCGCCAAGGAGGCCGCCTTACCTGCGGCGTCCGGCACTTTAGCTACAAGAGGTATTTCTCGTGGCCCCTCTGTGAAGTTGGTTTCTCCGGAAGCGGATACTCCAGTGAACTCGCCAATTGATTTTAAGGTGAACTTTGAGGCGCGTGGCGAGGGAAAGATTGACCCTGCTTCTATAAAAGTGGTTTATATGAAGTCACCTTTCGTGGATTTAACACCAAGATTAAAAAATGCCATTAGCGCATCTGGTATTGACTTCGCAAAAGCGGATGTGCCGCCAGGTAGTCACACTATTCGCGTAAGCGTCAAAGATGTCGACGGTCGTGAGACAAATTCAGTGTTTACCTTAGTGGTAAGTAAGTAATGAATTGTCCTTACTGTCTTTCTGAGGTTGCTGAGGAGGCTGCAGTCTGTAAGGTTTGCACTCGCGATTTATATCTATTTAAGCCAATGATGGCAAAAGTGGCCGAGCTTGAAAGACGCCTTGAAGAAATCCCCAATCAAGAAGCATACGAACATCGAATTGCTGAGCTTCAATTATTGCTTGATGAGCAGGCTCAAAAACAAGCTGAGCCGAGAGGTTTATTGCTATCGTTTTTGGATGTGATTTTATATATCGGTATTCCTCTTCTGCTTTTATTGGCTGCGCATGGATTAATTACGATTATTTATGATACGAAGCCGTTGTATCTGCGCTTGATTTCTATGGTGTTGCCATTACCCTTTGGTTACTTCCTATTTAAGAGTGCGCCAAGAAGCTTATTCCAATGGTTTATGGGGGTCGTATTTTTGGCAATAGCTTCTGTAATTGGAATGAGTTGGATGACCGGCCTGGTCGATCATTCGCCAATATGGCCACAGAATGCTTTTGAGTGGCGTGAGGTCTTGGAGTATGCCGCTAGTATTGCCTTTAGCTTTTTGACAGGCATGTTGCTTGGTGGTGTTGCCTATGCCAGCAAGCAGCGTCATCTCAGGACTGCATTGATTAATCCTTTCCTGAAGGCAGTTGTCAGTGGTTTGGGTGAAGGTCGAATTTCTCCGACTAGCCTACATGGAATGATGAAGAAATTGCAGGAGTATGGTGGAACTATTGTTGCACTCGGCACTACTGCAGTTTCGATTTACACTGGTCTTAAGGGAATCATTGGTAATTAGACTATCTGCTTGGCTTTTCTTATGCCTGATTTCTAATGGGGTATTTTCTCAAGTTCTAGATATACCCCATTCTGATGAAAAGCCTACGCGTACGCTCTTCATTCAGGCTCATCAACCTAAAGCATTGGTGCTGCTTTATCCTGGGGGTGGTGGCCAATTGCATATCCGGGAGGATGGTCAAATCCGGAGCAGGCATACTTTTGTTAGATCTGTAGACCAGTGGGCCCAATATCAAATTGATGCCGTTTTAGTAGACACTCCTTATGATTTAGGAGATCTGAAACGTGGGGATAAGAGGGATCGAGAAGATCACCTTCAGCGGGTGGCAGAGACTATTGCTTTTTATCGGTCTAGAACTAGGTTGCCCATTTGGATTTTTGGCCACAGCATGGGAACATCAACGGCTAGTAATTTTGTAAACAAATCCCCTCAGATTGCAAACCTCCTATCCGGGATTATTGTTGCGGGTACGGTTAGAACTGCAACAATAAATGAGGAAGTTAATCTGCCGGTACTCGCAATACACCATCAAGATGATGCTTGTCGTGGTACGCCAATTTCAGCATCTAGAAATTTAATTGAGGGTAGGCGAGCAGGTTTAGTTTCTCGCCTTGAGATTATGGAAGGTGGTGTGAGTGAAGGTAACGTCTGTGAATCTTTTGCTTATCATGGCTTTAATCAAACTGAGGATGAGCTTATCAAGCGTGCAGCCCAATTTATCCTGAGCCACTAAGCCTGAATAAGCATCTTCTTAGTGATCCGTAATTGATTTCCGATTCTCACGTCATTCACAGAAAATAGTAAACCTTTTTTAGATCCATTCGTTGTAACTGATCCACTTGCACTTCGTGTGAGTGGATTTTTTATTAACCGATGGAGATTACATGAATCAATTATTAAAGTCCTTAGTATTTTCGGTATTGGTGGCTGTCTCAGCTTTATCTTCAGCCTCACCAATTAACGTCAATACGGCCACCCAGTCTGAGCTGGAGAGTATCAAAGGTATCGGACCTTCGAAAGCGAAAACCATTATTGCGGAGCGTTTAGATGGCGGGCATTTTCAGGATGCTAATGATTTACAAAAACGCGTACGTGGCATTGGTATGAAATCAGTTGAAAAGATGGTGGATAACGGCTTAACTATTGAGGCGCCCAGCTCCTTTCGTGAACCGCATGGTAGGACGAATAAAGAGGGAGTCAAGGCTGGTAGACGCAGCCCTCGTGGTCAAACTAGCTCTCGCCATAGTGCGGATCGTGCGGAAGGAAATCGCCGAAATTAAACCCTTTTACGTCTAGCCTGGCTTATGGCTAAAATGGTTTCATGAGCACACCTTCTTACTTAACTATTTCGCAGACCGTGGGTAATACGCCCCTGGTTCGTTTGCAACGTATTCCTGGCGCTGATAACGATTTAAAAGGTAATCTGATTCTAGGAAAGTTGGAGGGTAATAATCCAGCGGGGTCGGTTAAGGACCGGCCTGCGCTGTCGATGATCCTTCGTGCTCAAGAGCGAGGTGAAATCAAGCCTGGCGACACTCTCATTGAAGCAACTAGCGGTAATACTGGTATTGCTTTAGCCATGACTGCTGCGATGTTGGGCTACAAGATGGTTTTGGTGATGCCCGAGAATCAAAGTATTGAGCGTCGACAAAGTATGGCTGCCTATGGAGCTGAATTAATTCTGACGGCAGCCTCTGGGGGTATGGAGTTTGCCCGTGACTATGCACTGCAATTGCAAAAAGAGGGCCGCGGTAGATTGTTAGATCAATTTGCAAATCCGGATAACCCACGTGCTCACATCGAGACTACTGGCCCGGAAATCTGGCGCGATACAGATGGTCAAGTAACTCATTTCATTTCCGCGATGGGTACTACTGGAACTATTACCGGGGTCTCTACTTATCTCAAGTCCATGAATCCCGCTATTCAGATTATTGGTGCGCAACCTGAAGAGGGTTCGCAGATTCCTGGTATTCGTAAATGGGCTCCAGAGTATCTGCCAAAGATTTATCAGGGCGACAAGGTTGATCGTATTGAGTATGTAAGCCAGGCAGATGCTGAAGAAATGGCCCGTCGCCTTGCTGCTGAAGAGGGTATCTTCTGCGGTATTTCAGCTGGCGGGGCTTTGGTTGTTGCCTTACGAATTGCTCGCCAAGTAGAAAATGCCACGATTGTCTTTATTGTCTGCGACCGTGGCGACCGTTATCTTTCTACTGGAGTTTTCCCAGCGTAATACATCCAATCTAAGCTATTAAGCCTGTTTCTGTTTTTTCTTATTAGCAGGCTTCTTCGGTTTAGGTTTGACCGGTTCTCCTGACTTTGTTTCTGACTTCGCTTTGCTTGCGGTAGTGGGAACTACGCTTTGATTTTTATAGCCTAGCACTTCTGCAAACTCAGCAACACTTTGTGCGTAAAAGTAACTGCGGTTGTATTGCACAATCGTCAGAAAATTATTAAGTCCAACTACGTAACGAACCTGATCACCACCATCTTTGTCGGGGTAAGGTAGATCAACAATGAGGGCCTTGCTTTGTGGTTCAACACCCCCAGCCTGAAGATCGCCTTGCTCTTTAGTGAGGATGCCTTTTGCGATGAGCTCTTGAACCGAGTATTTGAGTTGTGGCTCTCCATCTGCTAGCGCTCTCGCCTCACTGACTGCCCCTTCCTGCACAGGGAAGTAAATCGGCATGCCAGGTTGCCAGCCATGCTTTCTCATAAAGTTAGCCACGCTAGCAATAGCATCCTTAGGACTTTGTTTAAGGTCAATGCGCCCATCACCATCGCCATCTACTGCGAAGCTGCGAATACTACTTGGCATGAACTGTGGCAGGCCAATCGCACCAGCATAGGAGCTGTTCTGATTCAGGCAGGCATTAAAGCGAGTTTGATTCAATCCTTGCTGACTATTATTGGCGGGCAAGCTGCCACCCCCTTCAGTCCAGCACATCAAGATGAGTTCTTGCAGTTGGTCTTTAAAGAGCTGCTCTCGACTGGCTTTGTTGGGTGTATCTGGGTAGCTAAAAGCTAATGTAGAAAGTGCATCCTTGACCCGGTAATTACCAGTTTGACGGCCATAAATGGTTTCAATACCAATAATGGAGACGATGATTTCGGCTGGGACGCCTGATTCTTGCTCAACCTTGCTTAAGAATGCCTGGTTTTGCTCCCAAAAGACCTTGCCAGCTTTCAGGCGAACTGGCTCAATAAAACGCTTGCGATAGGCGACCCAATTCTTTTTAAAGCTGCCCGATGGGGGTAATACCAATTTGCGTATGGAGGGGATCGTTTTAGCATCAGAGAAGCCTAATTCAAGGCTGGTCTGAGGGATTCCTTGGGTTTGGGCAATTTGAGCGATTAATTCATTGAGATTTTGGCTAAAACGGGCTTCTGTTGCGACATCTTCAGACTGGTTTACGATAGTCTCTGTAGGGCTAACTTGCTGAGTGGGGATGCTGGAGCATGCCCCTAGCAGTAGGGTTGTGAATAGTATTGATGTGAGATTGGAGATGCGAAAATTCATGGATAAGAAAGTGGGTTTTTGATGTTCTGCTAGGTTTAATTAAATTATAAAAATAATAGTTTTGCTATTGAGGATTTCTAGTAATGACAACAGGATACATAACTCATCCAGACTTTCTAAAGCATGAGATGGGTAGTCATCATCCCGAGTGCCCAGAGCGCATTCAGGCAATTAATGATCAACTGATTCGCAGTGGTGTAGATCGCTTTCTGCATCATTTAGATGCGCCATTAGCAACTGAAGACCAATTGGAGTTAGTTCACAGCCCAGATCATATCGCCTTTGTTAAAGAGCGTTCGCCTGCTAGCGGTTACTTCATGCTCGATGGTGACACTATTATGAACCCTCATACTTGGAGTGCCGCTTTGCGTGCTGCGGGTGCGGCCATTGCCGGTGTAGATGCGGTTATGAAGGGTGAAGTTGAAAATGTGTTTTGTGCGGTGCGCCCGCCAGGTCACCATGCGGAGCCAACCCGCTCTATGGGATTTTGTGTTTTTGATAATGTTGCCGTAGCAGCACGATATGCGATGGAAGAGTATGGCATTGAGCGTGTCGCCATTATTGACTTCGATGTTCATCATGGTAATGGTACTGAAGCAGCGTTCTTTAATGACCCTAATGTGCTGATGTGTAGTTTCTTTCAGCACCCGTTTTATCCCTACAGCGGCTTAGATGGGGCAAACAATATGGTAAATGTTCCGCTTCCTGCATCTACACGTGGTGATGTTGTTCGCTCGATAGTGGAAGAGCAGTGGTTGCCTCGTTTACGAGACTTTGAGCCAGAGCTCATCATCATCTCTGCAGGCTTTGATGCTCACCGTGAGGATGATTTGGGGCAGATGGGCTTGGTAGAGGATGACTATGCTTGGATGACTAAGCAGCTTAAAGAGGTTGCAAACCAATATGCTCAAGGTCGCATTGTCAGTTGCCTAGAGGGTGGCTATAACCTTTCTGCTTTAGGCCGCAGCGTGGTTGCGCATGTGAAAGCACTCGCAGATATCTAATTGAAATTAGAAGTTCAGATTAAAAAAAGACCAATATTTAAGGCGCATATGGCTAATATTTTTGAGCAAGGTTTAGAGCGAAACTCAGCCAACTTCACTCCGATTACCCCACTATTATTTCTTGAGCGATCGGCCCAGGTGTATCCAGATCGCTTGGCAATCGTTCATGGCAAGCTGCGCCAGACTTGGAGTCAGACTTATGATCGTTGTCGTCGCCTAGCAAGCGCTCTGCAAAAGCATGGAATTGGCTTGGGTGATACCGTTGCCGTGATGTTGCCTAATACACCCCCAATGGTTGAGGCGCACTTCGGAATCCCGATGGCTGGAGCGGTATTGAATGCCTTAAACACCCGCCTTGATCCAGAGTCAGTTGCCTTTATGTTGAATCATGGTGAGGCAAAAGTGGTGATGGTGGATCCCGAATTTTCAGGGGTGATGAAAAAAGCCCTTGAGATCGCCAAGAAAGAAAGTGGCCGTGAGTTTTTAGTAATTGATGTCGAGGAAAAAGAGTTTGATGTTCCTGGTGAGAAGTTAGGCACACTGACTTATGAGAAGCTCTTATCTGAGGGCGACCCCCAGTTTGCATGGCAAGTCCCTGCGGATGAGTGGCAAGCCATTTGCCTCAATTACACATCAGGAACTACCGGCAATCCAAAAGGTGTGGTGTATCACCATCGTGGCGCAGCGATTAATGCTGTCTCGAATATTTTGGATTGGGATATTAATAAGCACCCTATTTATCTCTGGACACTCCCCATGTTCCATTGCAATGGTTGGTGCTTCCCCTGGACGATAGCTGCTCGTGCAGGTATTAATGTCTGTCTACGTCGCGTTGATGCGCAACATATTTTTGCTGCCATTAAAGAGCACGGTGTTACGCATTACTGTGCGGCTCCCATTGTGCATAACCTATTAGTCAATGCTCCCGATGAATTAAAGGAGGGTGTACCTCCTGGAGTGAAGGGTTTAATCGCAGGCGCCGCACCTCCAGCTTCGATTATTGAGGGCATGGAAAAGCTCGGTTTTGATTTGACGCACGTCTACGGATTAACTGAGGTCTACGGTCCTGCAGCAGTTTGTGTAAAGCAGGATGAGTGGAATGAGGTAGATATTGGTGAGCGGGCTCGCCTCAATGCCCGTCAAGGTGTTCGTTATCACATGCAACAAGCAATTGCCGTTCTTGATCCTGAGACTCTTAAGCCTGTGCCTGCTGATGGTGAGACCATGGGCGAAATTATGTTTAAGGGCAATATCGCCATGAAGGGTTACCTCAAGAATGAGAAGGCAACTAAAGAGGCCTTTGAGGGAGGCTGGTTTCATTCTGGTGATTTAGCAGTGATGAACCCTGATGGCTATATCAAGATGAAAGATCGTAGCAAGGACATCATCATTTCTGGTGGTGAAAATATTTCCTCTGTGGAGCTTGAGGATGTTCTCTATCGTCATCCAGCAGTGATGGCAGCTGCAGTGGTTGCCAAGCCCGACGATAAGTGGGGCGAGACACCTTGCGCATTTTTGGAGATCAAGCCGGGTATGGAAGTGACGCCCGCTGACATCATCGCTCATTGCAAGCAGCATCTGGCTGGTTTTAAGGTTCCAAGAGCCATTGTTTTCTGTGAGCTACCAAAGACCTCTACCGGCAAGATTCAGAAGTTTGAATTGCGTAAGCAGGCAGGATCCGCTTCAGCAATCGACGTCTAACTCTAATTGGTGCTAGACGGATAAAATAGAAAAGTTACTCAAAAATAGAGAATTCAGCATGAAAATCTTAGTCGCAGTAAAGCGTGTCGTTGATTACAACGTCAAAATTCGAGTTAAATCAGATAACTCCGGTGTCGATTTGGCGAATGTCAAAATGAGTATGAATCCTTTTGATGAGATTGCAGTGGAAGAGGCGGTTCGACTCAAGGAGTCAGGCGTTGCGACTGAGATAGTAGTAGTTTCTGCCGGCCCAACGCAATGTCAGGAAACATTGCGTACTGCTTTAGCAATTGGCGCTGATCGCGCTATCTTGGTAGAAACTGATGCCGAGTTGCAGCCTTTAGCAGTTGCGAAAATTCTGAAAGCCCTTTCTGAAAAAGAACAAGCGCAGATTGTAATTTTGGGTAAGCAAGCAATTGATGACGATAGCAATCAGACTGGACAGATGCTGGCGAGCTTGATGGATATTCCGCAAGCCACTTTTGCTTCCAAAGTAGTGGTTGCAGACGGTAAAGCAAGTGTGACTCGCGAGGTAGATGGTGGCTTAGAAACAATCGCGATTACCTTACCTGCGGTTATTACTACTGACTTGCGTTTAAATGAGCCGCGTTATGTAACTTTGCCAAACATCATGAAGGCGAAGAAAAAGACTTTGGAAATTGTAAAACCCGAAGATCTTGGTGTAGACATTGCCCCACGTCTTAAAACCCTCAAAGTAGAAGAGCCACCCAAGCGCTCTGCCGGTGTGATGGTAGCTGATGTAGCGGCTTTGGTAGATAAACTTAAAAATGAAGCGAAGGTGATTTAAATGGCCGCACTTGTTATTGCTGAACACGATAATCAATCCTTAAAGGCAGCCACGCTCAATGCGGTAGCAGCCGCTTTACAGTGTTCCCCTGAGGTAGATGTATTAGTAGCTGGTAGTGGCGCTGATGCTGCCGCTTCGGCTGCTGCCCAAATTGCTGGTGTGCGTAAAGTGATTCAGGTAGATTCTGCATCATTAGCCGATCAACTGGCGGAGCCTTTAGCTGCGCAGATTCTTTCGATTGCTAACGGATATAGCCACATCTTGGCTCCAGCAACTGCCAATGGTAAGAATGTTTTACCAAGGGTGGCTGCAAAGTTAGATGTTGCACAGTTATCGGATATCACTAAGGTTGTCTCGACTGATACTTTTGAGCGCCCGATTTATGCCGGCAATGCGATTGCTACTGTGCAATCCGCTGACCCTATCAAAGTAATTACTGTTCGTACAACCGGTTTTGATCCAGTTGCTGCAAGCGGTGGATCTGCTGCAGTAGAAAAGCAAACGGCTGCTGAGGTTTCTGGCAAATCATCTTTTGTGGGTCGCGAGTTGACTAAGTCAGATCGCCCTGAATTGACTGCCGCCAAAGTGATCGTTTCGGGTGGTCGTGGTTTAGGTTCTGGCGAGAAGTATCAAGAGATCGTTGTGCCATTGGCTGACAAGCTAGGTGCAGCCCTAGGCGCATCGCGCGCTGCAGTGGATGCTGGTTATGTTCCAAACGACTATCAAGTAGGCCAGACTGGCAAGATTGTTGCTCCACAGTTGTACATTGCAGTAGGTATCTCTGGCGCTATTCAGCATTTAGCTGGAATGAAGGACTCTAAGGTGATCGTAGCGATTAACAAAGATCCAGAAGCACCAATCTTTAGTGTTGCTGATTATGGTCTCGTTGCTGACTTAAATACCGCTGTACCTGAACTAACTAACTTGCTTGTCTAAGACATCCCCTTAACTATCTTTACACCTAATTCATAGGAATACTTATGCCTTATGTAGCCCCAGTAAAAGACATGCTATTTGTGATGAACGAGCTAGCGGGGCTGTCTCAGGTTGTTTCTTATCCTTCCTATGCTGAGGCTGGAGCTGATGTCGATTTAGCCCCAGCAATTTTGGAAGAGTCTGCCAAATTCAATCAAGACGTTGTAGCACCCCTTAATTGGGCCGGTGATCAAAATCCTAGCTCTTTAAAGGATGGCATCGTTACAACTACACCTGGCTTTAAAGATGCTTTTGAGCAATTTGCTGCAGCAGGTTGGCAGGGCGTTGTTCATCCTGCAGAGTTTGGTGGTCAAGGCTTACCAAAGCTCATTGCAACTGCATGTTTTGAGATGGTTCATTCGGCTAGCCTATCGTTTGCTTTATGCCCAATGCTGACCGATGGTGCAATTGAGGCTTTGTTAACTGCAGCAAGCCCTGAGTTGCAAGAGCGCTATGTGCCGAAGATGATTTCTGGGGAGTGGACTGGCTCCATGTGTCTCACGGAGCCTCAAGCGGGCTCTGATCTATCAATGGTGCGTGCTCGTGCTGTGCCTGAAACTGATGGCGCATACAAAATTTTTGGCACCAAGATCTACATCACCTATGGTGAGCACGACATGGCAAAGAATATTGTCCATCTCGTATTAGCTAGAACGCCAGATGCTCCAGAAGGTGTGAAAGGTATTTCTTTATTTGTGGTGCCGAAGTTCTTGGTGAATGCAGATGACTCACTTGGTGAGCGTAATGATGTTCACTGTGTCTCGATTGAACACAAGCTTGGCATTAAGGCTAGCCCAACTGCAGTCTTACAGTTTGGCGATCATGGTGGTGCAACTGGATATTTAGTAGGCGAAGAAAATCGTGGGCTGGAGTATATGTTCGTGATGATGAATGCAGCTCGCTTTGCAGTGGGTATGCAAGGTATTGCGGTTGCAGAGCGTGCCTATCAAAAAGCGGTGCAGTATGCCAAAGACCGAGTGCAAAGTCGTGATCTAGCTGGCTCTCCAGGTCCTGTAGCAATTATTCATCAGCCAGATGTAAAGCGGATGCTGATGACTATGCGCGGCTATATCGAGGCATCTAGAGCCTTGGCGTATTACGCGGCTGCTGCATATGATGCCCAACATGCATCCCCTGATGAAGCCGCTCGCAAGCAGAGTCAAGCAGTTTATGAATTTCTGGTGCCGATTGTGAAAGGGTTCTCAACTGAAATGTCGATTGAGGTGGCTAGCCTCGGTGTGCAAGTGCACGGTGGCATGGGATTCATTGAAGAGACAGGCGCAGCGCAACATTATCGTGATGCTCGTATTCTGACAATCTATGAGGGCACTACAGCTATTCAGGCAAATGATCTGATTGGTAGAAAAACGGTGCGTGATGGTGGCGCAACTGCAAAACTATTCTCTGAAAAAATTCAGCAAACTGAAAAAGATCTCGCAAGCAGTGGCACCGCAGATGCAAAAGCAGTGCAGAAGCAATTAACCGCGGCACGAATTGCTTTTGAATCTGCTGTTGAGTTTATTGTGGCAAATGCTAAGACAGATATTAAGGCTGTGTACGCCGGTAGCTTTGCTTACTTACGTTTATGTGGCTTGGTATTGGGTGCCTGGCAAATGGCACGTGCCTTACTTGCTGCCCAAGAGTTGCGTGCAGGCGACCCGAATTTCTATGATGCCAAGATTGCTACTGCTCGCTTCTTTGCAGAAAATCTATTGCCACAATCTCAAGCTCTAGCAACCTCGATCCTAGAGAGCGGGCATTCCACTAATGCGCTGACAGCGGAACAGTTTTAGGATTTAAAAAACTGTCACCACCATTCAAAAAGCTATCTGCATTACTGGGATAGCTTTCTTGCTTCCTGAAGCTGTGAAATAAAGAATTGCTCAAAGGCAATGGCGAGGAAGGTCATCATGACGCCAGCGCCAAATACTAAAGAAAAGATCACAGTTAATACAACCGGCCAGCCTGATTTAGTTGCTTTGCTCGGATCTATGTTTGGATTAAATTCTGCATCCCACTTTTCATCAGCACGTAAACCATAAGCTATGGTGGTTAGCCAGCTCGCCTCGAAGCTGATAAAGCCAAAGGTGATGAGAACCCAACCAGGCGCAGAATTAAATTGCGAGTCTTTGAGAATCAGCCAACCAGCAATTCCACCAATAAATGAAAATAGTTGAGCCCAACCCCAGAAGGATTTAAGTCCTTGCAAATAAAAACAGTTCAAGCCAGTCCCCGGAAAAAACAATCCGAGTGAGCAGAATAGGAGTTTGTACTTTTTCATTCAGACTTTCAGTGATGAATTTCAATTGCGATAAAGGGTATTTTATTTTGGAATACTACTTTTTTGCATAAAGCTTAAGACTTGACGATCCACGCCAATCATCAGTAGCTGATCGCCATTGCGCACAATCGAGCGGTAATCATTTAATTCATAGAGAAAGTCATTCTCTAGCTCCATGCGTTGTGGTGTGCAAGCCATCTTTGTAGCGGCTATTTGATCCAGCGTAAAGCCTCTGGCATCTTCAGTAATGCGAGCAGTAAAGCGATTGCATCCTGTAGACCCACTCACATGTTCACCATTGACATCAAAGATGATTTGGATTGGGTTGCTATTGTCACCCTGAGGAATTTGTCTGGCACGAACCTCGCCTCTGGCATTAGGTGCGAGATTCCAGCGAACTAGCTCCCATTTGGTGTTTCGGAATTCAGTGCTGGGAGGGCTGGTTTTGGCGTTGCAGGGCGGAATCACATTGGCACAGGCAGTCAAAAAACTTAAGCCGAGGCAAGAAAGAATTAGAAAAAAGCGCTTTATAGGGCCTCTGGAGGGTCTAAAAATGGCAGTTTTCATGGTAATAATTCTGTAAGTAATTGATTTTAATAATTATTTTAGCTTTGCTTGTAATCTATTCTACTGTTGAAGCTAAAAGGGTGCCCGCTTAAATAGGTGGATCAAGTAGGGGTTTTCGTCTAGAATATGAGGTTTTCCGCTATACCGTGCATTTGTTTTATTAATTTGCTCAGTTAGTTGGAGCCCAAGATTTTGTAGTAATTTCATTGGGTTGTAATCAACCTGTTTTCATTTTAGATTTTAAGGAATAAGTATGGTCGTCATTCGACTGGCACGCGGCGGTTCAAAGAAGCGCCCTTTTTATAGCATCGTGGCTACAGACAAGCGCAATCGTCGCGACTCGAACTTTATCGAGCGTATTGGTTACTTCAATCCACAGGCAGCAGCGACTGAGCAAGCAATGCGTATTGCTCAAGATCGTTTGACCTATTGGACTGGTGTTGGCGCGCAGATCTCTCCAACAGTAGTTCGTTTAATCAAAAACAATCCTGCAGTCTAAAGACTTCAAATCCAAAGACTTTCTCTCAATGATGAAGTCTTTGGTAGCAGAATTTACTGGTAGTGTTATTTGGGGAGTTGAGGTGGCTTCAATATGAATACACCTTCCCTAGATGATTTGATTGAGCTCGGCGCAGTTCAAGACGCTCAAGGCTTACAGGGTCAGATTAAGGTTCGCCCTCATTCCACCGATCCCGTAGCCCTCTTATCTAGCAAAGAACTTTGGTTATCTCTCATTCCTCGTCGGAGTGCGGGTGTTGCTGCGTCTCATGAGCAGGCTTCATTAGAGCTTTACAAGGTGAAGCAGGCCAAGATGCATAGCGGTACCGTAGTGATCGCTTTAGAAGGCATCACCGATCGTGATCAGGCCGAGGCTTTAAAAGGTGCTCGCATCTTAGTTGCACGCGAAGTATTTCCAAAAGCAGGCAGCGATAGTTATTACTGGGTCGATCTGATTGGTTGTAAAGCAATTAATCTCGAAGGTGAGAGTCTGGGTGAGGTGATTGACGTGAACGATAATGGCGCCCACGGAATCATTGCTCTTGGCGATCCAGAAACTAAGACGGTAAAACAGTTAGTGCCTTTCGTAAAAGAAGCAGTGCAAAACGTGGACTTAGCCAATAGACTCATTACTCTAGATTGGCAGCCTGACTGGTAGTGGGTTCTAAGCTAAAAAAGTAACTGATCTTTTATTTCCAATATGCGCTTTGATGTAGTCACCTTATTTCCTGAAATGTTCTCTGCATTAACGCAGTGGGGTATCACTGGTCGCGCCTGTGAGCAAGGTCTCGCTAAGGTTAATCTCTGGAATCCTCGGAATTATTGTTCTGATCCACGTAAGACCGTGGATGATCGTGCCTATGGTGGTGGTCCTGGCATGGTGATGATGGCAAAACCTTTGGAAGATACGATATTTGCTGTTAAAGCGGCTCATCAGGCGCAAAACATTCAATCTGGCCCTATTTGCCTCTTGGCACCGCAAGGGGAGGTCTTTTCTCAGGAGATAGCGACAGATATCCTCAATTACGGTAATTTAACCTTTATTTGTGGTCGATATGAGGCTGTTGACCAGCGCTTTATTGATCGGAATGTTGATTTACAGCTCTCAATGGGTGATTTTGTAGTTTCTGGTGGTGAATTACCCGCCATGACGATGATGGATGCGGTTATTCGTCTTATTCCTGGGGCCTTAGGGGATGGGGAATCTGCCATCCAAGATAGCTTTATTAATGGCCTTTTGGACCATCCGCACTACACCCGCCCTGAAATATATGAAAATTTATCTGTCCCAGACGTGCTTTTGGGCGGACATCACGCTAAAATAGCGGATTGGCGTCGGCAGAAGTCTTTAGAGCTGACGTTCAAGCTTAGACCTGATTTAATTAAATCAGCAAGAGCAAATGGGTTGCTAAGTAAAGAAGATGAGCAATTTCTTCGAATGCTGTAAGTGATTATGGTTTTGAATGAAGTGTTTGTGTTTTGATTTAGTGAAATGGTTTTAACTGCATCCTCTGTCTGGTCCGTTGATGAGAATCTCGGGATTAAACGCTGACAAGATGTTTAAGGATTAATAATGAATTTGATCGAAAAAATTGAGCAAGAAGAAATTGCTCGCTTAAGTGCTAACAAAGTGCTTCCTACTTTCGCTCCTGGCGATACAGTAGTCGTTGGTGTAAACGTAGTTGAAGGTACACGTAAGCGTACCCAGGCCTTTGAAGGCGTTGTGATTGCTAAGCGCAATCGCGGACTCAATTCCAGCTTTATCGTTCGCAAGATTTCATCTGGCGAAGGTGTAGAGCGTACATTCCAAACATACTCACCATTGATCGCTAGCATTGAAGTGAAGCGTCGCGGTGATGTACGTCGCGCGAAGTTGTACTACTTGCGTGATCGTTCAGGTAAGTCTGCACGTATTAAAGAAAAACTTCCTGCACGCAAAGTTAAAGCAGTTGCTGAGACAGCCGCGGAATAAGGTTTGCTTTAATCCAAAAAGAAGGCGGCCTAGGCTGCCTTTTTTTATTCCCCCTAAAATAAACGAATGACGCAAGATTCCAAAACCCAAGATCAACGATTGAGTGCTGCGACTCCATTGAGTTTTGATGCGCAGTCAATTCCGATTCACGAGGTGTGTCACGATCAGGCTAAGGTAGCTCAGCATATTCTGGATCCTTTAGCTTTGAGAAGTCGCTTTCAGAGCCTCCCAATTTGGCAGCCAGAGATTACCGATGAAAATCGCCAGGTGATTGCTGCTGACATTATTGCTAAACGTCAGGCGGCTGGGAAGATTACTCGGGCAGCTGTTTTAATTCCTTTGTTGCTGAAGAGTGAGGGCTTGTCTGTTTTACTAACCCAAAGAACCGATCATTTACATGATCATGCTGGTCAAATTAGTTTTCCAGGTGGTCGCATGGACCCTGATGATGCTAGCCCTCATGAAACTGCTTTGAGGGAGAGTGAAGAAGAAATTGGGCTTGATCGAGCTGCAGTGGAGATCATCGGCCATTTACCCCAGTATTTAACGGTTTCGGGCTATAGTGTGACTCCAGTTGTTGGATTTGTAAAACCTCAGGCAGAATATGTCTTAGATACTTTCGAGGTAGCAGACGTGTTCGAAGTGCCTTTACATTTTTTAATGGATCCCGCAAATCATCAAGTGCGGGTCTGGGAGAGTGATCAGGGTAGCCGTCGGTTTTATTCAATGCCCTATGAAAATCGTTTTATCTGGGGCGCTACTGCTGGAATGTTGCGTAACCTTTATCATTTACTAAAAGTATGACTTTCTTTTCTATTCTCTTCGCCCTCATTGCTGAGCAATATCGCCCAGTAACTTCGACCCATTGGATCGCGCGTTTGAGTGCTCGCTGGTTGGATTGGGTTGCTGGCGAATTCGGCGGCAAGACTGAGGAAGGTGCCAGTCCAGTTGGTGCGCGTATGGCTTGCCTAGTCGCATTCATACTGCCAACATTCCTAGTCTTCATTATTTATGTTGTATTTATGGTGACCTTCCCAATTTTGGGATTTGTGTGGAATGTCATCATTGCCTATTTATTTTTTGGCTTCCGCCAATTTAGCCACTCCTTTACGCTGGTTCATGAGGCAATTGCAAACCATGATTTGCCAGCAGCACGTACAGCCTTAGGTGACTGGTACGGCCCCGAATTAGATACTTCCAATCTCACCGAGACTGAAGTTATTTCACTTGCGCTGGAACGCGCCATTATTGGCGCGCACCACCATGTGTTTGGTGTGTTGTTCTGGTTCTTAATGCCAATGGGACCTGCAGGTGTGGTCTTGTATCGCTTGGCTGATACAGCTGCCCAGCGCTGGTCAGAAAAAGGTGATTTCAATTTAAGTGAAGCAGCGCGTCATTTCTTCTACGTATTGGATTGGGTGCCTGCACGTATTACGGCAATGGGCTTTGCGATCGTCGGTAACTTTGAAGGTGCTGTCTACGCATGGCGCCACCTGACTGGCAAATGGTCCGACTCTTTATCGGCGGTGATCTTGGCATCTGGTAGTGGTGCATTAGGCGTTCGTTTGGGTGAGCCAATGAGCGAGCCCGATAGCGATGAAGCGTTGCGCATGGCTGAAGCTGGTGAGCCTGTTGTGTACGAAGTGGGGCTTGAGCCGAATGAGCGTACGATGCGCTCCGCCATTGGCTTGGTGTGGCGCTTGGTTATCGCTTGGATGGCTTTATTGCTAATGCTGACCATCGCTCTTTGGCTTGGCTAATTCCCTGAATCTGCGTATCAGCGGTTTTTGAGTCAGAACGTAATTGCCTAAATAGCGCCAGTCTTTCTGGCGCTATTTCATTTCTGTCGACTGCTTCTCGTATCGCACAATCGGGCTCTGATTGATGGGCACAGTTATGAAAGCGACACTTGCCCAGCAGATCATGAAACTCCCTAAAGGCATGCTCTAGCTCACTCACCGACATATGGGCCAAGCCAAATTCCTGAAAGCCTGGTGAATCAATTAAAGCACCTAATTTGCCGTTAGCATCACGCCCCCAAGTCTCAGGCAACTCAAAGTAGCGGCAAGCTGTTGTGGTGTGCTTGCCGGTATCTAAGCGAACTGAATACTCTTGAGTAATTGCTGCAGCGTTGGGGACCCAGGCATTGAGTAGGCTAGATTTACCCATACCGGATTGACCTACAAATACCGATACCTTGCCGGAGATAGCTGGTCGCAATGCTTCAATGGAGGACTCATCAAACTTGGCAGATACCTCTGTTACGGGGTAGCCCATACGCGCATAGGGCGCAATGATTTTGCGGGCGTGTTCTAAGTTATCTTTGAGATCGCACTTGTTGAGCAGAATATGTAAACCAATTTGATTGGTCTCAGCAGCGACAACCGCTCTTCCCAAAAGATCGGGTGAGAAAGCGGGTTGTGTAGCTAGCACGACTAATATTTGATCAACATTTGAGGCAATGAGTTTGCTTTTAAAAGCATCGGATCGATAGAGTAAATTTTCTCTTGGCTCGATGCGAATAATTCGCGCTTGATCAGCTGAAGTCATTTCCAATAACATGCGATCACCTACCGCGCCGATATGCTGCTTTGCTGGCGTGCTTACCTGAATTAATTCACCGATAGGAGATTCATTGCCACGATCATCTTTTACTAAACGCTGCGCTAAATAATGTCTTCCATAGGAGGCGGTTAATAGCGCATGAAATTGTTCCATTAACTAAATCAATTCCAGATTACTTAGCTAAAACGTTTGAGGTTGGCAATGCGCAATGGCGCGGGAGGGTGTGAGCTATAGAAAGCGGTATAGATCGGATCTGGCGTTAAAGTCGAAGCGTTGTCTTGATAGAGCTTGACCAGGGCCGAGATCAAATCACTTGCGGAGGATTTATCTGCAGCAAAACCATCGGCTTCGTATTCATGTTTACGTGATGCCAAGCTAGATAGCGGGGTGAGGAAGAAGCTAAATACTGGTGATACCAGCATAAAGAGCGCTAAAGCCAAGCCGCCGTTATACCCATTCGGGTTAGGCATCACGCCAAGGTCGCTGTAGAACCATGGCTGAGTGCTGACCCAGCCTAGTAGTGCCAGCGTGACAAAACTCAAGGCAAAAGAAACCAGTAGGCGTTTACGAATATGGTTGCACTTGTAGTGACCGAGTTCATGAGCCAGTACTGCCTCTACTTCGCCGGGATTGAGTTTTTCAATCAAGGTATCAAAAAAGACAATACGCTTCGCTTTGCCCATTCCGGCAAAAAATGCATTTCCGTGTGCGCTACGTTTACTGCCATCCATCACAAATAGACCTTGGCTTGCAAAGTCACAACGTTTGAGTAAGGCTTCGATTTGTGTTTTGAGTGCACCTTCTTCTAGCGCTTCAAACTTATTAAAGATTGGTGCGATAAAGGTCGGAAATACCCACTGCATTAACAAACTGAAGGCAGTAAGAACGCCCCAGGCCCAGAGCCACCAAAGGTCTCCTGCTTGAGCCATCAAACTCAGAATGACCCAAAGGAGGGGAACACCAATGGCACCACCAACCCCGAGACCTTTGAACATATCACTAAAAAATAATTTGGCATTCATACGATTAAAGCCAAAGCGTTCTTCCAGATAAAACTGTTTGTACCAGGAAAAGGGTAGATCAATAATTCCGGAGATGATGACAATGGATATAAGTAAAGCCATTTGCTGCGCAATACCTTCCCCCAATAGTTGCAGAAGGGACAGATTTAAAATTTGCAGACCACCCAAGAGTGTGAAGCTGATCAAGATAATCGCGCTGACACCATTCTCAAAAATACCGAGGCGCAGTTTGGCGATGGTGTAGTCGGCTGCTTTTTGATGCTCGGCCAAGGAGATCTGGGAGGCAAACTCAGGGGGTACTGCGTCGCGATTGTGGGCGACGTGACGAATTTGGCGTTGAGATAACCAGTGGCGTAGACCAAAGCTGGCGATGAAGGCGATTAGAAAAACAATTGTGAATGTCATGAGATGATTATAGATATGAGTGAAAAAATAGTTATCCCAGCAGTTAAGACGGCGCCAGCCAGTGAACACCTGATTTGGGTGGATATGGAGATGTCGGGTCTAGACCCTGAAAAAGAGCGTATTTTGGAGATTGCCGTGATCGTCACCGATGCGCATCTCAATACCATTGCTACCGCCCCTGTTTGGGTAATTCATCAGGAAGATGCCCTATTGGATGCAATGGATGCATGGAATAAGGGTACCCACGGACGTTCTGGACTGATTGATAAGGTCAAGGCATCAACTATGGATGAAGCGACTGCTGAAGCAGAATGTATCGCTTTTCTAAAGAAATACCTCAAGCCTGGAATTGCTCCAATGTGTGGCAATACGATTGGCCAAGATCGACGCTTTATGGCCAAGTACATGCCAAAACTAGAGGCATTCTTTCATTATCGAAATATTGATGTATCGACCCTTAAGGAGCTTTGTAAGCGCTGGCATCCTGAGTTGGTAAAGGGCTTCACGAAGAAACAAGCTCACACGGCCTTGGCGGATATCGAAGAGTCTATTGAAGAGCTCAAGTACTACCGAGAAAAATTTATTGTGCCTTTACCGGAGTAATTCTGCTTCCTAGTATGGGCAATCTAAAAAAGGTCTATTACTAGACCTTTTTTATTCAACCATGAAGACACCTTACTTCTTGACGGCACTTTTGGGTCTATAGACTTTAATGACCGATTCATGAGTTTGGATAATGGGGCCGCCAAACAGCTCAATGCAGTAGGGTACTGAGGCAAAAATACCCTGCACAACGGGCTTTCCTTCAGCGTCTTTCAGCCCTTCGAGCGTCTCCTTGATGGATTTGGGTTGTCCTGGTAAGTTGATGACGAGGGCAGTATGCCCTTCGATTTCTCGCAAAACAGCGGTTTGTCGGGACAAAATCGCTGTAGGTACAAAGCGTAGACTAATTTGGCGCATTTGCTCGCCAAATCCGGGCATTTCCCGGGTTCCGGCATCCATGGTGGCCTCAGGGGTGACATCTCTCCGAGAGGGGCCTGTACCGCCTGTGGTGAGGACTAAATCACAGCCAAGATCATCAGTTAGCTCCACAATAGTTTCAGTGATGACCTCACGCTCATCGGCAATCAGACGCTCATGAAAGACATAGGGTGTGCTGAGGGCGCTTTCTAGCCAGCCTCGGAGGGCGGGAACCCCTTCATCTGTATAAATGCCTTTACTCGCTCTGTCAGAGATCGAGATTAGGCCGATTTTGATTTCGTCAGGGGAGGATCGTTTCCAGGCTTCGGTATGCTTCATGTTTCTATTCTAGCTATTATTAGGACATGTTTACATACTCATCAAACCAGTTTCAAGAAATCATTGATTTCATGCTCACGGATGCCAAAAGGCGGGGTGCCTCAGATGCGGTGGCAGAGGTTTCTGAAGGGCAGGGCCTTTCAGTTACCGTCCGTAAGGGTGAGGTTGAGACCATAGAGCAAAGCTTGGATAAGCAGGTTGGGGTAACGGTCTTCTTGGGGCATCGTCGCGGCAATGCAAGTACCAGTGATTTCACCAAGGAGTCTTTAAAGGCTACGGTTGAGGCTGCGTACCATATCGCTCAACATACGGCGGAAGATTTATGTGCCGGCCCTGCCGAAAAAGAACTTCTCGAAAAACATCCACTTGATCTCGATTTGTTTCATCCATGGGATTTAGATTCAGCAACTGCAATCGATATTGCACGTACCGCTGAAGGGGCTGCCTTTGCGGTGAGTAAGCAAATTCAAAATAGCGATGGGGCATCGGTATCTGCCCATCATGCACATTTCATGATGGGGACTAGTCATGGGTTTATGGGGGGTTACCCATTCTCTCGTCACTACATTTCTTGCGCACCGATTGCAAATGAGGGCGGTAAGAAGTCACTGATGCAAAGAGACGATTGGTATTCCAGTTCGCGCATCCCACAAGAATTGGCCGATCCAGCTTCGATTGGTAAATACGCAGCAGAGCGTGCACTCTCGCGCCTTAAGGCAAGATCACTAACCACTCGCCGTTGCCCTGTGATTTTCGAGGCACCTTTAGCGGCTGGACTCTTAGGTGGTTTAGTGCAGGCTGTTTCTGGTGGCGCTCTATATCGTCGCTCAAGTTTTCTATTGGATAGCCTGGGTAAACAAGTATTACCAAAACACGTTAGTCTCTTTGAGAATCCTCACCTAAAGTCGATGACTGGTAGTGCACCGTTTGATGAAGAGGGTGTTAAGACAACGGCAAGAACAGTGGTCGACAAGGGTGTCTTGCAAGGCTATTTCTTATCCACTTACTCTGCCAGAAAACTCGGTATGAAGACTACGGGCAATGCTGGCGGCTCTCATCACCTGACAATACAAAGTCGCAAGACTCCTCAGGGTGGATTACCTGCACTCTTGAAAGCAATGGGTACGGGCCTCCTAGTTACTGAGCTCATGGGCCAAGGCGTGAACTACGTCACTGGCGATTACTCTCGCGGTGCTTTTGGTTATTGGGTAGAGAACGGTGAGATCCAGTACCCGGTTGAGGGAATTACGATTGCCAGTAACTTGCGCGATATGCTGATGGATATTCAGATGATTGGTAGCGATTCACTCATTCGTGGAACAAAAGAAACCGGCTCCATCTTAATTGGATCAATGACGATTGGCGGTAAATAAAGTAATCGCAATCTGAAAACATCAGACAACAAAAAATAGAGTCAACAACACAAAGCAAAAATATTTTTGATGGAGAAGAAGATGCAAAGACGTTCCTTTTTAAAGAAGGCAACTATTGGTGCGGGTGCAGCAGCATTAGCTACTCCGTCTATAGCGCAGAGTTTGCCAACCTTGAATTGGCGTTTGGTCTCGAGCTTTCCTAAATCATTAGATACTTTAATTGGCACACCGGAAGTATTTGCTAGCGCCTTGCGCAAAGCAACTGATGGGAAGTTCAACGTCAAAGTATTTGCTGCGGGCGAGGTGGTTCCTGCTTTGCAAGTATTGGATGCCGTTCAAAATGGTACGGTAGAGTGTGGTCACACTGCCAGCTATTACTACTTAGGTAAGAACAGCGCTTTTATTTTTGATACTGCGGCGCCCTTTGGTATGACTGCGCGTCAGCAATCCGCTTGGATGTTGCATGGCAATGGTATGAAGTTGATGCGCGAACTCTATGCTAGTTACAACGTAGTGAACTTCATGGGTGGGCAAACTGGTACTCAGATGGGTGGCTGGTTTCGCAAAGAAATTAAATCGCCAGAAGATCTCAAGGGGCTTAAGTTCCGTATCGCTGGATTTGCGGGTCAAGTGCTTGCGAAGTTGGGTGTAGTGCCACAACAGTTGCCTGCTGGCGAAATTTATTCAGCTCTAGAAAAAGGCACTATTGATGCTGCAGAATTTGTTGGTCCTTATGATGATGAGAAGTTAGGCCTAGCCAAGGTTGCTAAAAACTATTACTACCCCGCATTTTGGGAGGGCGCAGCGGGCCTCTCATTCTTGGTAAATAAGAAGCAATGGGATTCATTGCCGCCAGCATACCAAGCAGCATGGCAAGCAGCCTGTTTTGAGGCTCACACTGATATGTGTGCCAAGTACGATGCCTTGAATCCACCGGCGTTACAACGACTGGTTCAAGGTGGCGCAGTATTGCGCAAGTTCAATGCCTCAGTTATGGATGCCTGCTTTAAGGCTAGCCAAGAAACCTACGCTGAGGAATCCGTCAAGAACCCTCAGTTCAAAAAGATCTTTGAAGACTATCGCGTCTTCAGAAACATGGAAGCGCAGTGGTTTAATGTCGCAGAACAGGCATTTGCGCAATACAGTTTTGCAAAAAAACTTTAAGGCTGCGATGCTAAGAGTAGGACATCAATTGCAGATAAAGAAAAGCCACCTTGGGGTGGCTTTTCTGATGAGGGTAGATATAAAAATGTTTACTGCTTCTTAAATACCTGTTTTCCATTAACCCAGGTTTCATTGACTTCAATATCTCTAATTTTGTATGCGTCCGTTTTCATCGGATTCTGATTCACAATAGCGAAGTCAGCATATTTACCCGCTTCAACTGATCCAATCTTGTCATCCATCTTTAGTTGATATGCGGCATCAATTGTGATGGCTTTTAAAGCATTATTAATAGACACCTTTTGGCTTGGATTTAATACCTTTTGTGGTGCAACTTGCCATAGTCGAGATGCGCCTTCGGAAGCGTACTTGAGGGGGTGAATCGGTGAGACTGGGGAATCGCTATGGTACGCAAAATGCATACCTTTTTTAATCATAGTTGCGCTAGGATCAATTCGATCAGCTCTTTCTGCCCCTATTAGATGATTATGAAACGCCTCGCCCCAATAGTCGGTATGACCAATGGTAAAACCAGGAACAACCCCAAGCTTTGCTGCTTTATCAATCTGCGCTTCAGTTGGTACTGTGAAATGCTCAATTCTTAATCTTGATTTAGCATCAGATGGTTTTTTGACTAACTTGGAAAAAACATTCAAAGTCTGTTCAATTGATTTGTCGCCATTTGAGTGCACCGAGATTTGCCAGCCCTCATCAAACCTTGGTTTAGCAAGATCGTAGAGTTCTTGCTCTGTAAAGTTGAGGGTACCGGTATTGCTAGTGCCAGCTGGATAGTCGTATGGTTTGATCATCGCACCAGTCAAGCCTTGATTAGAGCCATCAGCAACAATTTTGACGCCGATTAATTTAAAGGTGTCATCACCTTGCCCTGGCTTATAGCTCTTATTCGAGGTTGGGTATGCGCTTGAGTACATATAACCCCTAACCCTGACAGGCAACTTACCATTGCGCGTCATGGTGTTGAATAGAGCATATTCTTTATCAACTCCAAGATAACCGCCAACAGTAATTTCTGCTGAAGTGGTAACACCCTTGCTAACTAATCTTTGACCAACCTTAGCCACAGCTTGCTCAATAACTTCTTGAGTAGGCAAGGGCATCTTGCTTAGAAATAATTCGAAAGCTGGAACTTCATAGACCACACCCGTTAGGCGTCCCTTACCATCTTTTAAAAGCGTCCCGCCCTTGGGGTTGGGGCTTGAATCATTGAGTCCAGCCATTTCCAATGCTTTGTGATTAGCATAGGCAATATGTAAGCTTTGATTTAATACAAATACAGGTTTTGTTGTCGAAACTCTATCTAAGATATCCGCCGTTAGCTCAGACATAAAAGGATCAGTTCTGGATGGATCAACTCCAAATGCATTGACCCACTCACCATCTTTAAAGTTTTTGCTATACGCAGTTAGTTTTGCAACTAAGCCATCTATAGTGTCATGCGGCATCGTGAAATTAGAGAGGTTTAGAAAAATCTCTTCTGAGAATGCCGTTCCTATAATATGCACATGGGGCTCAACTAAGCCCGGCATTAATGTTTGGCCATTTAAGTTAATTAATTTGGTATCTTTTCCTTGCAAGCCTTTGAGGCTAGACAAGGAGCCGACCTTCATAATTTTTCCACTTTGAACTGCTACAGCCTCAGCTGCAGGCTGCGATCTATTCATTGTGACAATATCGCCACCATAGAAAATGGTGTCGGCATTCCCGGCAGCATTGGCTATTTGGCTGGCGGAAAGTAAACAGATTGATGCAAAAGTAATGCGGCTTAAGAGGTGCATTTGCTAGCCTTGATTTTGAAGGTAATTCAATAAAAACAGCTTTTAATGGGGTGTTTTTTCTATTTACGCTCAAGCGTAATGAAATTAAAAGTAATCTCCCCCTCAGATGCAGGGGTGCGCTCAATCTCTTTCCATTGCTCTGGATCGGGTACCTTAAAGAAGGTATCTCCGCCGTCAACATCCATATCGATTTCTGTGATGTAAAGACGATCAGCTTGAGGGAATGCTTGGGTGAAGAGTTGTTCCCCGCCAATCACAAATACGCGTGGGAATTCATTCAAAGTAGCGAGGGCTGCATCGAGTGAGTGGACAACTTCTGCGCCTGTGAGCTGTAAGTCAGTGTTGCGACTCACCACAATATTGCGACGTCCAGGAAGTGGACGACCAATAGATTCCCAAGTCTTGCGACCCATGATGACTGGATGACCCATAGTTACTTTTTTAAAGAACTGCAGATCAGCAGAAATCTTCCAAGGCATTTGGTTGTCACGACCAATCACGTGATTACGTGAGCGGGCAACAATCATCGAGATAGCGGGGTGTTTAGCTACAGTCATGCGATTCTCATTTCTTAAACAGCTACTGGGGCTTTAATGGCGGGATGGGACTCATAGCCAGCAATTTCAAAATCTTCGAATTCATAATCGAAAATAGAGTCTGGCTTGCGCAAAATATTGAGCTTGGGTAATGGAAAGAAGTCTCTCGATAGTTGAAGATCTACTTGCTCTAAATGGTTGCTATAGAGATGGCAGTCGCCACCAGTCCAGACAAAATCACCCACTTCTAGATTGCACTGCTGCGCCATCATGTGGGTCAATAGGGCATAGCTAGCAATATTGAAAGGCACGCCTAAGAAGATATCGGCACTGCGCTGGTAGAGCTGGCAAGAAAGCTTGCCATCAGCAACATAGAACTGAAAGAAGGCATGGCAAGGCGCTAAAGCCATACGAGGAATATCCGCCACGTTCCATGCGGAAACAATAATGCGACGGGAGTCTGGATTCTTTTTGAGTGTCTCAACTACTTCAGCAATCTGATCGATGTGCTGACCATTGGGCGCGGGCCATGAACGCCACTGGTAGCCGTAAATTGGGCCTAGGTCACCGTCAGGAGCTGCCCATTCATTCCAGATAGAAACACCACGCTCTTTGAGCCAGTTGTTGTCAGTGCTGCCCTTCAGAAACCAGAGTAATTCGAGAATGATGGACTTGAGATGGAGTTTCTTGGTGGTAACCATCGGAAAGCCTTCAGCCAGATTAAATCGCATCTGGTGGCCGAAGATAGAGATCGTTCCAGTCCCTGTTCTATCGGACTTTTGAACGCCCTTTTCGAGGACTTCCTTCATGAGGTTGTGATATTGACGCATAGGTTTATTCAGCTAAATGATTCAGTGATATTAAGAGCTTACTCGAATGTCGGTGGGCTTACCCCAAGCGCTTTATGGAGCTTTGGGGAGGTGGTGGTGTACTGAAGCTGAATCTGCTTTTCTGGAGCCAGATAGGCTGCTGCAGCAAAGGCAGCCAATGCCGCCTCATGAAAGCCAGACAGAATCAATTTTTTCTTGCCGGGGTAGATATTGATGTCTCCAACAGCGTAAATGCCAGGGGTGCTAGTTTGAAAGCAGGCTGTATCTACAGCAATTTGCTTGCGATCGATATCGAGACCCCAGTCAGCAATAGGGCCCAACTTAGGCGAGAGACCATAAAACAATAAGAGTGCATCTAGGCCAATTTTTTGAATTTCACCATCAATATTGGTGATAGCAATTTCAGTAAGCTTGTCATGAGAGGTTTCAAGACCGGTAATTTGCCCGATGATGAGTTGCAGCTTGCCGGCGGCGCAAAGCGCGCGCATCTTCGCTACTGACTGAGGTGCTGCTTTAAATTCATCTCTTCGATGAATAAGTGTGACGCTTGCAGCATGATCAACAAAATGTAAGGCCCAATCTAGCGCGGAATCTCCGCCACCACAAATGACCATGCGCTTGCCTGCAAATTGTTCAGGATTTGTGACGCGATAGAAGACTTGTTTATCTACAAAAGCCTCAATCCCATCCAAGTTGAGTGTGCGCGGTTGAAATGCGCCAACACCAGCAGCTATAAAAATAGCCTTAGTTAAAAATTGCTGATCTTGGCTTGTACGAATCAGAAAGCGGCCATCAGCTTGCTTATCTAGGGTGGAGACCTCTTGATTTAAATGAAATTGTGGCTTGAATGGCTCAATTTGTTTGAGTAGATTACCAATCAGTTCACGACCAGTGCAAACCGGAATTGCCGGAATGTCATAGATTGGTTTATCTGGATAGAGCTCAATACACTGACCGCCTACTTCAGGAAGGGAGTCAATAACATGCGCTTTAATTTCTAGAAGTCCAAGCTCAAAGACTTGGAAGAGCCCCACCGGACCGGCGCCAATAATGACTGCATCGGTTTCAATGGGGGAGTGCAATTTACTTTACCAGTTGGTCAAGTTTATTTTTAACGTCTTTCCACTCTTCTGCCTCTGGCAGTGCAGCTTTAGATTTGGTAATTGATGTCCAAGCAGGTGACAATTCAGCATTGAGCTTGATGAACGCCTGTTGATCTCCTGGCACATCATCTTCTGCATAAATTGCATTGACTGGGCACTCAGGTACGCACACCGCGCAATCGATACACTCATCAGGATCGATTACTAAAAAGTTAGGGCCTTCACGAAAGCAATCGACTGGGCAGACATCAACGCAATCAGTGTATTTGCAGCGGATACAAGCTTCGGTAACAACGTAAGTCATGATGGTTTACTTGTAAGGAGTCCATACCAATGGACTGCCAAGTTATAAAAACATAATTTTAGCTGAATCATCCCATCTTTCAGGCAGAATCCGCAATTTAGATGAGGTAAAGTTACGCTATGAACACTCCAGCAAATCACTCCACAACTTCCTCCAAACCCAAGATTTTGGTCGCTAGGGCGATATTTCCTGAGGCGCTAGCCAAATTGGAGGAGTCCTATGAGGTTATCTCTAACCAGATCGATAAAGTAATGACCCCTGAGGAGCTAAAAAAAGCGCTTTCAGAGGTTGAGGGGGCTTTGGTAACAGGTAGTGAGCGGATTGATGCCTCCGCCCTTTCAGATGCTAAAAATTTGAAGGTGGTCGCCAATATTTCTGTCGGGTATAACAATTTTGATGTCCCAGCGATTACTGCTGCTGGTGTCATGGCCACTAATACCCCTGATGTTCTTACGGATACAACGGCTGATTTTGGCTTTGCTTTGTTGATGGCAACTGCAAGGCGGATTACGGAATCGGAACATTGGGTGCGAGCTGGTAAGTGGGGGCAATGGTCGATTGTGACTAACCCATTAGGAATGGATTTGCATCACAGCACTCTTGGAATTATCGGTATGGGCCGTATTGGTCAAGGTATTGCTAAGCGTGCCTTGGGTTTTGGGATGAAGGTGATTTATCACAATCGCAAGCCTTTATCTGAAGCTGATGAAAAAGCCTGCGGCGCTACTTATGTGTCGAAAGAAGAATTGCTCCGTACTGCTGACCATGTTGTACTAGTTCTTCCGTTTACCGCTCAAAATCATCACACGATTGGCGCTGCAGAAATCGCCATGATGAAACCATCTGCAACCCTGGTTAATATTGCTCGCGGCGGTATTGTGGATGATGCAGCTTTAGCGCAAGCGTTACAAAGTGGAAAAATATTTGCGGCAGGCTTAGATGTTTTTGAAGGTGAGCCTCAAGTGCATCCGGAGTTACTCAAGTGCAGCAATATTGTGTTAGCCCCACACATTGCTAGCGCTACAGAAAAAACACGTAGAGCGATGGTTGATCTCGCAGTGCAAAATTTACGAGCAGCACTTGATGGAAAAAAACCACCAAGCTTAATTAATACTGAAGTATTGAGTGCTTAAGTAAGAGACAATCAAATAAGCTGAAAAATTGAAGTCGACTAAGAAATTAGTCGGCTTCAATTTCTTCTGGAAGCTCACGAAGAGCTAGTTCGATACCACCAAATTTTCCTGCCACCCAGTTGTAGACCTTGCAGGCAATCCATAGCAGGGCAAAGCCAAGTAAGGCATTGAGTATCAGTGCTGATAGCACTGTAAATCCAGGTATCGCACCATCACGAATGAATGCCACAAATAAGGCTAACAGCACAATTGGAACAGAGAAGCAGAGGTAAACCAAAACCAGAGTTTTGGCGGTATGCATTGGGTCTAGGAAGACAATTTCTTTTTTGGTGAGTTTCATGAGGTGCAATCTTAAAGCAGTCCATCGAAAAGCGCCACATCTACCCAGTCACCAGCAGCCACATTTCCCTGCTCGTGAGACAGAATCACAAAGCAATTTGCCTCACTCATGGATCGCAAAATTCCAGCGCCTTGGCTACCAGTTAGTGTGACTGTAGGCTTTCCGTCTGGGCCACGCACCACAATGGCGCGTTGAAACTCTGTTCGGCCCGGGCGCTTACGAATGGGCGCTTCGGCAATCGCCTGCATGATTGGCGGCTCAGTCTGGCTTGCGCCATTGAGTTGCAATAAAGCGGAACGGACAAATTGGTAGAAAGTCACCATCACTGCTACTGGATTTCCGGGTAAACCAAAGAAGAGGGTTTTACGGCTAGATCCATCCACTGGCCTCAGCATCCCAAAAGCCATAGGGCGGCCTGGACGCATAGCGATTTTCCAAAAACCTACATCACCGAGTTCTTGCATGATCTGCTTGGTGAAATCTGCTTCCCCAGCTGAGACCCCGCCAGAAGAGATGAGGACATCTGCTTTTGAGGCGGCATCTATGAAGGCGGCTTTTAGTGAGGCAGGATCATCGCGCACAATTCCGCAATCGATGATTTCTAAGTCAAGACGCTTGAGGAGTCCGATCAAGCTATAACGATTGCTGTCGTAAATATTGCCAGCCTCTAAAGCATGCCCCAATGGACGTAATTCATCGCCTGAAGAGAGTATGGCTACTCTTAACTTTCTATGAACTGCAAGTTCGGAGATGCCAAGAGAGGCAGCAAGACCGAGATCAGAGGGGCGCAATAAACGCCCTGCAGTAATTGCTGGCTTGCCTTGTTGTAAGTCTTCTCCACGTAAGCGTCGGTTTTCACCACGCTTCACTCGATTGGCTTTGAATGACACGATCGAGTCATCAATAGGACTGTGGGGTTCTATAAACTCCTGGGGAATCACGGTATCGCAGTCGCCTGGCATTAAGGCGCCTGTCATGATCTTGATGCATTCACCTGGAGCGATACTGTCCTCATAGGGCTTGCCAGCAAAGGCAGTACCGATCACTTTGAGGCTAATAAGGTCTTCGCTTTGACCTAAGCAATCCCCATGAAATGCAAAGCCATCCATTGCTGAGTTATCTGCAACTGGAACATCAATCGGTGAAAGTAAATCTTTCGCCAGGATGCGATTGATTGCTTGATCTAATGTGATGCATTCAATGGCGCCAGACTCAGCGCCTTCATGCGATTCTGCGATTAAGTCTTTTACTAAATCGGAGATCGCTATGCGAGCTTGGTCTACATGTAGTGAGCCACTGATATAAATCGGATCGCTTGGGGGTATGTGCTTTAAGTTTGACATGAAGATATTTTTTCTAAAACTGCTAACTCTTCTGGTGTGTTCACATTGGCAAACGCTTGTGGATTTTCAAAAACCACCGTGCCAGATTGCAACTCTTTAAACCAGCGATCAATTTTTAAATCGCCTTTACTTAAAAAGGAATCTAAAGAGTCTTTCAAACTACTTTTCATTAAGCAGAAGACAGGCTGAGACCAAATCTTGCCATCGTCTTCCTTTGAAGAAGCAAAGACGAGCTCTAAATTATTGCTCTCCAGTTCGTCTGCCATTTTTTGGGCAAGATCGTCCGGCAATAAAGGGGAGTCGCAGGGTGATGTAAGTAGGTAAGGTGTTTTGCAGTGCTTGAGACCCACTGAAAAACCAGCTAAGGGGCCGGAGAAGTCAGGGGTTTCATCCATGAATACCGGGTAACTATAGTGTGCATACTTGGTAATGCTGCGGTTGGCATTAATCAGAATGGTGCTAACTTGAGGTTTGAGTCGACTAATGGCAGATTCAATTAGAGGCTTGCCATGAAAGGGAATTAAACCCTTATCGATGCCACCCATTCTTTGGGCGCGACCTCCCGCCAAAATGAGTCCAGTAATGTGTTCAGAGGTAATCATTAGCCGCCGATGTAAGACATTTCTACCTTGCGAGCAGATTTCAATTCAGCGGTATTGGATCCCCGAATTTCGGAGTAGTGATCATTGCGCCCAGACCATGTAGACATGATGGCGTTGGCAATTTCTAAATCGCTTCTACCAGAACGCAAGAGCGTTTTGAAGTCAAAACCTTCATTTGCAAATAAGCAAAGATAGAGTTGACCATCGGTAGAAATGCGAGCTCGCGTGCATTCATGGCAGAAAGTTTGTGTGACACTGGAAATAAAGCCAATCTCACCAGAGCCATCTAGATAACGCCAGCGCTGAGCTACTTCACCAGGATAATTAGCCTCAATAGGTTCAATCGGAAAGATTGCGTTGATACGATTGGCAACTTCTTGAGAGGGAAGCACTTGTGACATATCCCAGCCGTTAGAGCTACCTACGTCCATGAATTCAATAAAGCGTAGCGTCACACCACTGCCTTTGAAGTGCTTGGCCATGCCAATAATCTCTTGATCGTTTGTACCCTTCTTCACAACCATATTGACTTTGAGATTAGTGAAGCCTGCTTCTTGAGCTGCAGCAATTCCATCAAGTACATCTGTGACCGGAAAGTCGACATCATTCATTTTTTTGAAGATGTCGTCATTCAATCCATCAAGACTAATCGTCAAGCGCTGCAAGCCTGCTGCTTTCAATGCGGCAGCCTTCTTGCGTAATATGCTGCCATTGGTAGTGAGTGTTAGATCAAGTGCTTGATTTGTCGTAGTGCGAATCTTGGCGAGCATTTCAACAAGTACTTCGAGATTTTTACGCAGCAAAGGCTCGCCACCAGTGAGGCGAATTTTTTCTACACCCAGAGAAGCAAAGATAGTTGTTAAGCGAGTGATCTCTTCAAAACTCAGTAAATCACTATGAGAGAGATATGGATAGTCTTTGTCGAAGATTTCCTTAGGCATGCAATAGGTGCAGCGGAAATTACATCGATCAGTTACGGAGATTCGTAAATCACGAAGAGGGCGCCCGCGAGTATCTTTGCTTGAAGTATTGGCGGCAACAAGCTGCCCAGGAATGGACGGCGTAAGGCCTTTGCCTTCATCTACACGTATGGGAATGACTTTTTCAACCATGTCTCATTATGGCTGTGAAACGGTGTTTCTGCCAAACTGCCAAATATCCTTGTGGGATAAATAGCAGTCTGGAGAAATTGGATTAAACCGTTTTTTCTTGGCCGCCGGTTTCAACTAAAACCATTGGACCAGTTTGCAAGTTAACAGGAGCCTTTGGAGTTCTACCCATAGGCAAAACTTCTGGCTCAGCTTTGATTTGTGATTGTGCTTCTTGATGCTTGCTAGAGTCTGTGGCCACCCAGACCATACCAGCAGACTGAACCACGCTATGCAATGGAGTCTCTTCGAGTGCTTGGAAGGCAACCTTAGGAAGCTCAGGTACTGGCTTAGCAATGACTTCAATTGCAGCTGCTGTTACTGATGTGACCACTGCCTGTGCGGTAGGGGCTGTTGCAGTGTTATCAGGGCGATTGCTTTGACGCGGTGCACGCTGCTCTCTTGGCTCTCTAGGCGCGCGAGGTGCACGCTCTTTCACATCATTCGAAGCTGCTGGCGCAACACTGTTTCCAAAGCTTTGAGCGATATTCTGAATCGGCATGGAAGCAGATGCCCCAGCCATTCCAACTGGAGGACCTGAGAATGAAGTGGCTACTGCAACAACAGAAGCAATCGCTGCATCACCAGTAGACTCGGTGCGCTCACCACGTTGACCACGACCACGACCACGACGGTTGCGACCACGACCACGACGCTCTTCACCATCCGCACTTGGTGCTGTATCAGTACCTGGAGCAGCCTCAGTAGCTGGAGTTACCGCAGCTGGATTTTCTGGTCTTGGATTTTGATTGCGATTGCCGTTATTGCCATTGCGGTTGCGACCATCTTGACGACCTCTACTTGAACCCGCTTCGCGTGGAGCATTTGTACCTTCGGCGCTTGCTGCACCTTCAACTGGGCGCTCACCGCGATCACTACGTTCGCCACGACGACCACGGTTGCGGTTATTGCCGTTGCGATTGTTTTGATTGCGACCACGGGGTGCGCTTGGAGCAGGCTTCACTTCTGGCGCAGGCGTTGAAGAGAATAGGCTCTTAATAAATCCAAAGAATCCACCGGAGCTAGCAGTTTCAGTGCTAGCTTTTTCAGTGCGCGCAGGACGTGGCTGGCTTACAGGTGCTGGTGCATTTGGCGTAATACCTTTAACAGCAGCTTCTGGGCGAACTTTGACATCTGC
Source organism: Polynucleobacter sp. AP-Jannik-300A-C4 (assembly GCF_018688335.1). Classification (NCBI taxonomy): domain Bacteria; kingdom Pseudomonadati; phylum Pseudomonadota; class Betaproteobacteria; order Burkholderiales; family Burkholderiaceae; genus Polynucleobacter; species Polynucleobacter sp. AP-Jannik-300A-C4. Next base: position 1,418,519 of record NZ_CP061316.1, on the reverse strand, counting down.
ATCTTTGCGACTTACTGCAGTATCTGTTTCGAGTTCAGCAGCAGCTTCTTCAGCCATCACATAGCTAGCCTTCTGATCGTCAAGACGCGGATCGTCATGGCGTAAACGCTCAAGCTTGTAATGTGGAGTTTCTAAATGCTTGTTTGGAATCATTAAGACATTGACTTTGAAGCGTGTCTCAATCTTGATGACTTCAGCGCGCTTCTCATTGAGCAAGAATGCAGCCACTTCGACTGGAACTTGTGAATGAATAGCAGCAGTGTTTTCTTTCATTGCCTCTTCTTGGATGATGCGCAAGACTTGCAATGCAGATGATTCGGTATCGCGGATATGGCCTGTACCGTTACAACGTGGGCAAGTTACATGGCTGCCCTCAGACAGAGCAGGGCGTAAACGCTGGCGTGACATTTCCATCAAACCAAACTTGGAAATCTTACCCATCTGGACACGAGCGCGGTCATGGCGCAGAGCATCGCGCAAACGATTCTCAACATCCTTTTGTGCCTTGCTCGATTCCATATCAATGAAGTCGATCACGATCAAGCCACCCAAGTCACGTAAACGTGCTTGACGAGCGATTTCATCGGCAGCTTCTAAGTTGGTGCGGGTTGCAGTCTCTTCAATATCAGAGCCGCGGGTTGCACGTGCAGAGTTGACGTCTACTGAAACTAAAGCTTCAGTATGGTCAATCACGATTGCGCCACCGGATGGTAATGGCACGGTACGTGAGTACGCAGTTTCAATCTGATGCTCGATTTGGAAGCGGGAGAACAATGGAACATCGTCTTGGTAACGCTTCACTCTAGGCAAGTTATCCGGCATTACTACAGACATAAAGGCTGCAGCTTGCTCGTAGATGTCATCCGTATCGATGAGAATCTCACCAATATCTGGTTGGAAGTAATCACGAATCGCACGAATCACTAAGCTGGATTCGAGGTAAATCAATAGCGGCGCTGAATTGCCTTTAGCGGCTTCATCAATCGCGGTCCACAACTGCATGAGATAGCTTAAATCCCACTGCAATTCAGTGGCGTCACGGCCAATACCGGCTGTACGAGCAATGATGCTCATACCATCTGGTACTTGTAATTGGGACATTGCTTCACGGAGTTCTTGACGATCTTCGCCTTCGATGCGACGAGAAACACCGCCTCCACGTGGGTTATTTGGCATTAATACCAAATAGCGGCCTGCTAGTGAGACAAAAGAAGTGAGTGCGGCACCTTTTTGGCCACGCTCTTCTTTTTCCACCTGGACAATGATTTCTTGGCCTTCACGCAATGCATCCTTAATAGAGGCATTACGGACATCAATACCCTCTTTAAAGTAGGTGCGGGCAACTTCTTTAAATGGCAGGAAGCCATGGCGTTCTTCGCCGTAATTTACAAAGCAAGCCTCGAGCGAAGGCTCAATGCGGGTAATAACACCTTTGTAAATATTGCCTTTGCGTTGTTCACGACCGGCAGCTTCGATATCAATATCGATGAGTTTTTGACCATCGACGATGGCAACTCGCAACTCTTCTTGTTGAGTTGCATTAAATAACATGCGTTTCATAACACTCTCCTATTGGGAGTGCATCGTTGCGCGCTGCGCTAGGGACAGGTTAGATACCGCTTGGGGCATAGCCCATTCGCGGCTTTGGAGTGTGGATCAAGCCAATCCAAGCATTTACTGCCTGGTACACCAAGTTCAATGTTGTTAAACCGGTGCCACACTTGACGATCGCCGCAGAGACCTCCTTTAGGTCATCAATGCAGGCGCGCGCCTGAAAACTGTCTTCTAATCGCGGGTCGCGGCATACGGCACACCAACCCTGCGCCTCATTACAACGGGGGAGGGGCAACCCCGGGAGTCTATTAAGGGCGACTCCAAGCTCCACGATTCACGCCTGAATCAGGCTTGTCTCGGGCCAATAAATTGGCTAGAGCGTTGATTATACGGCACAAGTTGAAGGACAATGGGGTATTGTTAAGTCCCTTGTCGACCCCCGTCGGGGTGGCAAGAGAGATAAATCATGAAATCCAAACCCATTTCCAAGCCTTTGCAGGTAAAAACCAGTGCTCCGGCCGCCGTTCATCTTCAGACCATTGGTCCAGAAGAGGCTGGTCAGCGTTTGGATAATTACCTCTTGCGTTGGGCAAAAGGGGTTCCTAAAAGCCACGTTTATCGAATTATTCGCTCTGGCGAGGTTCGGGTGAATAAGAAAAGGGCTGAGCCGACTACGCGATTGGTAGAGGGGGATATAGTCAGAGTTCCTCCGGTTCGGATAGCCGAACCTGCTCAAATGGCGGCAGTCAATACCGCCCAAACTAAGAATCGGGCACAGGGCTATTCCGACAAAATGCCGATTTTGTTTGAGGATGAAGCTTTATTAATAGTAAACAAACCAGCAGGTTTGGCGGTTCATGGTGGTTCAGGCATTGCCCTGGGCGTGATAGAGACCTTACGTATTACACGGCCTGAGCTCAAATTTTTGGAATTGGTACACCGTTTGGATCGAGATACCTCCGGCGTCCTACTCTTGGCTAAAAAGCGCAGTGCCTTGGTGGAACTGCATCGCCAGATTCGCGAAGGTCAAACAGACAAGCGTTACTACTTGCTAGCCCATGGCGAGATTGCTCAAGGTGCAGGCACCATGCAACTGAAATTTGCATTACATAAATACCTGCTGGCCAATGGCGAGCGCCGAGTGCGCGTTGATCCAGATGGGCTACCAAGTCATACCGCTTTGCGTGTTACCAAAGTAATGAAGCGGGGAGAGGATGCTATTACCTTGGCAGAGGCTCAGTTAAAAACCGGGCGTACTCACCAAATCCGCGTACACCTCCAGAAATTAGGTCATTCCATTTTGGGTGATGATAAGTACGGCTTTGAAGACCAAGACAAGATTGTGAAATCCAAACGCTTGTATTTGCATGCTCACTTAGCTGGCTTTACCCATCCCCGTACTGGCGAGAAAATGCGTATCGAATCACCATTACCTGCTGAATTTACTGCCATGATGAAAAACTTTGAAGTACCCCAAAATGCTTGAAGAGCAAAAACGCGATAGACGTTACGACCTGATTGTCTGGGATTGGGATGGAACCATCATGGACTCCACGCCGACGATCGTGAACTGTATTCAGCAAGCTTGCCGTGACTTAGGTTTCAAAGAGCCAGATGACACTCTGGCCAGTTCAGTCATTGGTTTGGGTATTCAGGATTCACTGAGAAGGGCGGTGCCATGGATTGAACCGGCGCACTTTCCCAAGCTGACTGAACGTTTTCGGTATCACTACCTCGCTAAAGATCACGAGTTGGATTTATTCCCAGGTATTCGTGAGCTACTACATCGCTTGCGCGAGGATGGTTACTTATTGGGCGTTGCCACAGGTAAATCTCGTGTGGGATTAGATCGATCTCTACAGCATCACCAGCTTGAGCAGATGTTCCATGAGACACGCACTGCAGATGAATCCTTTTCTAAACCCCATCCCGGAATGCTCTTGGAGCTTTCTGACGTCATGCAAGTGCCGATGCGTCGGATGTTAATGATTGGTGACACCACCCATGATTTAGATATGGCGGCTAATGCAGGGGTTGATGCGGTAGCGGTAACTTATGGCGCACACCCTCCGAGCACTCTAAAAGAAGCGCCATCATTAATTCATGTGGATGATGTCTCACAGCTAAGTCAATGGCTTAGCGACAATCTCACTATTAAAAACGAGTTAGTAAAGAAGGATTAAAAAGATGGATCAAAATCAATCCGAGAATGTGAATCAAAATTGGGAGCGTCAAGCCCTAGAGCATTTATTGCTAGAGAATTTAAAAGAGACTCGTAAGGCGCGTCGCTGGAGAGCAGTCTTTCGCATTCTTACTCTCTTCATCTTTATTGGCGTAGTGCTGGCGGTGTTTGATTTCAATTTACCTGGTCGCGGCATGGGAACAGAGAAGCACACCGCTTTAGTAACGATAGAAGGAGAGATTTCCTCAAGCTCGCTGGCTAATGCTTTAGACATCAACTCATCACTCACTTCTGCATTTGAAAATGAGAGTAGCGTAGGTGTTGTTTTGCGTATTAATAGTCCTGGTGGTTCTCCAGTTCAGGCCGGCATGATGAATGATGAGATTCAGCGCTTACGTAAGCTCTATCCAGCTAAACCGCTGTATGTCGTCGTGGAAGATATCTGCGCATCAGGTGGTTACTACGTGGCTGTTGCGGGAGATCAAATTCTGGTTGATAAGGCGAGTTTGGTTGGCTCTATCGGCGTGATCATGGAAGGCTTTGGATTTACTGGTCTGATGGATAAGTTGGGTGTCACTCGTCGCATGATTACTGCTGGCTCGAATAAGGGAATGATGGATCCGTTCTCTAAAGAAAACCCACAGCAAGTGGAGATGATTAAAACCATGATCGATGAGATTCATCAGCAATTTATTGCGGTAGTCAAAGCGGGTCGTGGTGATCGTCTAAAAGAAACTCCGGAAATGTTCTCGGGTCGAGTTTGGAATGGCGAGCAAGCAATCAAAATTGGTTTGGTTGATGGCTATGGCACGGTGGAGACTGTAGCGCGCGATATTTTTAAAGCACCAGATATTCTCGACTACACCATGAAAGAGAATTTCGCAGAGCGCGTTGCTAAACGTTTTGGTGCTGAGGTTGGCGCTGCAGCAGGTAAGGCTTTAATTAAGACGCCTGATTTAAAGTAAAAACGATAGATCAACCAGGTAGCAAAATCAATGCCTAGGCCAGCAATAGAAATATTGCTGGCCTATTTTGTAGTGAGGAACAGGCAGCTTCATTTGGGAAGCGCTTACGCCAGTCTGCAATCGAGAGCGTGGTGATCATCTCGTTCGGCAAACTGAGATCCATTCCCATACAAAGCATCGATTGTGGTGAGAGTGTATTAAGACAAGCCATGAGCATCGCTGTATTGCGATAAGGCGTCTCAATCCAGATTTGTGTCTGCTGCAATTTTCTTGACTCCACTTCTAGTTGCTTGAGTCGTGTAATGCGGTCTTGCACATCATGTGGAACATAGCCTTGAAATGCAAAGCGCTGACCATTTAAACCGCTAGCCATGAGACCCAACAAAATTGAACTTGGACCAACTAAGGGTTTTACTTTGGCGCCTAACTTATGTGCTGCCAGCACAAGCTCTGCACCTGGGTCTGCAACCCCCGGAACGCCAGCCTCTGACATGAGGCCCATGTCTTTACCGGCAATCAGTGGCTTAAGTAAATCGATTGGTTTGACTGCATCACCATATTTGGCATTACGCGCCACGCCACGCCATTCACTCATTTGCATTTCTTGAATGGTGCAAGCTAAAGGTGCAACGCCATCCACTGCTTTTAAAAAAGCCCGCGCAGTTTTGGCATCCTCAACAATCCAGTGAGTGAGCTTGGCAGCTTGAGCAATAGTTTCAGTTGGTAGCACCCACGGTAATTGTTCAGCGCGAGAATCATCCCCCAAAGTATTGGGAACTAAAAAGAGGGTGCCTAGTGTTGAACTCATTATTTAATTCTTTTCTCTTTGCTAAATTACTTTTTAATTAAGCTTGTTTATTTTTTTGCTGGGATGACAAAACCGGCATCACGCAAGAGGCCGCTTAGTGCTATCAAGGGCAAGCCAATTAATGCAGTGGGATCTTCGCTCTTGATGGATTCTAGGAGTGAGATTCCCAAGCCTTCGGACTTGGCGCTACCAGCGCAGTCGTAGGGCTCTTCGGCATGAAGGTAGGCCTCAAGAACATCATCACCCAGTTTGCGAAAGGTCACTTGCGTAGGAATATTGAGCGTTGTTTCGACATCGCCATGCATCAGACATAGTGCCGTTTGAAAAGTCACCGTTGCACCACGCATCAGTTGGAGTTGTGCCATGGCACGTTCAAAGTTTCCTGGTTTACCAATTGCCGCGCCACAGAGGTCGGCTACCTGATCGGAGCCAATGACCCAAGCCTCAGGGTGATCTTTAGCCACTGCGGCAGCTTTAGCCTTAGCTAAGCGTAAAGCTAAATCCACGGTGCTTTCACCGGGGAGTGGGGTTTCATCCACCTTGGGCGAGATCACATCAAAGGGGATCCGAAGGCGGTCTAACAGCTCGCGACGATAGACCGAGGTGGATGCCAGAATTAGTTTTTTTGCAGAATTACTCATCACTACTTGTACTTTCGCTAAAGCCTTCATTTAGACTGATGTCATGAATCGTAATCAAGTTTTACCTCAAGTTGAGCTATCAACCGATCCCAAGGCTCTAAGCCGGATCGATTTTTGCGCCCCTCAGTCCTATCAAGGCGCAGGGTTTCTAGAAATTTCAGTATTACCCAGGGTGGCTGAGGAGGCCTCTAGTATTGAGCCTGGGGATGGCTTTCATTGGCAGGTAAAGACCCATTTTGCTCATTCTCCAGGCTCTGAACCCCAGCAAATTCTGGAATTGGTCATAAAAGGCCGTATTCATCTGGTCTGTCAGAGCTGTTTGCAGGATTGTGGCCTCGATTTGGCTCAAGATAGTCGATTTGTTCTGGTGACCACCGAGGAGGAAGCGGATACCTTTCCGATAGAAGATGATCAACAGGAGCCATTGGTAGCTAGCCAGCACTTTGACCTTTTGGGCTTAATTGAGGATGAAATCCTCCTCTCGCTTCCTTTAATTCCAAAGCACCCAGCGGGCGCCTGTCAGCCGCATGCCTCCTCATTTGGAGTGGGCGCCGACGTTGATGATGCTTCTGAAAAGCCGCAGAATCCCTTTAACATATTGAAAAATATGAAGAAAAATTGATTTGCCCCGATATTTCAGGGCTTACATTTCAAACACGTTTTATCAATTAATCAAGCATTTAGCTCAATTTACATGCTAGAATGTCGCCTTGCTTAGGAGTTCAATATGGCCGTCCAACAGAATAAAAAATCCCCATCCAAACGTGGCATGCACCGTGCGCACGACTTTTTGACCGCACCTGCTACGGCTGTTGAAGCCACAACTGGTGAGGCTCATTTGCGCCACCACATCTCACCAAACGGCTACTACCGTGGCCGTAAAGTTGTTAAAACCAAAAACGACTAATTTTTTAGTCTAAAAAGATAGAAGCGGCTCACATAAAAGCCGCTTTTTTCTTGGATAAAACCACTTGCAGCAATACCTGATTTTATGAGTGTCACTCTTGCTATCGATGCCATGGGCGGCGATCACGGGGTAGTTGTTACGGTCCCTGCCTGCTGTGATTTTCTCGAAAAACATGCTGATGTGAAGATTGCCTTAGTTGGTAATCCGGAAGCGCTCAAGCAAGCCTTGAGCCAATTTCCAAAAGCGCCAATGGAGCGCATTCAAATTATTTCCGCCAGTGAGGTTGTCTTGATGGATGATCCCATTGAGGTGGCACTACGTCGTAAAAAAGATTCTTCGATGCGCGTAGCGATCGAGCAAGTTAAAGAGGGTCTAGCTGACGCGATCATCTCTTCTGGCAATACGGGAGCCTTAATGGCTATCTCTCGTTACATTCTCAAAACTTTAGATGGTGTTGATCGTCCTGCGATTGCTACGGCGATCCCCAACGAAAAAGGGCGCGGCACCACTATGCTGGATTTAGGTGCTAATGCAGATTGCGAGCCCATGCATTTGGTGCAGTTTGCGCAAATGGCTAACGTTATGGTTCAGGTAGTTGATGGCACGCAAAACCCTTCAATCGGCCTTCTCAATATTGGAGAAGAAGTGATTAAAGGGAATGAAGTGGTGAAGCAGACGAGTGAGTTGCTACGCCAAACTAACTTAAACTTTTATGGCAACGTAGAAGGTAATGATATTTTTAAAGGCACTACGGATATTGTGGTGTGCGACGGTTTTGTTGGGAATGTGGTCCTCAAGGCAAGCGAAGGCTTGGCGAAGATGATGAGTGGTTTAATCAAACAAGAATTTAATCGATCATGGCTTACGAAGTTAATGGCGATCTGCGCCATGGTACCGCTCTTGCGTGTACGCAAGCGTGTAGATCATCGTCGCTACAACGGTGCGGTACTCTTAGGTTTGCGCGGTTGCGTGATTAAGAGTCACGGCTCCGCAGATCGTTTTGCATTTGGTTTTGCGCTTGATCGTGCTTATGAAGCGGCAAAGAATCGCATGGTGGAGCGCATCGCTCAAGCTTTTGTGGCGGAGACAAAATAATCATGAGTACTTTTTCACGGATAGCGGGAACTGGAAGTTATCTGCCAGAGCAGCGATTAACTAATCAGGATCTCGTTGAGCGTTTAGCTAAGATTGGTCTCGAGACCAGTGACGAATGGATTGTGACTCGTAGCGGAATTTCTGCGCGTCACTTTGCTGCAGACAATCAACTGACCAGTGACTTAGCGGTCAAAGCTGCTCAAGCAGCATTAGAGACTGCTGGCTGTACCTCAGAAGATCTTGATTTAATTATTTTGGCGACATCTACGCCGGATCATTTAGGTGGCTTCCCCAGTACCGCTTGCGTAGTGCAAGATAAGTTGGGCGCCCATACTAATTGTGCGGCATTTGATGTCCAGGCAGTATGCGCTGGCTTTACTTATGCCCTCGCGATTGCAGATGCATTTATTCGTACAGGGACTTACAAAAAAGTATTGGTTCTTGGCGCAGAAACATTCTCCCGTATTTTGGATTTTCAAGATCGCACCACTTCTGTGTTGTTTGGTGATGGTGCTGGGGCAGTGATTCTCGAAGCTTCAAAAGAACCAGGTATTTTGGCAACAGCCTTACATGCTGATGGTAGTCAGCGCGATATCCTGTGCGTACCAGGGCGTGCTAAGCAGGGTGGTGTAGATGGTTCCGCTTACTTAACTATGGATGGTCCTGCGGTATTTAAGCTGGCGGTTAAGGTGCTTGAGCAAGTTGCGCATGAGGCGCTAGAAAAAGCCAATCTCAAGCCAGAACAAGTTGATTGGTTGGTGCCACACCAAGCCAATATTCGCATCATGGAGAGCACGGCTCGCAAGATGGGTATGTCGATGGACAATGTCATTGTGACAGTCCATGAGCACGGTAATACCTCCGCTGCATCCATACCGCTTGCATTGGATGTTGGAGTTCGCTCTGGTCAAATTCAACGTGGTCAACACCTTCTACTGGAGGGTGTGGGCGGCGGCTTTGCTTGGGGTGCCGCAGTCATTAAATACTAAAGCGAAGCGCTAAAGCAAAATATCAAAGCAAAGCGCTAAAGCTAAAAATATATTCACAACTATTATTCAGCGACTATTCATATGACATTTGCATTTGTATTTCCAGGCCAAGGTTCCCAATCAGTTGGGATGCTCAACACGATTGCTGATCGCCCTGAAGTTCGTGCGACCCTTCAGGAGGCTTCAGAAGCTCTGGGTGAGGATGTTGCAAAGCTGATTGCTGAAGGCCCTGCAGAAGCATTATCTTTAACAACCAATACACAGCCTGTGATGTTGACTGCAGCGATCGCTTTTTATCGCGCATGGTTAGCCTCTGGTGGCGCTGTTCCTCAGATGATGGCTGGTCATAGCTTGGGTGAGTACTCCGCTTTGGTTGCTGCTGGCGTAATCTCTTTCAAGGATGCTGTGCCTTTGGTGCGCTTTCGTGCTGAAGCAATGCAAACAGCGGTACCAGTTGGTACTGGTGGCATGGCTGCGATCTTGGGTTTGGATGATGCAATTGTGAAGACGGTTTGTGCTGAAGCTGCTACAGCATCCGGTGGCGTAGTCGAAGCGGTGAACTTCAATGCCCCAGGTCAGGTAGTGATTGCTGGTGGAACTGATGCGGTGACTAAGGCCCGTGAATTGCTCAAGGCGGCAGGCGCGAAACGCGCTTTGCCATTACCAGTTTCCGCACCATTTCATTCATCATTGCTACAGCCTGCCTCTGAAAAACTCAAAGGCTACTTGGCTGACATTGAATTTAAGGTCCCCACTATTTCAGTAGTCAATAACGTTGATGTGAATGTTCTCAATGATCCAGCGGCGATTAAGGATGCCTTAGTGCGTCAAGCTGCTAAGCCAGTTCGCTGGCAAGAGACAATCAATGCCATGGCGCAACAAGGTATTACTCAAGTGATTGAGTGTGGTCCAGGCAAGGTATTAGCTGGGCTGACTAAGCGCATCAACGAGAAAGTTATTGGGCTACCTATTTTTGATGAAGTCAGTCTCAATGAGGCATTGGCTGCGGTAAAGTAAAAATACACTCTAGAAACAATAAAGAAACAGCGGAAGATAACTATGAATCTCGATTTAAGCGGACAAATTGCATTGGTGACAGGTGCATCGCGCGGAATTGGTCAGGCCATTGCAGATGAGTTGGTGAAATGTGGCGCCAAAGTAATTGGTACTGCCACGTCCGAAGATGGCGCCAAAGCAATTAATGCGCGTTTACAAGCGAGCGGTGGTCGTGGTGAAGTATTGAATGTGACTGACCCAAAAGCATGTGAGGACATCATTGATTTGATTGTCAAAGATTTTGGCGGTATCAACATTTTGGTGAATAACGCTGGCATCACCCGCGATAACCTAGCCATGCGTATGAAAACAGACGAGTGGACTGATGTGATCGATACCAACTTAAGTGCTGTTTTTCGTTTATCACAGGCGGTAATGCGCCCAATGATGAAAGCCCGTGGTGGTCGCATTATTAACATTACCTCGATTGTTGGTCACATGGGTAACCCTGGACAGGCCAATTACGCCGCAGCTAAATCAGGTGTGTCTGGAATGACTCGTGCCCTGGCCCGTGAAATTGGTAGTCGAAATATCACAGTGAACTGTGTGGCGCCTGGATTTATTGATACTGATATGACTCGTGCATTGAGCGAAGAGCAACAAAATTCGCTAAAAGCGAACATTCCTTTAGCTCGCCTAGGCAGCCCAGAGGATGTGGCTCAGGCAGTGGCGTTTTTAGCCTCTCCAGCAGCTGGATACATTACGGGTAACACCTTACATGTCAATGGTGGCCTCTATTTAGCCTAAAAATAAGGCAGAAATTTGATCATTTTTGGGCGGATTTACTAATTTAGCTCGCCAAGCTGATAAAATCCTTTTCATCGTTTTTTTACAACCCTTGGGGGAATTAATGGATAACATCGAACAACGCGTTAAGAAGATCGTCGCTGAGCAATTGGGCGTCGCAGAAGCAGAGATCAAGAATGAATCTTCTTTTGTGAATGACTTAGGCGCAGACTCTCTTGACACTGTTGAATTGGTAATGGCTTTGGAAGATGAATTCGGGATTGAAATTCCGGATGAAGAAGCTGAAAAAATTACTACTGTTCAGCTCGCTATCGATTTTGCTCAGTCAAAAGCTCAGGGTTAATTCCCTAGCTTAGTTAAAAGCTACTACTGTGTCAGCATCAAATGGCCGTCGCCGGGTTGTTATTACCGGCTTAGGCCTTATTTCACCAGTTGGTAATTCGGTTGATGTAGCTTGGTCTAATTTGCTTGCGGGCAAATCAGGCATAGCTACCATCACGAAGTTTGACCATACTCCGCTGAGCGTGCATTTCGCCGGCGAGGTGAAAGATTTCAATGTCGAAGAATATGTTTCTGCCAAAGAAGCGCGTCATATGGATACCTTTATCCATTACGGCATCGCTGCTGGTACGCAAGCAATTCGTGACAGCGGTTTACAGATAACAGAAGATAACGCAGAGCGCGTTGGCGTGATGGTTGGTTCAGGCATTGGCGGCTTGCCGATGATTGAAGAAACTGGCGCTGAGTTGCTGGCTCGTGGTCCTCGTCGCATCTCCCCGTTCTTTGTGCCGGGCTCAATCATCAATATGATTTCTGGCCATCTCAGCATCTTGTTTGGTCTCAAAGGTCCAAACGTTGCTGCAGTAACAGCTTGCACTACCGGCCTGCATAGTATTGGCTTGGCAGCACGCTTAATTCAGTACGGCGATGCAGATGTGATGGTTGCCGGCGGTGCTGAATCCACTATTTCTGCATTGGGTGTTGGTGGCTTTGCTTCAGCAAGGGCGCTATCTACTCGCAATGATGATCCGGCAACAGCTTCACGTCCCTGGGATAAAGACCGTGATGGTTTTGTTCTGGGCGAAGGTGCTGGTGTTGTTGTTCTGGAAGAGTATGAGCACGCTAAAGCACGTGGTGCAAAAATCTACTGTGAGCTTTTGGGCTTTGGTATGAGTGGCGACGCGTATCACATGACTGCTCCAAATATGGATGGTCCACGTCGTTGTATGGTGAACGCTATGCGTGATGCCGGCTTAAATCCCGATCAGATTCAATATATCAATGCACACGGCACTTCAACACCTTTAGGTGACAAGAACGAAACCGGTGCCATTAAAGCGGCTCTTGGCGATCATGCTAAGAAGGTTTTAATTAACTCTACCAAGTCGATGACTGGCCACCTTTTAGGCGGTGCTGGCGGCTTGGAGTCTGTCTTTACTATTCTGGCTTTACATAATCAAAAGTCTCCACCAACAATCAATATCTTCAATCAAGATCCCGAGTGTGATTTGGACTACTGCGCTAATACAGCTCGCGATGTGAAGATTGACTATGCCGTCAAAAACAACTTTGGCTTTGGGGGTACTAACGGTACCTTGATTTTTGGCAAACTGACCTAATATACAGATTAGGCTTTTCCTTTCTTCGTTTCTTCAATTATTGGTTTTTACCAAGCAGGTCTATAGCATTATGAAAAAGTACCTTATTACGCTCTTGGCTATCTTTAGCTTAGGGCAATTCGCATTGATTTCTCAGGTCTCCGCCCAGAGTCCACGGGTTTCCATTCCCGATTTTGCTGATCTGGTTGAGAGAGCTAGCCCTGCTGTGGTGAATATTCGCACCACTGAAAAAGTGATGCAGCAGCAAGCTCAGGGTGGTATTCCAGGAATGCCAGAGGAGCAGGCTGAGTTCTTTCGTCGTTTCTTTGGTGTGCCTATTCCAGGGTTGCCTAGCGGACCTAAGCAAGCTCAACCAAACTCTGGCAAACCGCAAGAGGCGGATCGTGGCGTAGGCTCGGGTTTCATTATTGAATCCAACGGCTTGATTTTGACGAATGCCCACGTGGTTGAGGGCGCAAATACCATTTACGTTACTTTGACTGATAAGCGTGAGTACAAGGCCAAGCTATTGGGTATGGATAAGCGTACCGATGTGGCGGTGGTCAAAATTGATGCACGTGACTTACCGAAGTTGCCACTCGGCGACTCTTCTCGCGTGAGGGTAGGTGAGTGGGTATTGGCGATTGGCTCCCCATTTGGCTTAGAAAATACGGTGACAGCAGGCATCGTTTCCGCCAAGAGTCGTGATACTGGTGATTACTTGCCCTTTATTCAGACAGACGTAGCGGTTAATCCTGGCAACTCTGGCGGCCCCTTGCTAAATACCGCTGGCCAGGTAATTGGTATCAACTCGCAAATCTTTAGCCGCTCTGGCGGATATATGGGAATTTCCTTTGCCATTCCAATTGATGAAGCGATGCGCGTTGCGGACCAATTGCGTACCAATGGAAAAATGACACGCGGCCGTATTGGTGTTGCTTTAGGTGAGATGACTAAAGAGATTGCTGAAAGTTTAGGCTTAGGTAAACCACGTGGTGCTTATGTTCGTAACGTTGAGCCAGGTGGTCCGGCAGCTGCAGGTGGGATTGAGTCTGGGGATGTGATTCTCAGCTTCAACGGTCGTGATATCGGTAAATCCACGGATCTTCCTAGGGTGGTTGGTGAGACTAGGCCGGGTACTAGTGCCAGCGTACAAGTTTGGCGCAAAGGATCCACCAAAGACTTAGTGGTTTCTGTTGTGGATACTGAAGCAGGCCAGGCTGCCGTCAAGAAGTCGGATAACTCCGGTTCAGCTGGCGGAAATACTAATTCTCTTGGGGTGGCAGTTTCTGAGCTTTCAGACAGCAAGAAGAAAGAGCTCAATATCCGTGGTGGCGTTGAGGTTACTGGCCTAGGAGATGGTCCTTTGGTACGTGCAGGCGTTCGTCCTGGGGATGTCATCATTCGGATTGCAGATGTGGATATTACTGGGATTAAGCAGTTTGAAGGCCTGGTAAAGGGCTTGGACTCCACTAAGGCTGTCCCGGTTTTTGTCCGCAGAGCCGATAGCACCATGATTATTCCAGTAAGGCCAAAATAAGCCAAAACCGAGGTTTTTGGGTGAAATAAACGGGTTTGGCGCTATTTTGGCGCCACCCATTACAATCACTTTAAGACGGCTTTTTGCAGCGCATCATCGTGGTGCGTTCTGACAAGGCGTTTTTTGAAGACCACATAAGACGCTATGGATTTAATCCGCAATTTTTCTATCATCGCTCACATTGATCACGGCAAATCCACGCTTGCTGATCGCATCATTCAACTTTGCGGCGGTCTCTCTGATCGTGAAATGGAAGCACAAGTTCTCGACTCGATGGATATCGAGCGTGAGCGTGGTATCACCATTAAGGCGCAAACAGCTGCGCTTACTTATAAATCCAAAGACGGTAAAACCTACAACATCAATTTGATTGATACGCCAGGACATGTCGATTTTTCATATGAAGTAAGTCGCTCGCTGTCTGCATGTGAAGGTGCGCTTTTGGTGGTGGATGCAAGTCAAGGCGTTGAGGCTCAAACAGTTGCTAATTGCTATATGGCGCTGGAGTTGGGTGTTGAGGTTGTACCAGTTCTCAATAAGATTGATTTGCCGCAGGCAGATCCGGAGCGAGCCAAAAAAGAAATTGAAGATGTTATCGGGATCGATGCATCAGACGCAGTAACCTGTTCAGCTAAGACTGGATTGGGTGTACAGGATGTCATTGAAGAAATGATTGCGCTCGTACCCCCACCCAAGGGTAATGCAGCAGATCCTTTGCAGGCTTTAATTATTGACTCTTGGTTTGATAACTACGTTGGCGTAGTGATGCTAGTGCGCGTTGTGAACGGCACCTTAAAGCCAAAAGAAAAAATCACCTTGATGGCAAATGGCTCAAGTCATTTGGTCGAGCATGTTGGCGTGTTTAGCCCGAAGTCCGTAGATCGCCCAGAGTTATCTGCTGGCCAGGTAGGCTTCGTGATTGCTGGCATCAAAGAGCTGAAAGCTGCCAAGGTGGGCGATACCGTTACCCATACACCCGGACAACAAGGTCGAGTTCCTGCTACGGAACCGCTTCCTGGATTTAAAGAAGTGAAGCCACAGGTCTTTGCAGGTCTGTACCCAGTAGAGTCCAGTGAATACGATCAACTCCGAGAGTCTTTAGAGAAGCTGCAATTAAATGATGCTTCACTCTTGTATGAGCCTGAGGTTTCACAAGCACTCGGTTTTGGATTCCGCTGCGGCTTCTTGGGTCTTCTCCATATGGAGATTGTGCAAGAGCGTTTAGAGCGTCAATACGGTATGAACCTCATCACCACTGCTCCAACGGTGGTTTACCAAGTTGAGCAGTCAGACGGCACTATCTTGTCGGTAGATAACCCGTCAAAGATGCCCGAGGCTAGCAAAATCAATACGATTCTTGAGCCTATCGTGACGGTCAATTTGTACATGCCGCAAGAGTATGTCGGTTCGATTATTACGCTATGTGTTGGTAAGCGCGGTATTCAGATGGATATGAACTATCTTGGTCGTCAAGTGAAGCTCACCTATGAGTTGCCTATGGCTGAAATTGTTTTAGATTTCTTCGACAAGATGAAATCCATCTCGCGTGGCTATGCATCCATGGATTACGAGTTCAAAGAATATCGTCCGGCTGATGTGGTTAAAGTCGACATTCTCATTAATAGCGAGCGCGTTGATGCACTCTCGGTAATTGTCCATCGTAGCAACAGTCAGCATCGCGGGCGCGAAGTGGTTGCCAAGATGCGCGGCATTATTCCGCGTCAGATGTTTGATGTCGCCATTCAGGCGGCGATCGGTAGCAATATTGTTGCTCGTGAAAACGTGAAGGCCTTACGTAAAAACGTATTGGCTAAGTGTTATGGCGGGGATATTTCTCGTAAACGCAAATTACTAGAGAAGCAAAAAGAAGGTAAGAAGCGCATGAAGCAAGTAGGTAATGTGGAGATTCCACAAGAAGCCTTCTTAGCCATTTTGCAGGTGGACGATTAATGAATTTTGCTCTCATCCTTTTTATCTTGGTAGTGGTCTCAGGCATTGCTTGGATTGCTGACCGTTACTACTTTGCCCCGCAAAGACGTGTGGCTGGTATCGATCGCATGCCATTGTGGTTGGAATATACAGCTGGTTTCTTCCCGGTAATTTGCGCGGTCTTTGTGCTGCGCTCATTTCTTGTAGAGCCATTCAAAATTCCATCGGGATCCATGATCCCAACCCTACAGATTGGCGACTTTATTCTGGTGAATAAATTTACCTATGGCATTCGTTTGCCAGTGATTAATCAGAAGGTAGTTGATCTAGGATCTCCAAAACGTGGTGATGTTGTGGTGTTCCGCTATCCACGTGATGAATCCATTGATTACATTAAGCGTGTAGTCGCTATACCTGGCGACACTATTACTTATCAAGACAAGCGCTTAACGGTAAATGATCAACCTTTGCAATATAGCGGCGGCGAGCCTTACCTTGATCCAGAAAATATGCGCTATGCCAAGCGGTTTTCAGAATCATTTCCTGCTGACCTGGGTGGCAACAAGCATGAGATATTGAATCATCCTGATAGGCCTGTTGGCATGTTCCCTGCAGAGCGTTTTCCTGGATTTGAAAACTGCCAATACATTAATGCTGGACTTACTTGCAAGGTGCCTGCGGGTCATTACTTTGCGATGGGCGATAACCGTGACAATAGTGCTGATTCTCGTTACTGGGGATTTGTGCCGGATAAAAATATCGTGGGAAGAGCATTCTTTGTTTGGCTGAACCTCGGAGATCTAGGTCGCATTGGCGGATTCGAATAAGACCATGAATGCCCGCGCCGTTATCGAAACTGCACCGCTGCAAGCGCAACTGGGCTACACGTTTAAAAAACTAGAGCTGCTCAATCAAGCCCTTACACACCGTAGTCATAGCAAGAAAAATAATGAGCGCCTTGAGTTTTTAGGCGACTCGATTCTGAATTGCGTTGTTGCAGAAATGCTCTATGAGCGTTATTCCGATTTAGATGAAGGTGATCTTTCTCGTGTTCGAGCAAACTTAGTCAAGCAGCAAGCGCTCTATGAGATCGCTCAAACGCTATCGCTATCAGACTACCTGCGTTTAGGTGAGGGGGAGTTAAAGAGCGGTGGTTTCCGTCGCCCATCCATTCTGGCTGACACACTTGAGGCGGTCACTGGCGCAATCTTTTTGGATGGTGGATTTGATGCGGCTAAGACGTGTTTACGTAAGTTATATTCCATCATTTTGACTAACGTTGATCCCAAGACTTTGGGTAAAGACGATAAGACTTTGTTGCAAGAGTGTTTACAGAGTTATCAGTTGCCACTACCTGCTTACAACGTAACCGGTACTAGTGGTGCAGCCCATAACCAGCAATTTGAGGTTGAGTGCTTAATACCCAATCTCAAGGTTGCCGTTAAAGGTGAGGGCGCCTCTAGACGTGCAGCAGAACAAGCGGCAGCTAAGTTGGCTTTAGTCTCTGCGCTGAAAGCCTTGCCACAAGCACTGGGTAAACCCAAAAAGACGCGGTCGGCTAAAAAGAAGGCGGCAAAAAAAGTAGCAACCGAAGAACAGTTAAATCTTAAGCTGAAGGGCTAATTGTGTTTAGATGCGGCACTATCGCCATTGTTGGCCGTCCGAATATGGGCAAATCGACTCTCTTGAATGCTTTAGTTGGTCAGAAGATTAGTATCACGTCGCGCAAAGCTCAGACTACACGTCATCGGATTTTAGGTATTCAGAATCGTGAAGAGGCGCAGTTCATCTTCATTGATACACCAGGCTTTCAGACTCGTTTAATGAATACCCTGAACAAGGCCTTGAATCGTACGGTAACCACTGCCTTGCAAGATGTGAATGTGGCTTGCTTTGTAGTTGAAGCAGGTTACTTTGGTGAGGATGACAAGAAGGTCCTGAAACTACTTCCAGATGACCTGCCCGTTGTCTTAGTTTTGAATAAATTAGATTTATTTAATAGCCGCTTCCAGACTCCTTCTGAGCGTGATCAGGCGCTACTCAACTTTATTAAAGAGATGGCCCGTCCTTGGTGCGAATTGGGTGGCCATGAAGATCAAAAGTGCGAGTTCGCTGAAATCGTCCCGATGAGTGCCAAGAGTCCTGGAGATGTTGAAAGATTATTAGACGTGCTCGAGGGCTACTTGCCTGAGGCACCAGCAGTCTACGATGGCGACACCATCACCGATCGTAGTGAGCGCTTCTTGGCTGCTGAGATCTTGCGTGAGAAGGTCTTTCGTTTTACTGGCGAGGAATTGCCTTACACCAGCACAGTAGTCATTGATCAGTTCAAGATGGATGGCAAGATGCGCCGTATCGCTGCCACTATTTTGGTAGATCGCGACAGCCATAAGGCGATGATTATTGGTGCTAAGGGCGAGCGACTGAAGAAGATCTCAACTGATGCCCGTATTGACATGGAAAAGCTCTTTGATGGAAAGGTATTCCTGGAGACTTGGGTCAAGGTTAAACGTGGCTGGGCAGATGATCGTGCTGAATTACGGGCGCAAGGGCTAGAGTAATTATTCATGGCTTCTATTCGTGTTGCTGACGAACCTGCTTTTGTATTACACAGCATCCCTTATAAGGAAACTAGCTTAATTCTGGATGTCTTTACGCGTCAATATGGCCGTATGGCCTTGATTGCTAAGGGCGCTAAGCGTCCGCACTCAAGCCTTCGTCCAGTATTGCAACGCTTTCAACCTCTATTGGTTTCTTGGAGTGGTAAGTCTGAGCTACGGACATTAACGAAGTCAGAGTGGGTTGGCGGCACGCCATCTCTAGTTGGGGATGCTCTCTTATGCGGTTTTTATCTCAATGAGTTATTAGTCAAGTTTCTCGCGCGCGAGGATGACTATGAAAAGCTCTATGACCATTACACCGATACGATTTCTGCTTTATCTAATCTTGAGCTGGAATCCAAAGGTCTAGAAGAAATTCTACGTCCTTTTGAATTAACGCTCTTACAGGAAACAGGTTATGCAGCAGCGCTAGATCGCTGCGTGGAAACGAATAGTGCTCCGATCTCCAATGAGCAATATGTTTATCAGCCAGAGCGAGGCGTGAGGCCTGCTCAAGGGGATGATCCAGGCCACTGGCCGGTCTTGAGCGGCAAATCTCTGCTAGCCATTGCAGCAGGTGACTTTTCTGATCAAGAGACGCTTTCTGAGAGTAAGCAGTTAATGCGCTTCCTATTGGGATTGCATCTTCAGGATCAAGTGTTGACTACCCGTCAGATTTTGATTGATCTGAAGAAAATCTAGTAATCTAAGCCAATGAATACCCAACCAAAGCTAGAACTTGGCATCAATATCGATCACGTTGCTACCTTGCGTAATGCGCGTGGCACGATTTACCCTGATCCATTAAAGGCTGCCCGTTTAGCTGAAGAGGCGGGTGCTGATTTAATCACCCTACATTTACGTGAGGATCGTCGCCATATTAAAGACGCCGATTTGATGGCCTTGCGCCCCTTAATACAGACACGTATGAACTTAGAGTGCGCCGTTACTCCGGAGATGATCAATATTGCTTGCCGAGTGCAGCCACATGATGTGTGCCTAGTTCCTGAAAAGCGTGAAGAGGTCACAACTGAGGGTGGCTTGGATGTGTTGGGACACTTTCAAGCTGTTCAAGCAGCTACTACGCAATTAAAAGGTGCAGGCATTCGGGTATCCCTGTTTATTGATCCAGAAGAAAAGCAAATTCAAGCTGCTAAGGATGTTGGAGCAACAGTAGTGGAGTTGCATACTGGGCGTTACGCAGATCTGTCTGGTGACCAACAAATGCAAGAGCTTGAGCGCATCAGAAAAGCTGCCCAGTTTGGTAGAAGTATTGGTCTGAGAGTTAATGCTGGGCATGGCTTGCATGAGGGAAATGTGATGCCGGTAGCTGCCATTGCGGAGCTCTCAGAACTCAATATTGGTCACGCGATTGTTGCTGAGGCACTTTTTAAGGGTTGGCAAAAAGCAATTACTGATATGAAGGCTCTGATGGTTCAGGGTAGAGCAAACACTTCCAAAGCGGAATGAACCTGGCGGTATAAAAATGATCATTGGTATAGGCACAGACATTTTGCAGATCGAGCGGCTTCAAGCTGCTTACGATCGTACCAATGGACGTCTTGCTGAAAAAATACTGGGGCCTGATGAGATGTTGGTTTTTAAACATCGCTTAGCCAGAAATCACAAGCGGGGCATTGCTTTTTTGGCAACGCGCTTTGCGGCAAAAGAGGCATTCTCTAAAGCAATTGGCTTGGGCATGAGAATGCCAATGACGTGGCGCTCTTTACAAACACTCAACGAGCCCAGCGGTAAACCGGTTACCTCCTATTTAGGAGCGCTTGCGCAATTTATGCAGGATAAAAACTGGGAAGCTCAAGTTACGGTAAGTGATGAGCAAGACATGGCAATTGCCCATATCATTGTTACGCAAAGATAAACACAGTAATAAATAACAGCAAATAACATCAAAAAATTACGAGGAATCCATGAGTAAGTCGACCATGAAACCAGGCCCAATTACTTTAGATGTGCTTGGTCTTGAGTTAAACGCAGAAGATCGCCGTCGCATCATGCATCCTCTAACTGGTGGAGTAATTCTATTTGGCAGAAACTTCGCCAATCGCAAACAACTCACCAAACTCACTGCAGAAATTAAAAAACTCCGTTCTGACGTGTTGATCTCGATTGATCATGAGGGTGGACGCGTTCAGCGCTGCAGAACTGATGGTTTTACCCATTTGCCGGCCATGCGTAAGCTTGGTGAACTTTGGGGGTCTAAGAATAAATCAAAACACACCGCCGAATCTGCTGCGATTGCGATGGCGGCAGCGACTGCCTGTGGGTATGTTCTAGCTGCTGAGTTGCGAGCTTGTGGTGTCGACTTTAGTTTTACCCCAGTCCTGGATCTCGATTTTGGTCGCAGCGGTGTCATTGGAGATCGTGGATTTAGTCGTGATCCGCAAATTACCTTTGCGTTGGCGAAGAGTCTAAACGAAGGCTTACGCCTTGCTGGTATGGCGAACTGCGGTAAACACTTCCCGGGGCATGGCTGGGCAGAAGCAGATTCTCATGTAGCTATTCCGGTGGATGAGCGTTCCTTGAAGCAAATTCTGAATGATGATGCTAAGCCTTATGAATGGTTGGATCTCAGCTTGACAGCGGTAATGCCAGCCCATGTAATCTATCCAAAGGTTGATAAAAATCCAGCGGGCTTTTCTAAGATATGGCTTCATTCCATTTTGCGTCAAGAGTTGGGTTTTCAAGGCGTCATCTTTAGCGATGACCTTTCGATGGAAGGGGCAAGCGTTGCTGGCTCTGTTGTGAAGGGTGCTGATATGGCGCTTGAGGCGGGATGCGATGCAGTGCTGATTTGTAATCGTCCAGACCTAGCGGATCAATTGCTCAGTCAGTTGAAAGTCTCAAAAGCGAAACAAGCGGAGTCTGCTATTCGATTAAATCGTTTGATGCCAACTACCACTACTCCTGCTTGGGATGAGCTACAGGGTGAAGCGCAATATCAACACGCTAAAGGTTTACTCCAGCAATTGAAGCTCATTGCCTAGGTGATAGAGCTTGCTTGCGAGTAAAAACTCAATCAAATAAAAAAGCCCGGCGAACCGGGCTTTTTGCTATCGAGTGAGCTAATTAGTTAGCACGGCTACGATATTCACCAGTACGAGTATCAATCTCGATCTTGTCACCAGTGTTGCAGAACAATGGAACTTGCAATTCATAGCCAGTAGCTAGTTTTGCAGTCTTCAATACTTTGCCTGAGCTGGTATCACCTTTAACTGCTGGCTCTGTATAAATGATTTCACGAACCAAAGAGTTTGGCATGGCTACTGAGAGGGCTTTACCTTCGTAAAATACTACTTCGCAAGGCATGCTCTCTTCAAGGTAGTTCAATGCATCGCCCATGAACTCCGCTTCAACTTCGTACTGGTTGTAGTCACCATCCATAAATACATACATTGGATCTGCGAAGTAAGAGTAGGTGCAGTCTTTCTTGTCTAGGATGACTACATCGAATTTGTCATCAGCTTTGTAAACACCTTCGTTAGGTGCGCCGGTTAACAAGTTCTTAAATTTCATTTTCACAACAGAAGAGTTGCGGCCTGAGCGGCTGTATTCTGCTTTTAAAACGACCATGGCATCAGTGCCGATCATTACTACGTTACCAACGCGGAGTTCTTGTGCTGTTTTCATCTTGCTATTCCTGGGTGCAGAGCTGATTTTCTGCGGTTTTTATCAAAAACAAGATTGTAACCGCCCGCAGCCTTATTACGCCCAAGATCAGGCTACAAAGCCCATTAGACGGGCAGCTAAGCCACCATCAGCTTGTTTTTCCAGTAAATCTGCTCGCCAAGCCTTGGAATGGGCATTCCACTCATCAATTGATTGATCCCAATCACTTGGCATTGCCCAAGTCATCGCGGCAATGACCGCGTGTTTGAGTTCTTGTGATGCATCTTCAAGATAGAGGTCTAAAAATGCAGCCAATTTGGTTTCGTGAGCGCGATCTTCCTGGGGGTAAATATGCCAAATGAAGGGCTTGCCAGCTAACTGCGCTCGGACAAAAGAATCTTCGCCCCGAACAATATTGAAGTCACATTGTGAGAGTACCCAGTCATATTCATCTTGAGAAACAAACGGTATGGAGATCAACTGAATAGAGTCGGGCGAAGTAAGTGGCTGGCTAGGGTTTGGAGAGCTGAACTGCAATTGCTCACGTTGACCATGTGTCAACACGATATCGAAGTTTTCATCCAGAGTTGCCAGATCCTCTAACCATTTCAGTAGTGGTGCACCTGGATAGCAAAAAACACTGATGCGTTTTGTATCGGGTCGCAAGAGCTTCCAACTGGGCGTAAGACTCTCGGGGATTAATTGCTTTGTGAGAGATGGCTCCTTGGGTATTGGATCAATCAAAATGCCACCTACATTCTCCTGAAAGCCTGGGAAGAAGAAGTATTTCGGAATGCCGTGCGCCTGTGGAGATGCCTTCTGGTGAAAGTCCATGATCCAGGGCTCTGCGCTTAGATACTCTAGATTGAGGATGATAGGTTTTTTTGGGGCAATCAATAGGCCCGCAAGGTAGCGCTCAGGTAGATCACATCCAAATGCCTCAATCACTACATCAGGAGGATCTACTGGATGGCGGCTGTTGTTATGACTTGCTTCCCAAGGCTGAACATCGATCAGGCGCTTGATTTCAGGATCAACCCCAGAAGCGAGTAAATTAAGGGTTGGTAGATCGTCACAGAAAATGCGCACGTCTTGGCCGTGAAGGCTTGTTAAGCTTCTTGCTAGGCGCCAGCAAACACCGGCATCACCATAGTTGTCTACGATTTGACAGAAAATATCCCAACGCATGAGCAATTCGCTTTTTGAAACCCTTCAGCAGGATGTTAAACGGCTACCCGGATTGCCGGGGGTGTATCGCTTTTTTGATGAGGCGGGACATATTCTGTATGTCGGAAAAGCGCGCAACCTCAAAAAGCGTGTATCTAGTTACTTCCAGCGCACTCAACTTTCACCACGCATAGAGCTGATGGTTGGGAAAATTGCCCGCTACGAAACTACAGTAACACGCTCAGAAACCGAAGCCCTCATTCTAGAGAACAATCTGATTAAGGAGCTCGCTCCTCCATTCAATATTCTCTTCCGAGATGATAAGTCCTATCCCTATGTGATGTTGACTGGGCACCAGTTTCCACGTTTAGCCTCCTATCGCGGTAAAACGGATAAGCGGAATCACTATTTCGGACCATTCCCTAATTCATGGGCTGTGCGCAACAGCGTACAGATTTTGCAGAAAGTATTTCGTCTTAGGACTTGTGAAGACTCTGTATTTAAAAACCGTAGTCGCCCTTGTTTACTGCATCAAATTCATCGCTGTAGCGCACCTTGTGTAGGTCGGCTTAATGTTGAGCAATATGGGCAGGACGTAGCTCAGGCAACCCGTTTTTTAGAGGGCGATCATAGTCGCGTACTTTCTGAGTTAGAGAAGAAAATGCATGCCTATAGCGATGCCATGGAATTTGAAATGGCCGCTGTGCTAAGGGATCGTATTGCAGATCTGTCCAGCGTCTTACAACAACAATCTATGGATACCGTTGCTGATGGCGAGGGTGATGTGGATGTGATTGCTGTTGCTCAAATGGAAGGGGTGGTCTGCGTCAATTTAGCAATGATTCGGGGTGGGCGCCATTTAGGTGATCGCGCCTACTTCCCCAAAGGATTACGCTCAACGTCTGGAGAGTTGCCACCACCAGCTGAAATTCTCGAGGCCTTTATTGCTCAGCATTATCTGGAGGAGAAGTCTGGTGATGGTGAAGCGACAACTAATTTAATTCCGCCCGTACTGATTCTGAATCATCCCTTGAGAAAACTGGTTGATGATATTGCGGCTCCGGAAGAGAGTACTGAAGATGTTTCCGAGCAAACGGCTCCGGAAGGTTTGCACGATTTACTCAATGCACAAGCTGGTAAGCGTATTACTTTCCTACATCAGCCGCAGGGTCAGAGACGGCATTGGTTGGCTATGGCCGAAGGCAATGCCAAGATTGCAATAGCGAAGCGTTTGGTAGAGACTGGTGGACAACTAGCAAGAGCGCGAGCATTGGCTGATGTATTGGCATTGGAATTAGAAAGTCTTGAGCAACTTCGCATTGAGTGTTTTGATATTAGCCACACTTCTGGTGAGGCTACGCAAGCTTCTTGTGTCGTGTATTCCAAAAATGCAATGCAGCCTAGTGAATACCGCCGCTTTAATATCAATGACATTACTCCGGGTGATGACTATGCAGCGATGCGCCAAGTCTTGCAACGCCGTTATGCGAACTTCCAAGAGCTCCCTGTTGAGAAAATGCCGCAAGTCATTTTGATTGATGGTGGTAAGGGGCAGGTTGAGATGGCAAGGCAAGTTCTCTCTGAATTCGGCATGGATATTGGATTGATTGTTGGTGTCGCTAAAGGTGAGGGGCGTAAGGTGGGTCTTGAGACTCTGATCTTTGCAGATGGACGTAAATCGCTCGAACTTGGTATTGATAGCGCAGCCTTATTGTTGGTAGCGCAAATCCGGGATGAGGCGCATCGCTTTGCGATTACGGGTATGCGTGCAAAACGGGCGAAAGCCAGAACGGTTTCTCAGCTAGAAGAGATTGAAGGAATTGGCGCAAAACGCCGTCAAAAATTACTGGCTCGATTCGGTGGACTACGCGGCGTCTCAAACGCCTCTATTGAAGAGCTTTCCAGTGTTGAGGGAATATCTACAGCATTGGCTGAGCAAATTTACAGGCAGCTCCATTGATTGCCCAGCGCATCCACATTGGTTTATGCTTGAGTCATGCCATTTAATCTGCCTATTGCTCTGACCTGGTTGCGCGTAGCCGCAATTCCACTTGTGGTTGCAGTGTTTTATTTGCCCAGTAACTGGCTTACTCCCTTTGAGCAGAATCTGACTGCCACCATTATTTTTGTGTTTGCGGCAGTGACTGATTGGCTAGACGGTTTCTTGGCTCGCAAGATGAAACAAGAGTCGGCATTTGGTCAATTCTTAGACCCGGTAGCGGATAAATTAATTGTTGCCGCCTCATTACTCGTTTTGCTGAATATGGATCGCGTCCAAGTTTGGGTAGCATTAATCATTATTGGTCGCGAAATTACTATCTCTGCACTTAGAGAGTGGATGGCACTTCTGGGTGCTGGAAAAAGTGTTGCTGTACACATGGTCGGCAAGTTAAAAACAACAGCTCAACTTGTAGCTATTCCATTTTTATTGCTAAACGACACTTTGTTTGGGTGGCTCAATTGCGCACAAGTAGGTACATGGTTAATTTGGATCGCATCCTTTTTAACGCTTTGGTCGATGTTCTATTACATGAAAAAAGCGTTGCCTCAATTGGTAGAGAAGGTCAAATAAAGTCCACAAACCCAATGCTGATAAGGGTTTGGTGCAAACAGAATGACTGTCAGTTTTTGGTCTAACTCAGAAATAATGCGTTCCCCCAAATTGTTTGTTAAACTACTGCCCTGTTATGCGGGAATAGCTCAGCTGGTAGAGCGATACCTTGCCAAGGTATAGGTCGGGAGTTCGAACCTCCTTTCCCGCTCCAAGTTCGATGGGAAGCCCTCAAAAGCTTCCCATTTTTGATTCAAGCATATGGCGCGTTGGCCGAGTGGTTAGGCAGGAGCCTGCAAAGCTTCGTACGGGGGTTCGATTCCCTCACGCGCCTCCAGTAATGTAGATTGATTACCAGGGCAAGAACATGATCCAACTGAAACGATTCTCAAAAATCACCTCAGCATTAGTGCTAACTGCGCTCTTGGCGGCCTGTGCCTCTTCAGGAGATTCTCCAACAGGCACGCCTAGCGAAGTACAAGAAATTCAGTCGCAACTCTTGGGTGATATGCCATTGCCTGCGGCATCAAAAATTATTGGCTCAGATTCTTTAATCATTGGTCGTGGTGATAATTGGGTGGGGCGAGTCGTTTTATCTGGAGTACAAACTCCAACTGATATTTATGCTTTCTTTCAGGCTGAATATCCAAGAGCTGGTTGGACCACTGTGAGTGCCGTGAAATCAAAAACCAGTATTTTGGTTTTTACTAAAGGTGACCGCACCTCCACCGTAGAATTAAATGAAGGCCCATTCACCGGTCCAAAGACCATCATTACTATTACCGCATCACCCAAGAATGCTAATGTAGTCGCGCCAAGTAAAAAGTAAAGAATAAAAAAGAAGTAAACAGCAGGTGGTGACCTGTCACTGCTGCAATTGAAAAAGGCCTCTATACGAGGCCTTTTGCTTTATTGGTCTGGGATTAGAGTCCGCCAGCCCTAATGAGGCCAACAGCCTGGCCTTCTACAGCGAAGTTCGGTTGACGTCGATCTACCAAAATATTTTTGAAGTCTGGGTTCTCGGCTTGTAATTCGATCACCATGCCATCTGCGGTTTTCTTTTGATTCCAACGCTTCACAGTAACCTCATCATCTAGGCGAGCTACCACGATATCGCCATTGCGAACTTCAGAAGTTTTTCGTACGGCAAGATAGTCGCCATCCAAAATGCCAGCATCGCGCATACTCATGCCAACTACTTTCAATAGGTAATCAGCACCCTTGCTAAATAAGCTTGGATCAATCGGCACTTGTTTTTCAATGTGCTCGATAGCGGTGATTGGAGAGCCTGCGGCAACGCGACCAATAAGTGGCAGTGTGAGTTGCTGAAGTGCGCCAGAAGGCAAAGACATCTGACGATATTTATTTGGATTGTGAGTCTGGTTAAAGCGTTGTGCAATACGAATGCCGCGCGAAGTTCCTGGCGTCAGTTCGATATATCCTTTTTTTGCTAATGCGCGTAAGTGCTCTTCGGCTGCATTGGCAGAAGCAAAGCCGAGTTGCGCTGCAATTTCCGCACGAGTTGGTGGCGAGCCACTTTCATCGATGGCCTTGGTAATCAATTCCAAAATCTCACTTTGACGTGAGGTAAGTTTGGGGAGGGCAGTCAGCTCCTCCGGAAAATCGACTGTATTTATGTCCATACTGGGATTGTATACAGCACTATTTGAATATTCAAGCTATTTTGAGGCGGATAATGGAGAAATGAGCTCAATTTCGAACGTTTCTGAAAATACACCCCATCTCCTGATCTTGGGTATGGGTGGCACTATTGCAGGTCTTGCACCGAACCCCGAAGAAAACCCTCTTCAATATCAAGCGGGCCAAGTGGGGGTGGATGCATTGGTGGCTCATGTTCAGTCGGTAGTGCCTGAGGGTGTCAAGCTGGTATCGCGTCAGGTAGCCAATATCAATAGTCGTAATTTGACTGACGCCCACCTCACTAGCCTCGGACTTGCTGTCAAGAATGCTTTACTTGATGCTGCTGTGCAGGGGGTTGTGATTACCCATGGCACCGATACGATGGAGGAAACGGGCTTATTTTTGCAGGCGACCTGTGGAAAGTTAGCTCATACTCAGTCTAAGAGGGTTATTCTGACAGGGGCAATGCTCCCAAGTAATGCGCCTGGAGCCGATGGCCCTTCCAATTTGCTTGACGCCTTGCGCTGGGCCTCAACATCGATTGATAACTGCCCTGGTGGCATCTACGCGGTGATGGATGGGCGTGGATGCATGGCCATCGATTTGGCTAAGCGCCACGCTACTGCCCTGAATGCCCCTTTGCAAAATGCGCCATCAAGCTCAGTAGGATTGATTAATCCATCCTGGTTATCTGGTGTCAAAGCAGTCCAGGCGGCTTGGAATGAAGATTTACCAATTCCGCAAGAGGGCGAGTGGCCTTGGGTTGAAATCTTGACTAGTCATGCAGGTGCACGCCCTGAAACGATCACCCAGTGGTTGAGTAGCTCTGTTCAGGGCTTTGTAATTGCTGGTACGGGGCATGGTGGCTTTCATGATGACTGGTTGAAGCCTTTGGATCAGGCTATGGCTCAAGGCATTGCCTTGGTGAGAACAACTAGGACGGGTGCTGGTGCTACTTTGCCCAATATTCCTGAAATAGATCCCCTTGGATGCAGACCCTCAGGCTCTCTGACTGCACCCAGAGCCAGAATTGGCCTTCAATTAGCTTTAAATGCGGCAAAGCAGGCAAATAAAGCCGGTAAACCCCTGACTTGGCAGGATTTTTTTGCTAGAATAGCGGACTTACCTGAGATTAGGTAAGGACCAAAAAGCTGTAAATACCCGTAGTTAGTTTTACCTACAATTTGTTACTACCTTGTCACACTGGCGCTAACTTTAAAACCATCGGAAGTTAGCAAGACGCCCAGGTGACTTTATCCTTAAGGAGTGTTAGATGCGTCATTATGAAATCGTCTTTATCGTCCATCCGGACCAAAGCGAGCAAGTGCCTGCGATGATCGATCGCTACAAAGCGACTTTAGCTGCTGCTGGCGGCAAAATTCATCGCATGGAAGATTGGGGTCGTCGTCAGATGGCTTACATGATCGACAAACTTGCTAAAGCCCATTACGTTTGTATGAACATTGAGTGCGACCAGAAAACTCTGGACGAGCTCGAGCACGCATTCAAATTTAACGATGCTGTTTTGCGTCACCTCATCATCAAGACTAAGAAAGCTGAAACTGAGCCTTCCATCATGATGAAAGAAGTGCAGCGTGAAGAAGCGCGCAAATCAGCTCAATCCGACGCTCCTGTAGCAGCGGTTTAAGTTAGAAATTTGAAGAGGAATACACAGACTAGAAAACGTATCAGAGTGACGGAGCGGCGTTGAATCATTTCACCCTAACTGCATTCTTGGTATCTAAAGACGCAATTCGATTTACACCAGCAGGAATACCGGTGATGCATTGCCAGCTAGAACATAGCGGCGAAGTAAGCGAGGTAGGAAATGCAAGGAAAATTCAGATGAGTGTTGAAGCCATCGCAATTGGTCCGATACAAAAGGGCTTAGAGCAAATGGATTTAGGAGCCGAGGCAGTGTTTGAGGGATTCTTAGCACCCAAGACTCTACGTAATCAAAGACTTGTTTTCCACATTACCCATATTCAATTGAAAAATTAAAGAGGAAATCATCATGGCGTTTGGAAAGAAACCCGATTTCAAAAAGAAACCAGCTCAGAACCCATTGTTCAAGCGTAAGCGTTATTGCCGTTTCACTGTTGCCGGCGTAGAGCAGATTGACTACAAAGATGTAGACACATTGAAGGACTTCATTGGCGAAAACGCCAAGATCACTCCTGCACGTTTGACAGGCACAAAAGCGAAATATCAGCGTCAGTTAGACACTGCTATCAAGCGTGCTCGTTATTTGGCTTTGTTGCCATTCTCCGATCAACACAAGAAATAATTGGGAGCCCTCAATGCAAATCATTCTTTTAGAAAAAGTAATTAACCTGGGCAACCTCGGTGACATCGTTCGTGTTAAAGACGGTTACGCTCGTAATTTCCTGATCCCTCAACGCAAAGCTCGTCGCGCGACTGAAACAGCAATTGCTGACTTTGCAGTACGTCGTGCTGAGTTGGAAAAATTAGCTGCCGAGAAATTGGCTGCTGCTGAAGCAGTTGGCGCAAAGCTCAAAGATTTGGTTCTCGAAATCGGTCAAAAAGCTGGTGTTGACGGTCGCTTGTTTGGTTCTGTAACCAACCATGACATCGCTGATGCATTGAAAGCCAAAGGCTTTGCAATTGAAAAAGCTTCTGTACGCATGCCTACTGGTCCGTTGAAGATGGTTGGTGATCACCCTGTAGCGGTAGCTGTTCATACCGATGTAGTGGCTGACATCACTATCCGTGTAGTTGGCGAGCAAGCGTAAGTTTTAGATCTGTAAGTTAGCCTCATGGCTGAATCCCGCTCACGCTCCCTGATGTCCAATCCTGGCATGATGGGTTCTGGGGATGCAGCCTTGCAGGCCTTAAAAGTACCGCCGCATTCTGTAGAAGCCGAGCAATCTTTGCTCGGCGGTCTACTGATCGATAACACAGCCTGGGATCGCCTAGGTGGCGTGTTAACTGATAAAGATTTCTATCGTCCTGAACATGCTCTGATCTATAAGGTCATTCAGCGTTTAGTTGGCGACAATCATCCTGCTGACGTCATCACTGTTCATGAAGCTGTTAAGTCTGAGCAGGGTGGTGATTTGGTCGGAATTGATTACCTCAATTCATTAGCGCAAAGCACTCCAAGTGCAGCGAACATTAAAGGCTATGCCGACATTGTTCGTGACCGCAGTATTCTGCGTCGCTTAATTGAAGTTTCTGACAACATTGTGAACTCTGCATTTGTTCCAGAAGGTCGTTCAGTAAGAACGCTTTTGGATGAAGCGGAGTCACGCATTCTACAAATTGGTGAAGAGGGTAGTCGTAAAGCTGATTACCTCGAAATCGAACCATTACTCAAAACTGTTGTTGCTCGTATTGATGAGCTCTACAACCGTCAAGGCGGTAGCGACATCACTGGTATTGCAACTGGCTTTATTGATTTAGACAAGCAAACCAGCGGCCTTCAAAAAGGTGACTTAGTCATTGTTGCTGGCAGACCGTCGATGGGTAAGGCGCAGCCGCTAGATGCAAAAGTAAAAACGCTTGAGGGTTGGAAGTTGATGGGCGATTTGCGTTTCGGTGATCGCCTAGCTTCGGTGGATGGTCAGCATTCGATGGTTACTGGCATTTATCCTCAAGGCATTAAACAGATCTACAAAGTCACTTTTTCTGACGGTCGTGAAGCTGAGTGCTGCGATGAGCATCTGTGGCGTGTTATGTATCGCGATTGGGATGCGCCTAAAGTCATTAATACTGCGCGTTTGATGGAAATGCTTTCTTGTGTGCGATACAAGAATCGTCTGTGGATCGATCCTGTCTCCGGTGATTTTGGTCACTCAAATGCACTGCCAATTAATCCTTGGGTTTTGGGTGCATTACTCGGTGATGGGACTTTAGCTTTGTCTCACGGTAGCGTGATGTTCTCGACTAAATCTCCTGAGTTGATTGAGCGTATGAATGCACTAGCCGGTTATGAGATGGAGTTAGTCCATGCAAATGCATATGACTGGAGATTAGTCTCTAAAACCAGAATTGCTGCCAATGGCCAGCGTCAATCTGTGCCAACAAACTATTTCCGTGCTGCACTACAAGACTTAGGTGTTCTTGGTTGCAGAAGTTTTGATAAATATATCCCCGCTACTTACCTTGAGGCAAATAAGACCTCTCGCCTCGCACTCTTTCAAGGTCTGATGGACACTGATGGCTGGATTGAGAAGTGGGGCTCTATTCGTTTTTGTACAGCTAGTCAGCAATTGTCAGAGGATGTTGCATCCTTGGCTAGATCATTGGGTGGTTTTTGCTCAATCGCTCATAAGCAAACAAGCTATACCTATAAAGGTGAGAAGAAGCGGGGGCGCCTATCTTATGTGCTAAATATGAGTTTTGGCCCTGGATTTCAAGCATTCACTTTGCCTGAAAAGAAAGAAAGACTCAGATCAACTTGGGATCGCCGGCGCAGACTTACCTTTAAGAGTATCGAGCCATCTAGAGTGTCCGAGGCGCAATGTATCTCAGTTAGTCATCCAGATAGAACCTATGTCACTAATGATTACGTAGTGACACATAACACCGCTTTTGCGCTCAATATTGCTGAGAACGTTGCATTAGCTGAAGGCTTGCCTGTTGTGGTGTTCTCAATGGAGATGTCGGGTGAGCAATTAGCGGCTCGTTTGCTGGGTTCAGTTGGGCGCGTAGATCAAGGTCGTATGCGTACCGGTAAATTACAGGATGATGAGTGGCCACGTGTGACCGACGCGATTGCCCGTTTAAGTAATACCCAAATTTTGATTGATGAGACTGGCGCTCTTTCTAGCTTAGAGTTGCGTGCACGTGCACGTCGTATTGCTCGTAACTTTGGCGGAACGCTTGGTCTTGTGGTGATTGATTACTTACAGTTGATGAGTGGATCCGGATCTGAGAACCGTGCAACAGAGATTTCAGAAATCTCTCGTTCTCTTAAGTCGCTCGCCAAGGAATTACAGTGCCCAGTAGTTGCTTTATCACAGCTCAACCGTGGTCTTGAGCAACGCCCGAACAAGCGTCCAATCATGTCAGACTTACGAGAGTCAGGCGCGATCGAGCAAGATGCCGACTTAATTATGTTTATCTATCGTGATGAGGTCTATCACCCAGACACGACGACAGATAAAGGTATGGCAGAGATCATTATTGGTAAGCAGCGTAATGGACCAATTGGTACTGTGCGCTTAAGTTGGCAGGGCCCTTATACCAAGTTTGATAACTTGGCGATGGGATCAGTTGGCTACTCTTCTGGTGGGTACGAGCCCTTCTAAGAAATTACTTCAATCCAAAGGTTGAGATTCGGTAGATTTAACATTCTCTAGTTTTGCTTCATGATCATGTTTTGTGAGGCAATAGGTGCCGGGAATCCAGCTGAAGTTAATGCCTCACTCATGACGCGATTACTATCAAAATAGACTTGCCAGTAATAATTGTTATTGCAATAAGGACGCACTGCTAGTACTGGGCCCACGAGATTGAACTCTAATATATTGACTTCAACAGCTGGGTCTTTTAATACGTTTGGGATCGCAGAAATTTTTTCTCGTAAAAGTTGCATCGCAGCGATTTGGTCGGCAGCCCCGGAGAGTTGACACTTAAGATCCACTCTGCGGTAGGGTGTGTTGCTAAAGTTTTGAATGGTATCGCCCAAAATTTTGTTATTACCAATCATGGTGGCAATATTGTCAGGCGTGTTAATCGTTGAGGAAAATAGACCAATTTCCTTTACTGTACCGGTGATTCCCCCTGCGGCAATAAAGTCTCCCACCTTGAATGGGCGCAGAACAATAATGAACACCCCGGCAGCAAAGTTCGATAGAAGGCCTGCCCAGGCTGCGCCAATTGCAACGCCAGCGGTGGCAATCAAGGCAGCAAAGCTAGTTGTCTGAATGCCAAAATAGCCCAGAATACCAATGACTAGAAGAATATTGAGGGTGACTGAAATAACCGATCTGATATAGCGAAGAATGGTTGCGTCTAATTTTTGTTGCTCCAAGCCTTTACTCAGAATACTGATAGCAAAGCGAATCAACCAGCGCCCAATGACCCAAAAGGCAATAGCAGTCAAGATCTTGATGCCGATATCAGTTGCCGCTGTTACGACTATTTCTTGAATACGGTCTATATCCATTTCTTTCATTATTTCTTGCCCATATTGTTTAAATTCAAAATCCTAAAATGTATCTTCATGGGATTATTGATGAAAAATCACCATCTATGTATTAGCCCCACAGACTATTGAGATGCCGAGCTTAGTCTTCTGGCCTCAGTAAATCTAGCTGCCCAATAGGGTGTAGTGATGTACTCCAGGCGCACAGTTCCTCCAGCGCTTGGGGCATGTACAAATCTACCTTGCCCAACATAAATTCCTGCGTGTGAATACTTGGCACCAGTAGTGTTGAAAAAGACTAGGTCCCCTGGTGCGGGCGGTTGATTTTCAACGCTTTTACCCTTAGAGCTCATTTCTTGAATGGTCCGTGGCAGTTTAATGTTGGCTGACTTTTGGTAGACGTAAGCAATCAGCCCACTGCAATCAAATCCACCCTTAGGATTATTGCCGCCATAGCGATAAGGCACACCCACCAAACCTACTGCAGCGATCGAAATGTCTTCAGTGCCTACGCTGGTATCTTGCTTAAATTGCGCAACCTTAGCAGCATTATTTTTTGCTCCAAAGCTGCTGCACCCCGACAATGAGAGGAGGGCGCAAATAAAAATGCCGCACCCAATGAGAGTGCGGCATGAGGGAAGTTGCTTAGAGTGCGTCAGCAGCATGATCCGCAAGACGTGAACGTTCGCCACGAGCCAGAGTCACATGCCCGCCATGACGCCAGCCTTTGAAGCGATCAACCACATAAGTTAACCCTGAAGAACCTTCAGTTAGGTAAGGTGTGTCGATTTGGGCAATGTTGCCCAAGCAAACAATCTTAGTTCCTGGTCCGGCACGAGTCACTAAAGTCTTCATTTGCTTCGGAGTTAAGTTTTGCGCTTCATCAATAATCACAAACTTACTCACAAAAGTTCTGCCACGCATGAAGTTCATACTCTTTACTTTGATGCGTGAACGAATCAATTCTTGTGTAGCAGCACGACCCCACTCACCAGCACCACCATCTTCATTGCGTTGCAAGACCTCAAGGTTGTCATCAAAAGCACCCATCCAAGGCTGCATTTTTTCCTCTTCGGTACCTGGCAAAAAGCCAATATCTTCGCCAACAGGAACGGTAGCGCGGGTAATGATAATTTCGTTATAGCGCTTACTATCTAGGACCTGTTCCAGTCCAGCAGCTAAGGCCAGCAGGGTTTTTCCGGTACCCGCTTGGCCCAGTAATGTAATGAAATCCACATCCGGGTTCATGAGCAGATTCATGGCAAAGTTTTGTTCGCGGTTGCGTGCTGTTACGCCCCAAACATTATTCTTTTGATGAGAAAAATCTCGCAAAGTTTGAAGGAGGGCGGTTTTGCCGTTGATCTCTTTGACTTGGGCATAGAAAGGTGTCGAGCCATCAGGATTTTCTTGATAGACAAACTCATTGACCAGCATGTTTGGAACTGAAGGGCCGGTGACGCGATAAAACATCGTGCCAGATTTGCCATCAGCCCAGCTTTCCATGTCTTTGCCATGCTTGGGCCAGAAGTCTGCTGGCAAAGACATGACACCGGAATACATTAAATCTCGATCCTCTAGCACTTGATCGTTGAAGTAGTCTTCAGCAGGCAATCCTAGAGCACGCGCCTTAATACGCATATTGATATCTTTAGATACCAAAACTACCTCTTGACCTTTGCGTGTCTTTTGGAGTTCGCTCACAACAGCGAGGATGAGGTTGTCACCTTTACCCTCAGGTAGTCCCTCAGGTAATGATTCAGTGGTTAGCTTAGTCTGGAAAAAGAGGCGACCAGATACGTCCTGATTACCTAATTTATTGAGTGGAATACCTTCATCTAATGTACCGCTGGTGCCGGCAACCAATTGATCTAATGAGCGGCTGACGGTACGGGCATTACGGGCAACCTCAGTCATCCCTTTCTTGTGGTTATCCAACTCCTCAAGTGTGGTCATTGGAAGGAAGAGGTCGTGTTCGGAGAAACGGAACAGAGAGCTCGGGTCATGCATCAGTACATTGGTATCTAAAACAAATAGGCTAGGTGGACCAGTGCGAACAATGCGCTTTGGTTTTTCTGGGACGCTTGCCATTTTCCTGTCATCACGCTCATGACGTGGCGCAACTGGACTGCGATCACTTTTGATTTTCTCGAGGGCGACTTCAGCGGCAGATAAGTCCTCTTCTGCATCTGTTGCCCAATCTGGAGCATGACTTTCCATCACAACAGTTTTTGCTGGTGCAGGACGCTTCTTTAAATTTGGAGTGTCTTTGCTACTAATTTTTACTTGGCCAGCAATTTGAGTTGGGATTGGGGGCAATGGCATGCAGACTCTCCTAAAAGAAAAAACCGCCAAGCGGATTGCATTGACGGTCTATAACGAAACTGGGTGTAAAACGATCTGAAAAACGGCGGGGGATGCTTACCAAGCCTGTTCTGAAGTAATCAGGCTGATGAGTCAAACTGACTGTTAGACTTTCCCGTCGTTTACGGTGCATATGAACAACTTTACCCCAAATTTTGGGCTTTGCAAGTACCCCAGATTAAATTAATTAAAAAATTATTTAGTATCTTGGGCTGCTTGTAATACCTCTGTCACATGTCCAGGAACCTTAAGGCCGCGCCACTCTTTTGTAAGCTTACCTGAAGAGTCAAAAAGGAAGGTGCTACGCTCAACACCACGAACTTGTTTGCCATACATGTTTTTCAACTTCATCACACCAAAGAGTTGACAGAGGGTTTCTTCGGTATCAGCCACTAGCTCGAATGGCAGCCCAAGTTTGCTACGGAAGTTATCGTGAGATTTGATGCTATCCCGAGATACGCCAACGATTAAGGTATTGGCTTTAGTGAAGGCGTCAATGTTATCCCGGAATTCACCAGACTCTGCTGTGCAGCCAGGAGTCATATCTTTTGGGTAAAAGTAGATAACCAGCTTTTTGCCTTTGGCTGAGTCTGGAGTAAACGTCAATCCTGATGTTGCTGGGATTGCACACTGGGGCATTGGCTTACCAATTTCTACTGTCATGATGGCCTCTCTAATTTTATGTATTACGTAATGCCAGTTAACTTGATTGCAAAATGAGTTCGCCACTTCGGTTGGGAATTTCTCCCCAAGTGACGGGTTGTACAGCTATTTTATCGAGTTGTTTAGTTGCTTCCCAAGATTGATGCAATTCGCCCATGGTTACTAGATCGTGACCTTGGTTTAACCATCCGGCGAGCAATTGCTCAAAGGCGGGTAGCAGCTTTTGACCTTCTAGCTCCGCATGCAAAGTAAATACCTGATCATTGGGATTGCTTTGGGTGATCTCAAGAAGTCTTTTGACGGCGCCAAACTCGTCTGCATCATCAATGCCAATCAACTCATCAAAGGTGGGTAGGGTAGTTGGGTATTGCACATGTTTCGCTTTACCGGAGGGCAGGTCAAAGCGATATGGCATCAAATTCGGTTCGGCTCTACCGTCGGAAGAGTATTTGATACCCCATTGATCAAGTTGCTCAAAAGCAGCTTCATTCATTTGCCAGCCAGCAGCACCATAGGTGACTGGTGTATGTCTGAAGATTTCTACAAAGCGATCCCAGCTCTTTTGCATCTGCGCTTTAGTCCATTGGGCATCACGATTACGCACTGCGTCTTGCCAGGCCACATGGTCCCAGGTGTGAATTCCAGTTTCATGACCAGCTGCATCAATCGCACGCATTTCAGCAGCAGCTTGTTTGCCAATATCTGGCCCAGGAAGGAGGACGCCGTAGAGCAAAGTCTTAATACCGTAGTGTTCAACAACAGAAGTGCGACTCACCTTCTTTAGAAAGCCTGGTCTAAAGACACGCTTCAGCGCCCAACCTGTATGGTCTGGACCTAGGCTAAATAAAAAAGTGGCTTTAAGGCCAAAGCGTTCAAGTGTGCGCGCTAGATTGGGGACGCCTTCTTTAGTGCCGCGTAGGGTGTCAACATCTACTTTGAGTGCAATCTTAGCCATGAACCTCTGTACTTATTCGTTATCAACCAAGTGACGTGCTTTTTCCACATCTTCACGA
Organism: Polynucleobacter sp. AP-Jannik-300A-C4; assembly: GCF_018688335.1. Taxonomy (NCBI): domain Bacteria; kingdom Pseudomonadati; phylum Pseudomonadota; class Betaproteobacteria; order Burkholderiales; family Burkholderiaceae; genus Polynucleobacter; species Polynucleobacter sp. AP-Jannik-300A-C4. Next base: position 1,380,773 of record NZ_CP061316.1, on the reverse strand, counting down.
TAGGCCTCGAAAATATTCTTCAGCGCGTCGCTCATATTGGTAGTCGGCTTCCAACCTAATTCACTCATGGTGTTGTCAATAGCGGGTACACGGTTTTGAACGTCTTGATAGCCTTCACCGTAGTAAGCGCCAGAAGTGGTTTCTACAATCTTCACTTCATTCGCTGTCTTCGCATACTCTGGAATGCTACGAGCAATCTCTAGCATCTGATTGGCGAGTTCACGAATAGAGTGATTGTTCTTGGGATTGCCGATGTTGTAGATCTTGCCGTTTGCAACACCATCTTTGTTATCGATGATGCGCATCAAGGCATCAATGCCATCGTCAACATAAGTAAAGGCACGTTTCTGCGCACCACCATCAACCACGTTGATGGATTCACCGCGAACAATATGACCTAAGAATTGCGTCACTACACGGGAGGAGCCTTCTTTTGGTGTGTAGATACTATCTAGACCTGGGCCAATCCAGTTAAATGGGCGGAAGAGAGTGAAGCGTAGACCTTCCATGCCGTAACCCCAGATCACGCGATCCATCAATTGCTTAGAGCAAGCATAGATCCACCGTGGCTTATTGATTGGACCGTAAACCATATTGGATTTAGCGGGATCAAATTCACCATCTTCACACATGCCATAGACTTCGGATGTAGATGGGAATACCAAATGCTTTTTATATTTAACAGCTGAACGTACGATTGGTAAGTTAGCTTCGAAGTCGAGCTCAAACACTTTGAGCGGTTGCTGAACATAAGTGGCCGGTGTCGCGATGGCTACTAAAGGTAGGATGACGTCGCATTTGCGGATGTGATACTCAACCCATTCTTTGTTGATGGTGATGTCACCTTCAAAGAAATGCATGCGGGGGTGGTTCACTAAATCACCTAGGCGATCGTTTTGCATATCCATGCCATAGACATCCCAATCGGTTGTCTCCAGGATGCGTTTTGAGAGGTGATGACCAATAAAGCCGTTTACGCCAAGAATGAGTACTTTTTTCATCTTTACTGCCTCGTTTTTAATCTAAAGAGTGCTGCTTTTAATTTATTAGCTGTCTGCTGGGAACCAGTCCAGTATCGCTACCGCTCTCTGGTCGCCACAAACACCGAATACCTGATTATCAACCACTTGGATACCGGGAGCCTGAAGATCTAGTTCCTCTGGGAATGGGCCTATAAGGCTTGTGCGGGCCACAATCCTGCGTTGACCCTCCCAGTCAGTAAAGGCTCCAGGATAAGGGGGTGCAACGGCTCTCACGAGGTTATGGACCTGCTGAGCCGTCTGTTGCCACAGAATTTGGCCATCAGCGGGCTTGCGACCTCCAAAATAGCTTCCTTGAGCCAGATTATTGGATTTTCTGGGGACTTTGCCCTGAACAAGCTGAGGTAGGACTTGATTCATGACAGCTACGGCTGCTTGGCTGACTTTTCCAAAGACTTCTGTCGCGGTTTCATCTGGACCAATAGAGACGGCTGATTGCCCCACGATATCGCCTGCATCTGGTTTAACTTCCATGATGTGCAATGTGGCGCCCGTTTCAGTTTCACCATGGAGAATGGCCCAATTCACTGGAGCGCGGCCACGATATTTTGGTAGGAGTGAGCCATGCATATTCAGCGCAGCAATTTTGGCGCAGGCCAAAAGCTCGGCCGGAATCATGTGGCGATAGTAAAAAGAGAAAAGATAGTCAGGGGCCAGTTTTTGAATCTGGGGCACGAGATCCATTAACTCGTTTGCGTTTGGTGTGATGTAAGGAATCTGCTGCGCCTCACAAAGCTTCGCAACACTACCAAACCAGACATTCTCGTTGGGATCATCTTGATGGGTAAGTACCAAATCAATCTGGATACCCGCAGCGATTAATGCCTTGAGGCAATTAACACCAACATCGTGATATGCAAAGACGACTGCGTGCAATTATTTTTTCTCTAAAACAGTTTGCACAACATAGCGCGGACGCTCACGTACCTGTTGGTAGATGCGGCCAATATATTCACCGAGCAAACCAAGACCAAACAGCATTACGCCAATCAAGAAGAAGGTGAGCGCAAATAGTGTAAAGACTCCTTCAACTTCAGCGCCCAGAACAAAGCGGCGGATCAGTAGGTATATAAACAGGCTACCCGCAGCCATTGCCAAGAGCATTCCCAGGATCGAGAAAATCTGCAAAGGCATTACGGAGAAGCCGGTGACCAAATCAAAGTTCAAGCGAATAAGCTGATAGAGGCTATATTTAGATTCACCAGCAAAACGCTCTTCGTGTTTAACGCTGATTTCAGTTGGATTGGAGGCGAAGGTATAGGCCAGCGCTGGAATAAATGTATTGCTCTCGTCACACTGACGAACAAGATCAACAATACGACGGCTATAGCCGCGCAGCATGCAGCCTTGGTCGGTCATCGTGATGCGAGTAATTTTTTCCCGCAAATGATTCATGGCCCGGGAAGCAAATTTTCTAAAGAAGCTATCTCGACGATTCGTACGAATCGTGCCAACGTAGTCATGACCCTTGAATAATTCATTTACTAAGGCATCAATTTCTTCGGGGGGATTCTGTAAATCTGCATCTAGCGTGATGATGTATTCACCGCGGGAGTATTCAAAGCCAGCCATGATGGCCATGTGTTGACCAAAGTTGCTATGAAATAAAACCGCCCGCGTGACATCAGAGCGCAATTCAACTTGCTTGGCCAGGATGCCGGCGGAGCGATCTTTGCTGCCATCATTTACAAACACTATTTCATAAGCAATGTTGCGCTTGCTAGCCATCGCATCTAGTGCGGGGTATAAACGATCAAAGAGTGCTTGAAGACCGTCTTCCTCGTTGTAGACGGGAATAACAACGCTGAGCGAGGGATTGCAGGCTTGGGTAGCTAAATTAGCAGTCATGCTGCAATTTTGCCTGATTCCGTTCTCGATATTAGTTTTTGCGATGTTTTTTCAAAATTCCCACTAAAGCGCTAGCTATACGGCCAATATCTTCATCGGCCATTCCCGGGAAGAGGGGAAGGGTCAAAATCGAGCGACCAATACGCTGCGCATTAGGGGTGGCATCAACTTGGTAACCTAGCTTTTGGTAAAGCATAAATCCAGTAATGATGGGGTAATGAACGCCTGTACCAATACCTAGATCTTTGAGTTCAGTCATTACCTGCGCGCGATCCACATTCAGTTGTTCGAGAGGTAGTACGACCTGGAACATATGCCAGTTGCTATCGCTAAAGTTTGCTACAGGAAGTTCTAGATTGAGATCACCTAAGCCGGCGGAATTTATTTCAGTGCGAATTGCATCGAAGTACATTCTTGCTAAAGTACTTCTACGTGCCTGAAATGTTGGTAACTGTTTGAGTTGATGTAAACCAATCACAGCATTTACATCTGTCAAATTATCCTTACCACCAAGGACATCAACGTCCATACCATCTATGCCTTGGCGGGTAAGGCCTTGCAGACGAAACTTCTCCGCAAGCTTTGCTTCATCTGCATTATTAAGAACAAGGCAGCCACCCTCAACAGTGGATAAATTTTTATTTGCCTGAAAACTAAAACTCACGAGATCACCAATACTGCCAATCTTTTGACCCTTCCACTGCGATCCAAATGCTTGTGCAGCATCTTCAATCACCCGCAGTTTGTATTGCTTGGCCAAGTCATAGAGTTGATCCATGTTGACAGGTAAACCAGCTAAATAGACTGGCATGATGGCGCGCGTCTTTGGTGTTATGGCTGCCACCACTTTATTTAAGTCGATGTTGTGGCTCACGGGATCGATATCGACAAACACGGGTTTTGCACCAACACTCAGAATGACATTGGAGGTAGCTACCCAAGAAATCGGGGTAGTAATTACTTCATCGCCTGGACCAATACCAGCAACCTGCAGAGCGATTTTCATGGTGGCAGTGCCATTGGCAAAACACCGCACTGGGCGTCCGCCAAAGTATTCGCTCAAGGTGGCTTCAAATTCTGCCAACTTCGGTCCTGAGGTTACCCAACCAGAGCGCAATACTTCTGCAACTGCATCAATTGTTTCTTGATTAAAGTGCGGGCGCGTAAACGGAATAAATGGCAGAGAATTTGAATTGGCTGACATGGTGGCCTTAAGAATTTATTGTGCAGAGTTACTTAGTAATTCTGGGTGTTTAACAATGACGCGCCGAGAATCTCTCCCCACTTCTTGCATTGGGATATTTAATTTTTGTAACTCAATGTATTGCTCGGGGACCATTAAGGCATACGCGGTTTGATCTTCCTTCCAGCGCTCGATAAAGGCATCAAAGGTGGGAAGCCACAATTGGGGTTCTTGTTTCACACCAAACTCCAACTCATCCGGAGACTCCACCATGATCATGGTTCTTCCTAAATAGAAGGGCACCGTATGGTCTAGGATTCTTATGGAATAAAAGTTCACTTTCTCTGGAATGCCGGCCTTCACCTTTTCCACCAGGTCAATGCCAGAGACTGCGCGACCGAGAGTTTCATGTCCCGTACCGGCGATGATTGCGCAGAGAAAAAACCCACTAGCAAAACTCGTGATGCTCTTTAATCCATAGCGCTTGCTTTGAATAAATGCTAAGAGGCTAAATGAAATCAATGCAATCAGTGCTGCGATGATCCAATAGACATATTGCGCATAGGATTCAATCTCATCAGGCCGGGCTTGTTTTCCAACCTGATCCAAAAAGAAAAATCCAACTCCACCCAAAATTGCAAAGAAGAGGGTTTGTAACTTCCAAGACAATCCCAGTGAATTGCTAGAGTCTAATTTGCGATCTAAGCAATGCCCAACAAGTATTGCGAGTGCCGGAAAGACTGGGATGATATAGCCAGGTAACTTCGATTGAGAGACGCTAAAGAAGCCCATGATCACGGCAAACCAACAGGTCAGTAACCAGCCGCTGGAGAACTCGCGATTACGCTCTCGCCAAGCTTGAGTAATAGCACCAGGGGTTTGTGCAATCCATGGCAAAAAGCCTAGTAGTAGCAGTGGGATGAAGTAATAAATCGGGCCGGTTCTGCTATGGGCTGTTTGCGTAAAACGTTGCAGGTGCTCATGAATAAAGAAGAACTCCAGAAACTCTGGATTGCGTTGCGCTACCAGAACAAACCAGGGCGCAGTAATTGCTAAAAATACAATGGTGCCGCTAATAATGTGAAGACGCTTCCAGATTTTCCAGTCCCATGCAGTAATGGAATAAACAATAAAAACCATTCCTGGTATAGCTAGTCCAATCACGCCTTTCGATAGGGTTGCTAGAGCCATGAAGGCCCAGCAAGCCCACATCCATCTCCTGGTGCCACTCGAGTTATGAGAAGTTTGTGCCAATAAAAGACTGCAGAGGGCAGTAACTAAAAATGCTGACAATCCCATATCCAGCGAGTTGATGTGGCCACCAATCACCCACATTGGGCTCGATGCTAAAGCGATAGCAGCTAACCAACCTGCTCGTGCGCTATAGATCCGTGCCCCCGTAAATCCAATAAATACAATCGTTAGAAAACCAGTGAGCGCAGTCCATAAGCGCGCCTGCCAATCACCGATGCCAAAAAGATTAAAGGCGGTAGCGGTAGCCCAAATTTGTAATGGGGGTTTTTCAAAATACTTGTAGCCGTTATAGCGAGGAGTAACCCAATCTCCAGTGACAAGCATCTCACGAGCAATCTCGGCGTAACGCCCTTCGTCAGATGGAATGAGATGACGGTAGTTCAAGGTTCCAAACCATAGCAAGGCATACACAAGAACCAGTATCAAAATAGATGCTGGGTTTAGGGTGCTGGATTGCCGCACTTGGCCAAACTGCATTAGATAGGTTCCACAATGAGGGCAAGTAACACCTGGCGACCTTCGCCAACAAGAATGTTGTAAGTTCGACAAGCCGCTTGAGAATCCATAACTTCAAAGCCAAGCTTAGCCTCTATGAGGGTTTTTAAAAGCTCAGGCTTCGGGAAGCGCTGGCGTTTGCCAGTACCAATAATGATTAATTCGGGCTTGAGAGAAGCCATTTTGGCGAAATCAGCAGGACTTAGCTCCTCAAAGGAGCCCACTGACCACTCAAGGATTTCACCATCCGAGCTCAATAAAACCGCGTGACTGTAGGGGATCTTATTGATCTCGATGTAGCCATCGCCGTAACCGGTGATCGTATTGGCTCCGGAATGGGGGTCAGATTGAAGCTTCACATGGACTCTCTGTCATAATTATGAGGATTATAGCTAGCTGTTTTTTCCTAGTTTTCAAGAACTTACCCTTTAATTTATTGTGAAACCGATCCTAAAGTCCGAAAAACTCAATCACGTCTGCTATGACATTCGTGGGCCCGTGCTGGAGCTTGCTCAGCGCATGGAGGAGGAGGGTCACAAAATTATCAAATTAAACATCGGTAATGTAGGTGTTTTTGGCTTTGATCCCCCAGAAGAGATTCAGTTGGACATGATCCGTAATTTGGGTAATGCCTCAGCGTACTCCGATTCCAAGGGAATTTTTGCGGCTCGTAAGGCCATCATGCAGTATTGCCAAGAAAAAGGCATCCAGGGGGTTACTTTGGATGACATTTACACCGGCAATGGCGTTTCAGAATTAATCGTCTTGGCAATGAACGCACTTCTCAATAATGGCGATGAAGTGTTGGTGCCAGCTCCTGACTATCCATTGTGGACAGCTGCTGTGAGTCTGTCTGGTGGTACCCCAGTGCATTACTTGTGTGATGAGTCCAAAGAATGGGCTCCTGATTTGGCGGATTTGCGTAAAAAGATCACGCCGCGCACTAAAGCGATTGTGGTGATTAATCCCAACAATCCAACCGGCGCCATTTACTCAAAAGAAGTATTGACTGAGTTAACCTCCATCGCCCGTGAGCATGGATTGATTCTGTTTGCCGATGAGATTTACGACAAGATGTTGTATGACCAAGAAAAGCATATCTCCTTGGCATCTTTATCTACTGATGTGGTCACCATTACCTTCAATGGTTTATCTAAGAACTACCGCTCTTGCGGCTACCGAGCTGGCTGGATGATAGTTTCTGGTGACAAAGAGATGATCCGCGATTACATCGAGGGTCTCAATATGTTGTCCTCAATGCGATTGTGTGCCAACGTACCGGGCCAGTACGCAATTCAAACGGCATTGGGTGGTTATCAAAGTATCAATGATTTGGTTAATGAGGGTGGTCGCTTAGCAAAGCAGCGTGAGCTTGCTTGGAAGCTCATTACTGAGATCCCAGGCGTGACATGCGTGAAACCAAAGTCTGCTTTGTATTTATTTCCAAAGCTTGATCCTGAGATGTATCCAATCGAGGATGATCAGCAATTTGTTGCCGATCTTTTGAAAGAAGAAAAAGTGTTGTTAGTACAAGGCTCTGGTTTTAACTGGGGCAAGCCAGATCATTTCCGTTTAGTGTTCTTACCTCATGAAGATGTGCTTAATGAGGCGATTGGTCGCCTTGCACGTTTTCTTGAGCGTTATCGTCAAAAACATAGTCGCAAAGCGGCTAATTCAACAGCAACAAAGGCATCATGAAACCGATTCAAGTTGGTCTATTAGGTATTGGCACTGTGGGTGGTGGAGTATTTACTGTTCTCGAGCGTAACCAAGATGAAATTACCCGTCGCGCTGGCCGTGGCATTCGTATTAATACAGTTGCCGATCTCAATGTAGAGCGTGCCAAAGAATTAGTAAAAGATCGCGCTCAAGTAGTGAGTGATGCTCGTGCAGTCATTAATAATCCTGAGATTGATATCGTTGTTGAGTTGATTGGTGGTTACGGTATTGCTAAAGATTTGGTGCTAGAGGCAATCGCAGCTGGCAAGCATGTAGTGACGGCTAACAAGGCCTTGATCGCCGTTCATGGCAATGAAATTTTTCAGGCTGCCCATGAAAAAGGTGTGATGGTTGCATTTGAGGCGGCTGTAGCGGGTGGTATTCCAATCATCAAGGCCTTGCGCGAAGGTTTGACTGCAAACCGTATCGAATGGATCGCTGGCATCATCAATGGCACAACCAATTTCATTCTTTCTGAGATGCGTGACAAAGGTTTAGACTTTGCAACCGTCTTAAAAGAGGCGCAGCGTTTAGGTTACGCAGAGGCCGATCCGACATTTGATATTGAAGGTGTAGACGCTGCACATAAGGCAACCATCATGAGTGCCATTGCATTTGGTATTCCAATGCAATTTGAAAAAGCGCACGTTGAGGGTATTACCAAGTTGGATGCCATCGATATTAAATACGCTGAGCAGTTGGGCTATCGCATCAAGTTACTTGGTATCGCCAAGAAGACATCTAGTGGTGTCGAATTACGTGTTCACCCAACTTTGATTCCGACTAAGCGTTTAATTGCTAACGTAGAAGGCGCTATGAATGCCGTTCAGGTATTCGGCGATGCTGTTGGTACCACGCTGTACTACGGTAAAGGCGCGGGTTCAGAGCCAACTGCTTCTGCTGTGATTGCCGACTTAGTAGATATCACGCGATTATTAGGTGCGAGCCCTGAGAACCGTGTCCCATACCTTGCTTTCCAACCAGATGCAGTGCGCGACATTACTGTATTGCCTATGGGTGAAATCACCACCAGCTACTATTTACGCTTGCGTGTAGCAGATCAGGCCGGCGTTTTAGCTGACATCACAAAAATTTTGGCAGCTCACGGCATCTCGATTGACGCGCTCTTGCAAAAAGAAGCGGACGAGGGTGAAAGCCAAACTGATTTGGTAGCTTTGACTCACGAAACTAAAGAAAAGCACATGCTAGCAGCGATTGCTGAAATCCAGAATCTAAAAACTGTTGCTGGCGAAGTAGTGAAGATCCGCTTAGAAAATCTGTCCTAATATAAATACATGCGTTACCAATCTACTCGTGGCAATAGCCCGCAACAATCTTTTCTAGAAATCCTCCTTGGTGGATTGGCGCCAGATGGTGGTTTGTATCTGCCGACTGAGTATCCGCAAGTCACTAAAGAGCAGCTCGATTCTTGGCGTGGATTGTCTTATGCCGATCTCGCTTATGAAGTCTTGAGTTTGTATTGTGATGACATTCCTGAGGCGGATTTACGCGCTTTATTACGTAAGACCTATACAGAGCAGGTCTATTGCAATGGACGGACTGAAGATAATGCTAAAGACATCACGCCATTACATTGGCTGGGTGAAGAGCAGGGCACACGCATTGGCTTGCTGAGTCTGTCTAACGGACCAACATTGGCATTTAAAGATATGGCGATGCAGTTGCTCGGCAATCTCTTTGAATACGCGCTAAAGAAAAAAGGTCAGAAGCTCAATATTCTGGGCGCGACCTCTGGTGATACCGGCAGTGCGGCTGAATACGCTATGCGTGGTAAAGAAGGTGTGAAGGTTTTTATGCTTTCACCACGCGGAAAGATGAGTGCTTTCCAATCCGCACAAATGTATTCCTTGCAAGATCCAAATATTTTTAACTTGGCGGTTGCCGGTGTTTTCGATGATTGCCAAGATATTGTGAAGGCAGTGAGTAATGATCACAGCTATAAGGCAAGCCGCCAAATTGGTACTGTGAACTCCATTAACTGGGGCCGAGTAGTTGCTCAGGTTGTTTACTATTTTCAAGGTTATTTACTTGCTACAAAATCAAGCTCCGAAAAAGTCTCTTTCACTGTGCCGTCTGGTAACTTTGGCAATATCTGCGCTGGCCACATTGCCCGCATGATGGGCTTGCCAATCGCCCATTTGATCGCTGCTACGAATGAGAATGATGTTCTCGATGAGTTCTTCCGCACTGGCGTGTATCGTGCGCGTAAGTCTGCTGAGACTTTGCATACCTCAAGCCCATCTATGGATATTTCTAAAGCGAGTAACTTTGAGCGCTTTGTATTTGATCTGATGGGCAAAGATGGCCAGGCAACCGCTGGCATGTTTAAGCAAGTGGACGAAGCTGGTGGCTTTGATATTTCTAAAGATACCGTCTTTAAAGATATTGCTAAGTACGGCTTCCAATCCGGCCGCAGTACTCATGAAAACCGCCTTGAGACAATTCGTAATATTGACTCACAGTATGGCGTCATGATTGATACACATACAGCTGATGGCGTGAAGGTTGCGCGTGAGCACTTACAAGCAGGCATTCCGATGATTGTTCTCGAGACTGCTTTACCTATTAAATTTGAAGAAACAATTGAAGTGGCATTGGGGCGTCCTGCAGAATGCCCCCCGGCATTTAAAGATATCAAGTCAAAGCCGCAGCGCGTTGAAAATATCGATGCTGATGTCAATCAAGTGAAAAACTTCATTACTGCTCACCTTAATTAACTCAGAAATCAAGCGCTATGACTAAGCCTCCGATGTTGACTGCTCAGCAGGCTTTAGATCACTTGCTGTCAAATGCAAAAGCTGTAGGTGAGAGTGAGACAGTTGCTATGCAGGCTGCGCTCGGCCGCGTACTTGCTGAAAGTGTTAACAGCTTGGTAGATGTGCCCCCACTCGATAACACCTCCATGGATGGTTATGCGGTGCGTACTGCAGATACCCAAACTCCTGGAAGCACCCTCAAGATTGCGCAACGTATTCCGGCGGGATCTATGGGTACGCAGCTAGAGCCAGGCACTGCTGCCAGAATCTTTACTGGTGCCCCAGTTCCTCCAAGTGCTGACGCGGTTGTCATGCAAGAAGATTGCGCTATTCCAGAGGGTTCAACTGATCAAGTGCAGGTCAATATTGCACCAACATCAGGTCAATGGATCCGCCGAAGAGGTGAGGACCTCACTGCAGGCAAAACGGCTCTCAGCGCAGGCACTTTTCTGCGTCCACAAGAATTGGGTGTTGCAGCGTCTGCTGGCCTAACCCATTTAAATGTGAAGCGTAAGGTCAGGGTGGCTGCATTCTTTACCGGTGATGAGCTTTCTCTTCCAGGTGAACCGCTCAAACCGGGTGGTATCTACAACTCCAATCGCGATACTTTGTTAGCATGCATTAAATCCTTGGGCTGCGATGCCACAGACTTTGGAATCGTTCCCGACAGTCTTGAGGCTACGAAAGAAACGCTGCGCAAGGCTAGCAAAGATCATGATCTGATAATTACTTCTGGTGGCGTATCCGTTGGTGAAGAAGATCACATCAAACCGGCAGTGACTGCTGAAGGTAGATTGGATCTTTGGCAGATTGGCATTAAGCCAGGTAAGCCTTTGGCTTTTGGTGCTGTGTGCAAGTCAACCAAGAACAAAGATGGTGAAACCTGGTTTATTGGACTGCCAGGTAACCCAGTATCTAGTTTTGTGACATTCCTCCTATTTGTACGCCCGTTTATTCTGAAGCTACAAGGACGAGATGCGGGTATGCCACAGTCTTACCCAATGCGAGCTGACTTTGATTGGCTTAAAGGAGATCGTCGCAATGAGTTCCTGCGCGTAAAAATCAATGCGCAGGGTGGTTTAGATCTATTTCCTAACCAAAGCTCTGGTGTGCTCACTAGCGCATCATGGGGTGATGGTTTAGTGGATTGCCCGCCAGGGGCAACATTTAATGCTGGCGATATGGTGAAGTACATCCCCTTTAGCGCTCTGCTTAGCTAAGTTAATCTAATACACAGCAAGCCCGAAGAAATCAGATTACGATCTCTATATGAAACTCGAATTACGATTCTTTGCCTCTCTGCGAGAAGGCCTTGGACTTTCTAGCGAGAGTATTACTGCTCCAGTAGATGTCAAAACTATTGCAGACTTAAGAGCTTATCTTGCTCAACGAGGAAACCCTTGGGCTGAGGTGCTGGCAAGCAGCAGGATAATTCGTTGCGCCTTAAATCAAGAGATGGTGAGTGATTCCACTATGCTTGTGGAGGGTGCTGAAGTAGCTTTCTTCCCTCCGGTTACTGGTGGCTAAGATGCAGAACGATTTCATCCGCATTCAAGAGCAAGACTTTGACCTCGGTACTGAAGTTCAAGCGCTGCGCAAGAATGATCCTCGCGTAGGTGCGGTAGTCACTTTTGTTGGCACCGTCCGAGATATGAATGATGGCAGTCAAGTTAAAGGCATGACGCTCGAGCACTATCCTGGTATGACAGAAAAATCCCTAGAGGAAATCATTCGGCAAGCTAGAGGTCGCTGGGATCTGTATAAGAGCTTAGTCATCCATCGAGTAGGACCATTGTTTCCTGAAGACCAGATTGTTTTAGTAGCCGTCACTAGCGCTCACCGAGGTGAGGCATTTGCTGCCTGTGAGTTCATCATGGACTACCTCAAAACAGCAGCCCCATTTTGGAAAAAAGAAGAGACTCCTGAAGGTGGTAAATGGGTTGATGCCCGCGTCACAGACGATGCTGCAATGGCACGCTGGAATTAATTTAGTCCGCTACCCGTTTTAGCGCCACAGCCAGTTCGAGTCCGCTTAACCAAGCGCCTTCCACTCTGCCGCCATTGAGCCAATCCCCACAAAGTCCTAAGCCAATATCGGGTTGCAATAGGAAGTTCATTGGATTTTGTAGGCTACCGCTTGCATAGCGCCAGCGGTGCATGCTGATTTCTGCATCTTTACAGTTAAACCCAAGACTTGTTAAGCACTTAAGCATCTGGTCTTGGGCATCCTCTTTGCTGATTTCAACATTCTCTTGACTCCAGTTAGGGTTGCCATGAATGGTCCAAAGATTACTTTGACGCATAGGCTTTGATCTATTCTGACAAATCCAGCTTATGATTTCTTGGTTGATAAAGGCAGCATCAAAGTCTCTTGTAAGTTGATGGGGGAGATGCGCCATCATGGTCCAGCATGCCTTCATTTCGGCGGTAGTAGTGATCCTAGAGGCCTTGTCATCAAGATCTTTAATTAAGATGCTCGCCTGAGGGGCGGGTATCGCTAAAACGAGAAACTCATACAGAGTTGGGATATCGCCAATCTCATTGCACTGAAGATGCCACTTGCCAGATTTGCGCTGCATCTGAGAGATTGTTGCTTCATATTGAATTGATAACTCTTCGGCAAGATGCTTTCCTGGTGAGTTCATATTCGGGGTGCCAACATAGCGAATTTCTTCAGAGTTACTGTCCCGCCATACCCCAGCCTCGTAGACCTTGAGTTTGGGTTTCCAGATCGCAGCACTGCCAGTCTTGATCCAATTTTGGACTTCCTGAATAAAACGGGGATCTCTGGCTGTGAAGTACTGGGCACCATGGTCTGCTGACCAATCTGGCGTACGGCGGGTACTCATTCGCCCACTGGGTCCGCGACTCTTTTCATATATGTCTGCAGGTAATCCATGAGATTGAAGCTCACGCGCACAGGAGAGACCCGCGATACCTGCACCAATAATTGCTACCCTTTTGATTGCTTGACTGCCATTCATAATCTTGTAATTATTTTTCGAAAGGTGAGATTGATTCTTGGGCTAGTAACAGTCTTTGTCTTGAGAAGACTGTGTTGCCAATACTCTTGAATAGGTGGATGCATGATGAGCAGACTGCCATGCTCAAGAAATACCGATACCGTTTTTTTATCTAGCTTGTGGCGGAATGCAAATTTACGCCGTGCACCCAAGCTAATTGAAGCAATAGGGCTTGTAGCATCTAACTCTTTCTCGTCGTCACTATGCCAACCCATCCCTTCATCACCATTGTGATACAGATTGAGTAAGCAAGAATTGTAGGTATGGCCGGTCGTGCGTTCAAGTTGATGCTTCATGTGAAGCAATTCCTTTGTCCAGACCTGTGGTTCCTTCTGCATACCTGAATAGGTATACCGGCAATCGGGATCGCCCACCCAAGCCACTTTTCGCGTGGTTGTGATTAGTTTTCCAAACATCTTGATCTCATCTGCTGACCAGGAAACTGAGCTTAGCAAGTTTGTATAAAGATGATCGGATTCATCCGAAGCATAAAAATGATGGAAATATTCAGCTCGCCCATTCTTCTCCAAAAGGCAGATTGGATCAGACGAATTAAGACGGTCGAATAAAACGTTTTGCATGCTCAGTAAATCTAGATGTTCTGTGTACGCGATTTGAATAAAAACTCTAGAATAGACTTCATTATGAATGGATTAGAACTAAGGGGTTGATTGTGAAAGCGCCAGATAAACGTTGCTGTGGTTCAGGGGTTTGCATCATTAATGAAGCTGGTGAGTGTTGGTGTGGTCAAGTTTGGGATGGCGAGAAAATGAGCGCGCCACCCCTCATCTCCGCCAAAACCCAAAGCAGCGATCCAGACCTGAGTCTGAGTAAAACTAAGTCCGAATCGCAGGACCCTCTTTGATACAGGCTTTACTAGCTGATTGTTCTGCTGATCTTAACCAACTGGGGCGACCCCCACTTTGATTCAGCTCTTTTATTTGATCTGAACTGAGATTGGTAATGACTCGGCGCGTAGTGCAATCGCAGTACTCGCTAAATGAATCTGCTGAAATATCTTTCAACTTTGCATGTACTTGAGCTTGCTGTTTTGCACACGACTCTTTGTAGCTCTTGGCAAACTTCTCTGCATTTGACTCTTGAGCATGGACACTTGCGGTAATCCCTGCAAATAGGCTGATAAGAATGAGTGTTTTCATTAGTTTCATTATGTTTTCGCTAGTAGAAAGATAAAAATACACAGCTGCGTGAGATTGATAGCAACGCTTAGTCCGTGCAAAAGATGGAATTGCTTATTTTTGCCTTCATCTTTTGCAGTATTGATTTTTCCTGTTAGAAAAAATAGAGTGAAAGCAAATAACGCGGCACATGCTATTAGGTAAGGTCTGTTAGTAAAATCCGGTTCAGTGAATATACATACCAAAGTGACGAGCCCTAAGCTGGCATAGTATTTTGGGAAGAAGTTCCTGATATATTTACTAGACCACTCCACAGGGAGTACCTTAAATACAGTAGGTGCGACTACAACAGTAAAAAACAGCATGATTCCTACCATGCCAGAAATAAGATAATTTGTGATCATGCTTGCCTTTTCATTTAGGTGATCCGTAGACTCTGCGAAGGGAATGAGCAGCTACGCCATCTTTCAGCGCCTCTCTGACTGGAATTGCCATCAGCCGAATAGCCGAACTCATTGCCAGTCGTTCAATTCGCCTAGGAATAGGGCGACCAATGATGGGGTAAACCCAATCAGGTAGATTCAGAAAGCCTGCGCGACTAATCATTTTGACAAAAGGCTTAGAACTGAGATTGCTTGGGAAATGATCTAGTAGTGCGATGATGGTCTTAGCTCTATCCCCATAGTGAAGCTGGGGAATGTACTGTTTAATGGCTTGCTCTGTAGCTAGGTAGGTATCAGGTAAATGAGTGGCACCTAATTTTTCGCCGAGTATTTTCATTTCTGCGAAATACTGATCTTTCTGTTGACTTCGAAGAACTTCGCTTCGGTATGACTCATAGGAACGCATAAAGCTACGAGTTTCTGTTAGGTGTACCCATGCAAGCAAATTGGGGTCATTGGCTCTATAAGGTTCGTTAAATTCATCAAAACCAGTGACTTTCTGGTGAATTTGATTAACCCGACTAATAGCATTAGCAGCCATTTCTTGAGAGCCATAGGTGGTTGCGGCAATGAAGAATGCCGTTCTTCCTAATCTTCCTTTGAGATCTTCCCTGAAGCTAGAGTGGTCCCATACTCCAGCAAGTGCCTTGGGGTGAAGGGCTTGAAGCACCAGGGAGCTGATACCACCAATCATCATCGAAATAAAATCGGCGTGGACTTTCCAGGCTATTGATTCAGGACCGAATAGACCCCTATCGCCAGGCGGCTCTAAAAATGCAACGGGGGGACCGCCACCGCCGACCATTTCTCGAATTGAGCGACGGATGAGCTCATCAATCATATCGTTAATGAATCACGATATTACGTAAGCCATCATCCTCAATAATTTCGGAGATTAAGTCCAGTCGGATTCTAGGGTTACTTTGAGCAAGTAAATGGTTCTTCTGTGCTGGAGGGAGCGGCAAGAGTTCAGCCAATCGATTGGCAACCCATCCACAATCATCTAAGTTTGCTGGCATTTTGAATGCATCATCTCCCAGCAGATCTTCACTTCTGATGACAGAAATAATTTCTTGAAGTAGTGCAGCTACCTTTTCATGCTCTTTAGGCAGGGGCATTTCAGGATCTGGGTCTATGAGCTCAACTTCACCCATCCATAAGCCATCAGCCTCTTGTTTTACGGAGATTAACTTAAAGCGTTGCGTCCCATAGGACTTAGTCATGTAGAGGGCAGGCTGCACTGCGTCAAATTCTTCTAATTTCGCTAAGGTGCCAACGTTTGAAAAGTGGGCTCCTGCATTAGCATCCGCTTCACTGGGGTTGCTATCAAGAATGCTGACGACGCCGAAAGAAGCATCTTCTCGCAGGCAACGCTTCATCATGTCTAAATAACGCGTCTCAAATATTTTGAGGGCAATAATACCGCCTGGAAATAAGGTAGTTCCCAGCGGGAAAAGTGGAATCCAGAAAGCATTTGGTGAAGACTTATTCATGCTTTGAATTTAAAGGATTTCAAATAAGTTTGCTGAGTGCTTAAAAAGGCGTCACTCTCAGCAGTAATTCCGGATTTCAGCTAAATTGTCGTAATTCAGAGGAGAATCAACATGATGCAAAAATTACGGGTTAAGCTTGCGCGATGGATTCTTGGTAAACATTGTCCTTGCTATCAAATGGGTTATCACACGATGGTTGATTTTCAGCAGCGCAGTGCTGACCAGCTTGAGAAAGCTAAAAAAGTTAAAGCAGCCAACAGCTAAACCACACCCTATATCAGTATGAAAACTTGGAAAATGCGGCGCAATTGTGCATTGACGCCAGTACAGCTTCTCAAGTTTTACATCGCTCTGGTCGTTCTTTCTTTAACTGTAGCCACAGGTTTTTTATTGGCTGGAGTAAAAATAATCCTGATTTTTACTGCAATTGAGTTGACCGCTGTCACAGCCGGTTTTTTAATTTACTGCCGACATGCCTTGGATTATGAAGAGATTGAGATCAATGGCACACGTCTCATTGTGAGGAAATTTATTGCTTACAAAGAGACTGTTCTGGAATTTAATACCCGCTGGGCCAGGCTATCTCAGCCAGAAGAGCACGCAAAAGTATTTTCGATTTCTCAAACAGGGCAGAGCGTCGAGCTCGGCCAGTTTCTTAGACCTGAGCAATTTAAAAATCTCCTGGCTGAGCTGAGGCCTTACTTAGGTTAACGACAACCATGGTTTCGAAAGGGTTAAAGCTTTGCCCCTGCAAAAATACCTATTCAACTTGATACTTACTGAAATTCAACATATCTGCCAAATTCATCATGAACGTTAATACAGCTGTCAAAGCCGCCCTAAATACCTTAGTGGACATAGCTTCCCACTCCAATGAGCTGCAGCCCGTTACTGGATTGGAATTGGCGCAACGTCAAAAATTGTCCGTAAGCAGAATAGAGCTTTTACTCAGTGCGTTACGGGCAGCGGGAATTGTCAAAGGGACCAAAGGTCGAAATGGGGGTTACACGCTCCTGCAGGACCCAAGAATGGTCACTATCAAAGATGTAGTGTTAGCCATGAATTACATTAAGAAACGTAAGGTTGAGGCTTGCGATATCGCGAGTGAGTTGTATCAATCCCTGGAGACTTATATGCTCAGCTGCATGGCGAATGTGAGCCTTTCTGATGCCATCAAGGATTATGTGCCACGATTTAGCGAGGCTAAAACTGCCCCAGAGCGCCAAACTTTTTCATATCCAGAACCCAAAGTGAATAAACCAACTAAGGGTGAGGTACAGAGGGTAATTAAAGCGCCTTTTAAGAAGGTGGAGGATGTTCCATTGGGACCAAACTCTATTTTTAGTTTTGGCGACTATCTACACAAAGCAGGATAAAAATAACGCCCTATATGATTAAGCCCTTGAGTTGGAATTTAGCTGGAAAAATACTTGCTTCGATTCTGATGTCAGTAGCACCATGGGTAGTATCTGTGGCTGCGGATACAGCTCCGGCAAAATCGGATCCTGCCTGGTTAACCGATGCAAGAGCTAGTATTAAGTCTAATAACTATGATCAAGCATTAAAGCAGCTACAGTCAGCTGATGAGGTAAATTCTGCGGACTGGAATAATCTTATGGGCTACAGTCTGCGAAAAAAGCAGCCGCCGGATTTAGCTGCCTCTGAGAAGTATTACCAAGCAGCCCTGAAGATTGATCCGAGCCACAGATCAGCCATGGAGTACTACGGTGAGCTGCTCTTGATGAAGCAGGATCTACCTGGGGCAGAGGCTATGTTGGCTAGACTGGATAAGGCTTGTCTGTTTGGTTGTGAAGAGTACAGTGACCTCAAAGCGAGTATTGCCAAGTATCAAGGTAAAAAGTAATTCCTCATCCCTCATGTCATTCAGTGAGCATGAATACCCTCCATTAGCCTTTGTTGATATTGAAACAACGGGATCCCATTTTGAGCGTGACCGCATTACGGAAGTAGGAATTAAATCCCTAGTGGATGATCGTGTGGAGATCTGGGAGAGCCTCATTAATCCGCAGACATTTATTCCGCAAAACATCCAAAGCCTGACTGGCATCCGTCCACAAATGGTAAGCAATCAACCGCCTTTTGAGGGGCTCGCAACAGAAATTGCGCGAGAGCTAGAGGGTAAGATTTTTGTAGCCCATAACGCCCGTTTTGACTATGGTTTTTTGAAGGCGTCTTTTAAGCGAGTGGGCATCGACTTCAAACCCAAAGTGCTTTGCACTGTGAAGCTCTCTCGATTGTTATTCCCTGATCAAGCCAGGCATAACCTCGACACTATCATCAGTGCGCATGATCTCAAGATTAGCTCGCGGCATCGTGCATTAGGTGACGCCGATTTACTGCTTCAATTTTGGCGAGTATGTGAAGCAAAGCTAGGGCGTGAAGCACTGCTGAAAGCGGTCAATCAACTGATTGGTAACGCGAGCCTACCGCCCAATATTGATAAAGCCTTGGTGGACTCGATTCCAGAGGGGCCCGGTTGCTATATTTTTTATGGCGAGAACAGAGTTCCCCTGTATATCGGCAAAAGTATTTCTTTGCGTAGCAGGGTGATGGGGCATTTTCAGGGTACTTTGACTCAGCGCAAGGAAATGAAACTCTCGATGCAGATTAGGGATATCGATTGGATTGAGACAAGTGGAGAATTAGGTGCTTTAATTTTGGAGTCTAGGCTTATTAAAGAGCGGATGCCTAGTTTGAATATTAAATTGCGCCGCTCCAAAGATTTATGTGCCTGGCAATTAGATTCTGATGAGCAGGGTGTCCTGACTCCTCGCCTAGTGGGTCATCGCGAGCTCAATCCTGGAGTTCAGGAAAATCTCTATGGCATGTTCTACAGTAAGCGAGAGGCTAACTCCTACCTCAAGGCGATTGCGAAAAAGTATCGTCTCTGTGAAGCGCTACTCGGCTTGGAAAAACGCATTGAGGCTAAACCTTGCTTTGGTTACCAAGTCAAGCAATGTGGTGGAGCTTGTATTGGAGAATCATCAATCGAGATCCATAATTTACAGCTCAAAACTGCCCTAGAGTTGTTTCAGGTTCAGGTTTGGCCTTATCCAGGACCTATTGCAATCCAAGAGGCTGGTCACATGCATGTAGTTGATCGCTGGCGTTATCTAGGAACAGCGATCAATGAGGAAGAGCTTTATGAATTGGCTGACTCAGGAGAGTCTGAATTTGATCTGGATATTTATAAGATCTTGAAAAAAGCTCTAGCAGGAAGCTTTAAGAGCCAAGTAGTGCCTTTAAGGCTTAGGGATCCTGCTTAAACCGTACCCATGTTTTAGGTTTTAAAGAAACCTAATTTTTCTGATCTAGGCAACTTCTTCAATCTAGCCTCGGCCTTAGAGGCTTCAGATCGATCTGGGTGCTCTTGCGTGGCCAAAAGGACGACTGGTCTACGGGCTCTTGTATAACGAGCGCCCTCCCCTGAATTGTGGGCTGCCAAGCGATGTTCTAGGCGGTTAGTAATCCCGGCGTAATAGCTGCCATCGGCACACTCTAGGAGGTAAACAAGCCAGGTCAAAATAGGGAAAATTTCACTTAAAAAGAGGTCTAACAGACTTGAAATTATGAGGAATGACCCTATATTCTATAGGTAGAAATAAATAAAAATAGTTGAAGTAGATAGGACTAAAAAATGAGAATAGATAAATTAACTACCAAGTTTCAAGAGGCGCTTAGCGAGGCGCAAAGCCTTGCTTTGGCAAAAGATAATCAATATATCGAGCCAGCCCATTTATTGTTGGCCATGTTGCGTGATTCAGATGGCGGTGCCAAGAGTTTGTTAACCCGCGCAGGCGTCAATGTTCCTGGACTTGAGAAGGCTACCGAAAAGCTCATTAGTAACTTGCCAGAAGTGCAGGGCACTAGTGGCGAAGTGCAGGTTGGCCGTGATTTAAGTAATTGGCTCAATTTATGTGAAAAAGAAGCTAATAAGCGTAATGATCAATTTATTGCTGGCGAACTCTTCTTGCTAGTAGTGGCAGATGATAAGGGTGAGCTCGGTAAGATTGCTCGTGAGAATGGTTTAAATCGTAAATCGTTAGAGGCGGCTATTGATTTAGTGCGCGGAGGAGAATCAGTGAATAGTGCAGATGCCGAAGGTCAGCGTGAAGCTTTAAAGAAATACACCGTCGATTTAACGGAGCGTGCTCGTATGGGCAAGCTAGATCCCGTGATTGGTCGTGATGATGAGATTCGTCGCACCATACAGATCTTGCAACGTCGCGGTAAAAATAATCCGGTGCTGATTGGTGAGCCAGGTGTTGGTAAGACTGCCATCGTAGAGGGTCTTGCCCAACGCATTATTAATGGCGAAGTTCCTGAAACTCTGAAGAATAAGCGCGTCCTCGTGTTGGATATGGCTTTGCTGTTAGCTGGCGCGAAGTACCGCGGTGAATTTGAAGAGCGCCTCAAAGCTGTTCTGAGTGATGTTGCTAAAGACGAAGGTCAAACCATCATCTTTATTGATGAAATTCATACGATGGTTGGTGCTGGTAAGGGTGACGGAGCAATGGATGCAGGCAATATGCTTAAGCCTGCCCTAGCGCGCGGCGAATTGCATTGCATCGGCGCAACCACCTTGGATGAGTATCGTAAATACATTGAGAAAGATCCAGCGCTTGAGCGCCGTTTCCAAAAGGTCATGGTGGAAGAGCCTAGCGTTGAGGCGACTATTGCCATCCTGCGTGGCTTGCAAGAGCGCTATGAGCTTCACCACGGTATTGAGATTACTGACCCAGCGATTGTGGCGGCGGCGGAGTTATCGCACCGCTACATTACGGATCGTTTCTTACCGGATAAGGCGATTGACCTCATTGATGAGGCTGGTTCACGTATTCGGATGGAGATTGACTCCAAACCGGAGGTGATGGATAAGCTTGAGCGTCGCCTTATTCAGCTCAAGATTGAGCGCGAAGCCGTTAAGAAAGAAAAAGATGAAGCATCGCAAAAGCGCCTTGGTCTCATTGAAGATGAAATCAAACGCTTGGGTGCTGAGTATGCCGATCTAGAGGAAATTTGGAAGGCAGAGAAGGGTGCTGTATTAGGCGCCGCTCATCTTAAAGAAGAGATTGAAAAAGTTCGCGCCGATATTGCTAAGCTCCAACGCGATGGTAAGTTGGAGCAGGTCGCTGAATTGCAATATGGCAAATTGCCTGAGCTGGAAGCTAAGCTCAAATCTGCTGCTGCAGCTGAAGCAAAAGGCGATAAAGATGGTGTAGTCAAGAACAAGCTCTTGCGTACGCAAGTAGGCGCAGAAGAAATTGCTGAAGTAGTGTCTCGTGCAACCGGTATACCGGTATCGAAGATGATGCAGGGCGAGCGCGACAAGCTATTGAAGATGGAAGAGCTTCTGCATAAGCGTGTGGTTGGTCAAGAAGAGGCTATTCGTGCGGTATCTGACGCGATTCGTCGCTCACGTGCCGGTCTTGCTGAAGAGAATCGCCCTTATGGTTCATTCTTATTCTTGGGGCCTACTGGTGTTGGTAAGACTGAGCTCTGCAAAGCTTTAGCTGGCTTCTTATTTGATAGTGAAGATCACCTGATCCGTATCGACATGAGTGAGTTCATGGAGAAGCATAGTGTTGCGCGTTTAATTGGCGCGCCTCCAGGCTATGTTGGTTACGAAGAGGGTGGTTACTTAACCGAACAAGTACGTCGCCATCCATATAGCGTGATCTTGTTTGATGAGATTGAAAAAGCACATCCAGATGTCTTTAATGTGCTCTTGCAAGTATTGGACGATGGTCGCTTAACCGATGGTCAAGGCCGTACTGTGGACTTTAAGAACACGGTGATTGTGATGACTAGTAATATCGGCTCACATCTGATTCAGTCGATGACAGACAAGAAGCAATCCGAGATTAAAGATGCGGTATTTGAAGAGCTGAAGAATCACTTCCGACCAGAGTTCTTAAATCGTATTGATGAAATCGTGGTATTCCATGGTTTGGATAAAGGCAATATTGCCAATATCGCGAAGATCTTGCTCAAGAACTTGTCAGATCGTTTGGCAAAGGTCGATATGCAGATGGAAGTGAGTGATGCTGCTCTGAGTAAGATTGCAGAGGTCGGTTTTGATCCCGTATTTGGAGCTAGACCACTGAAGCGTGCGATTCAGCAATATATCGAGAACCCAGTCTCCAAGATGATCTTGGAAGGCAAGTTTGGCCCTAAGGACACAGTTCCTGTAGGTGTCGATAAGAACGGCGATTTCAGCTTTAGTAAGTAATACCGCTGTATTTCAGCAGGAATTTTCCTGTGCCAGTAAACTCGGAACATGACTGACGCCCTAGTAATGAGGCGCGCCAGTGATGTCCGGGTTGTTGGTCTTATTAGCCTGGCTCACGGCAGCTCCCATTTCTTCCATTTAATTTTGCCACCCATGTTCCCATGGTTGAAGGCGGAGTTTGGCTTTAACTATGCAGAGCTAGGTTTGCTCATGACCATCTTTTTTGTGGTCTCCTGTATCGTTCAAGCAGCATCTGGATTTTTAGTTGATCGCATCGGGGCTCGGCCCGTTTTATTTGCTGGAGTGGGTTTACTGGCATTAGCCGCGCTCACATATTCTCAAAGTAATGGCTATGCTATGTTGGTCCTAGGTGCAGTGATTGCCGGTTGTGGTAATGGCATCTTTCATCCGGTCGATTACACGCTGATCAACCACAAAATATCACCCCCGAATTTGCCTTACGCTTATTCCATTCATGGCGTAACAGGGTATATCGGTTGGGCCGCAGCTCCAGCTTTCATGGTGGCAATTGCTAGTGTTGCTGATTGGCGTATTGCATTTTTATCTGCTGCAGTAGTCGAGGCCCTGATCTTGCTGACTCTGTGGTTGGGTAGGGCGCGCTTAATTGACGACGTCCGCGCAAGACGAGAGGAATCTCAGGCGAGCCATGCCCAAAAGAATCCTGGCGGTGCACCAATGAGTACCTTTGGCTTTCTGAAGCTTCCCGTTGTTTGGCTTTGTTGGATTTTCTTTTTCTTCAGCATGGCTGCAACTACCGGCCTGCAATCATTCGCGCCTACAGCCCTTTTTAAAATTTATGAGATCGCGGTAAGTAATGGCAATTACTATCTCACGCTCATGTCTATGGGTGGCGCTGGAGGAATGCTTTTAGGTGGCTATCTGGCTAGCAAATTAAAAGTGCCTGAACGCATTATTACGATTTGCTTTACTGTAAATATAGTCATGGGGCTTTTATTAGCAACAGGCTTGATACCAATCGAGCTGATCGTGATCGCCTTCGTTGTCATTGGCTTGGGTCTAGGTATTGCTGCCCCATCACGCGATTTAATGATTCGCTCTGCAACGCCGTCTGGTTCGTCGGGTCGGGTATATGGCATTGTGTACTCGGGGATCGATCTCGGTGCGGCAATGAGTCCACTAATCTTCGGAATCTTCTTAGATATCGGTTTACCCAAGTTGCTTTTCGTGGGTGTAGCTTTTCTGCAGCTCATGATTATCTTGACTGGATTTAAGGTTGCCGCCATCAGCAGTCCAAAAACCACCTAGATATCTTCCATATTTTCATAATGTGAAAAGACATTACCATACGCAAAATGCAGTGCAATATCTTGGCTAAGGCTTTCTATCGCCTCTTGGTAGAACATTTCATATTACAAAATGTATTTCATAAGTTACTGAATTAATTGAATTAAATAATTTTATTTAATTTAGAAATAGTTCTTGCATGCTTTTCTAAGACACTTACACTCTTATATAAGACATAAGACTTAAATGTCCAAATATTTGATGTACTTGTTAACTTAGGGAGAAAAACATGGCAGATCGCAAAGCAGAAATCGCAGCACTACAAAAAGACTGGGATACCAATCCACGCTGGAAGGGTATTACTCGTGGATACACAGCTGAGGACGTTGTACGTCTTCGTGGCTCATTGAAGATTGAGCACACATTGGCTAAGCATGGCGCAGAGCGTCTCTGGGAGTTGGTCAATAACGAAGCTTACGTTAACTGTTTAGGCGCATTGACAGGTGGTCAGGCAATGCAACAAGTTAAAGCTGGCGTTCAAGCTATTTACTTGTCAGGTTGGCAAGTTGCCGCTGACGGTAACTCATATGCAGCGATGTACCCAGATCAATCTTTGTATCCAGTTGACTCAGTTCCAAAGATGGTTGAGCGTATTAATAACTCATTCCAACGTGCTGATGAAATTCAAACCGCTAAAGGCATCAATAAAGGCGATGCTGGTTATATCGAGTATTTCGCTCCGATCGTTGCCGATGCAGAAGCTGGTTTTGGTGGCGTATTAAACGCATTTGAATTAAGCAAGGCATTGATTAAGCAGGGCGCGGCTGGCGTTCACTTCGAAGATCAACTCTCTTCTGTTAAGAAGTGCGGTCACTTAGGTGGAAAAGTATTGTTGCCTACTACTGAATCTGTTCAGAAATTGATTTCTGCACGTTTAGCAGCTGACGTAATGGGTGTTCCAACAATTATCTTGGCTCGTACTGATGCTGAAGCTGCTGATTTGTTGACATCTGATTACGATGCAAATGACAAGCCATTCTTGACAGGCGAGCGTACAGCTGAAGGTTTCTACAAAACACGTAAGGGCTTGGATCAAGCGATCTCCCGTGGTTTGGCATATGCTGCTTATGCTGATATGGTTTGGTGCGAAACGGGTACGCCTGATTTGGACTTTGCTCGTAAATTTGCAGAAGCAATTCGCGCGAAGTTCCCGGGCAAGATGTTGGCTTACAACTGCTCACCATCTTTCAACTGGAAGAAGAACTTGGATGACGCAACGATTGCGAAGTTCCAACGCGAATTAGGTGCAATGGGTTACAAGTATCAGTTCATCACATTGGCTGGTATTCACTCAATGTGGTACAACATGTTCGACTTGGCGCAAGACTACATGCAGCGTGGTATGACTGCTTACATCGAGAAAGTACAAGAGCCAGAATTCGCTGCTCGTGATCGTGGTTACACATTCGTATCCCATCAGCAAGAAGTCGGTACCGGTTACTTCGATGATGTTACTACTGTGATCCAAGGTGGTAAGTCTTCAGTAACAGCATTGACTGGTTCTACAGAAGAAGAGCAGTTCCACTAAGAAATCCCTAAGTAGTATGTAGCAAGCAGTAGTACACCAATACTGCCGCGGCACCTAATTAACCCCATAAGGGTGACTTAGGTGCCGTTTTCGTTTACATTCTTCACATGACTAATTGCGTACTTTGTAAAGACGAACTCAAGCCAGAAGAAGGCCAGTTGATTTGGCGCGGTGATGACTGTCGCATCATCCTTGTAAATGATCCCGACCTGCCGGGTTTTTGCCGCGTGATCTGGAATCGCCATGTCGCAGAAATGACTGACCTGAGTTATGGTGAGCGTGAGCATCTCATGGCCTTAGTATTTGCGGTGGAGGAGGCGGTGCGTCATGTAATGCGCCCAGATAAGGTCAATATAGCCGCGCTCGGAAATATGGTTCCGCATATACATTGGCATGTCATTCCGAGATTCAAGGACGATGCTTTCTTTCCGGGGTCAGCTTGGTCGCAAAGAATCCAAGAGACCCCCACTAATAAGATCGCAGAGCGAAAACAGCTTGCCGATCAATTGCCTATTTCAATCAAAGCCGCTATCGCTGCGCTCTCATAAAAACTGCTTAGCATTATTTTTCCCCAAGGGTGACGGTGAATAAAGAAACCAAGGGAATGCTGATTGGCTTTGTTGGCATATTAATTTTTAGCCTCACTCTGCCTGTTACGAAGATTGTTCTAGTCAGCTTTAATCCCTATTTCATTGCGTTTGGAAGAGCTCTCTTAGCTGGTCTATTTGCATTGGCTTATCTCTTATATACAAAAGCGTCGCTTCCCACTAAGTCTGACCTGGTGAAGTTAGTTGTCATCGCCTTGGGGGTGATATTTGGATTTCCAATTTTGACAACAATCGCAATGGAAGAGGGCTCATCAGCCCATGGTGCAGTGATTTTGGGGATGATGCCCTTAGCTACCACTGTAATTGGCGTTATTCGTTTTAAAGAGCGACCATCTCTTGGGTTTTGGCTAGTTTCAATATTGGGCGCAGGATTGGTTGTGGTTTATGCACTTCTTAAAAACTCCGGGAGTTTCACCTATATTGATGTCCTCTTGGTGCTTGGTGGTATTTGTGCCTGTGTTGGCTATGTGGAGGGTGGTGAGTTATCTCGCAAGATGAGTCCGCCGCAAGTGATTTCTTGGGCCTTGGTTATTTCATTGCCGGTGAATTTGGTGGCAACGTATTTCTCATTTGATGCTACTTATTGGAGTGCCAACTCTTTTACTTGGATGTGCTTCTTTTATCTCGGCTTATTTCCGATGTATCTCGGTTTTTTCTTTTGGTATGGAGGCCTTGCTATTGGTGGGATTGCCAGAGTGAGTCAAGTGCAACTGGTCCAACCTTTTTGTACGCTAATTGCAGCTAGTCTTATCCTGGGCGATCGACTAACCTTGATGAATATGATCTTTGCGTTTCTGGTGGTATCAACGGTAGTGCTGAGTAAAAGGATGCTCGTTAAGCGGCATTGATGAGGCTTGCCGGCTAATTTAGCTTCTTTAATGCTTCTAAATATTTCTCGGGGCTTAAAGGTTGGCCTTCTCTCTGCGCTTCCCACATTACCTGACCAAGGCATTCCATCATGGCGTGCTGAGCCTCATGCTTAGAGCCTAGTTTCTTAGTCAGGCTTTCGAAAATCTCTTTTATTCCTGGCGGTTGATCAATGGATATTTGCTCGCTAATCGACAGGTGCATTGAAAGATGCAAGAAGGGGTTGGTCTCACCGCGCTCTGGTGTGTAGTCTTGCGCAACCGCACCTTCTGGGTCCGCCAACACTGCATGATATTCCGGGTGTTCTACCATCCAGTCGCTAGCAATCATTTCCATTGGCGTCAGGATTTGATCCTCGGTTTTCTTTTTCCAAGTGTCACAAAAAAAACGACGCACTTCTTCACGAGTGGGGTTAAATATTGCCACGAACTTTTCCTTTCCCAGTTTTTTGTTTGAAGCCGCAGAGTGGTTCAACAATACATTGCGCGCAATCTGGGTTGCGCGCCTTGCAGGTATACCTACCATGCAGAATAAGCCAATGGTGAGCATCCATCAAAAACTCCTTTGGCACACGCTTCAGTAACTGTTCTTCAACCTTCACAACATCTTTACCGGGCGCCAATCCTGTCCGATTGGATACTCTAAAGATATGAGTATCGACTGCCATAGTGGGTTGACCAAAGGCGGTATTGAGAATGACGTTCGCAGTTTTTCTACCGACACCTGGAAGCGCTTCTAACTCCTCACGATTTTGGGGTACTTCACCACCATGTTTATCTATGAGCAGTCGGCAAGTCTCTTGAATATGCCTGCCTTTAGAGTTAAACAATCCGATATGTTGAATGAAGGGCTTAACACCTTCTTCGCCCAGGTCAAGAAGTGCTTGAGGTGTATTGGCAATCTTAAACAGCTGGCGAGTACCTTTATTTACTGAAATATCGGTTGCCTGTGCTGAGAGCAAAACCGCGATGAGTAATTCAAACGGGGAGCTGTATTCCAGTTCAGTTTCAGGATGGGGATTATTCTCTCTGAGTAATTCAAAGAAGGCCTGGCGCTTTTCAAGATTCATCATTTTTTTTGCTGTGCTCTCGCAATGGCTGCGGCAATGATGGCACGCTTTCTCTCTTGCTCTTTAAGTGCCTCTTCTGAGTCCGGACTTTCTGCATTGACTGCTTGCAATTTCGCAGCCGCTTTCTTTGCTAGCCGTTCATCATTGTCGCGTTGCTCGCGATCCAATCGTAGATCGCGCGCTTCATATCGCGCTCGTGCAAGCCCTGCTAATTCTGGTGACCAAGCATCCCAGCCAGTTTTCTCGCCACTAACATCAATCATGGTGATGCAATCTACAGGGCAGGGTGGTATGCAGAGATCACAACCAGTACACCATTCACTTAAGACTACATGCATTTGCTTAGAGGCGCCAACAATGGCATCCACAGGACATGCTTGAATACACAAGGTGCAGCCGATACAAGTCTTAGGGTCAATAAAAGCAACCGGTCTAGGGCGCTCGATGCCACATTCAGGATCGATTCTGGGGTGAAGATCAAATGCGTCCTGAGGAAAGATAGGTTTCAGGATGGCGCTAAGCCTCTGGATGCCCTCTACGCCTCCAGGTGGGCAACGATTAGGTAGAGCCTCACCTGTCGCCATCGCTTCTGCGTAAGCTCTACAGTCTGGGTAGCTGCATTTAGTACATTGGGTTTGAGGAAGGATATCCTCGAGACGATCGGCAAGTTCTTTCGTCTGCTTGATGTTCATTGCAAGTTACGAGCCCTAAAACTAGAAGCGCGACCCGAAAGTCGCGCCGCTGATTTATGCAGCTTTCTTAGTACCCAGTTTTGGGGGTCTAGCTTTTGTTTTCTTCTGAACACCTTGGTGCTCACGAATAAACGACTTAATCTTTGGATACACTTTCTCGCGCCAACGACGGCCAGAGAAGATGCCGTAGTGGCCAGCGCCCACAACTTCATAATGGTCTTTATCAGCCTTCGAAATCCCGGCGCACAAGGCGTGTGCTGAACGGGTTTGTCCGCTACCAGAGATGTCATCCAATTCACCTTCAACAGTGAGGAGGGCGGTTTTCTTAATATCTTGTGGCTTTACTAGATCGCCAGCAACTTCCCAAGTACCATTTGGTAATGAGTAGTCTTGGAACACAGTTTTAATGGTGTCCAAGTAGAACTTCGCGTCCATATCAAGGACCGCGTTGTACTCATCATAGAAACGGATATGAGCTTCTGCATCTTGCTCATCGCCACGCACTAAGTTTTGGAAATAGTCCCAATGTGACTGCAAGTGATTCTGAGGATTCATGGCAATAAAGCCGGTGTGCTGCAAGAAGCCTGGGTACACCTTGCGACCAGCGCCTGGGTAGCTTGGTGGTACTTTGTAAATTACATGACTTTCAAACCAGTCATAGGACTTTTGGTCAGCTAAGTTATTGACGGCAGTCGGTGACTTGCGTGCATCAATTGGACCGCCCATCATGATCATAGAGGCGGGGGTCTTTTCACCAGCAGAGGCCATTAAAGAGATTGCGCCTAATGTTGGAACTGTTGGTTGGCAAACTGAGATTACATGCAAATTCTCAGCGCCAATTGCACGGATGAAATCTTGTACATAGTGAACGTAATCATCTAGACCAAAATCACCAGCATTTGCAGGAACAATGCGAGCATCAATCCAGTCGGTAATGTATACCTTGTGGTCTTGCAAGAGAGTGCGTACGGTGTCGCGCAATAGTGTGGAGTGATGTCCAGATAGAGGGGCAACCACTAATACAACAGGATCGCCCTTGAGTTTTTTGATGACATCAAGATCGTCTGAAAAGCGCTTAAAGCGAATTAGGTTGCAAAATGGTTTGGCAACAATGGTTCTCTCATGAATCGCAACTTCTCGACCATGTGCTTGCACAGAGCGAATGCCAAACTCAGGTTTTTTATAGTCTTTACCCAGACGATGAAGCAGTTCATAGCTAGCGGCTAAGCGATCTGAGCCAGGAACTTTGGATGCGGGATTAGAAGCATTAATAAATGCTTCAGATGCTGCTCGAGCCCATGAGCTTACTGGTTGAAGTAAAGCTTTTTGAAATTCATGTAACTGATATAGCATGTTGCCTCCTGATAATTCAGTGTAACCGCTTATTACGCGTTGTTACGCCAATACGCGGGCGATTGCTTTAGCTACCTTATCAATATTTTTAGTATTGAGGGCAGCCACACAAATACGACCGGTGGAGAGGGCATAAATGCCATCTTCCTTTTGTAAACGATCTACTTGCTCAGCAGTTAATCCTGAGTAAGAGAACATGCCGCGCTGAGCTTCAATAAAAGCAAAGTCCTGCTTAACGCCAGCAGCAGCCAATTTTTGTACCAGCCCCTGACGCATTGCTTTAATGCGATCACGCATCTCAGCTAATTCATCTTCCCAAAGCTTTCTGAGTTCTGGTGAATTGAGAACTGCAGCTGCAATCGCAGCGCCATGTGTAGGTGGATTGGAGTAGTTGGTACGAATTACGCGCTTTAGTTGCGACAGTACGCGAGTGGATTCATCTTTGCTTTGAGTCACGATCGATAGGGCACCAACACGCTCACCATAGAGTGAAAATGATTTGGAGAAGGAGCTAGATACAAAGAAAGACATACCGGATTCAGCGAACAAGCGCACCGCAATGCCGTCTTGCTCAATACCGGCAGCAAAGCCTTGGTAAGCCATATCTAAAAATGGAATAAGTTGCTTTGCTTTGCAAATATCAATAACTTGACGCCATTGCGCTTCAGTAATATCAGCGCCAGTTGGGTTGTGGCAGCAAGCGTGCAATAAGACAGTGGTGAACTTCGGAAAAGACTCTAGAGATTTCACCATGCCATCAAAATCAACACCACGAGTTTTACCGTCGAAATAGGTGTACTCAAGTACTTCAAATCCTGCAGATTCAAAAATACCGCGGTGGTTTTCCCAAGTGGGGTTGCTAATTGCGCAAGGCGCATTCAAATTGAGGCGCTTGATAAAGTCCGCACCAACGCGCAATGCGCCAGTGCCACCAAGACATTCCGCTGTTACAACGCGACCATCTTTGATGAGCGAAGAGTCGGCGCCAAACAATAGGTTTTGAACTGCACTGTTGTATGGATTTGGGCCTTCGATTGGAATGTAGCTACGTGGGGAATGCTTCGCAACAATTGCTTCCTCAGCCTGAATGACGGCTTTTAAAAGTGGCACCTTGCCTTCATCGGTGTAATACACACCAACGCCTAGATTGACCTTGTCAGCGCGTTGATCGGCGACGTAGGCTTCTGTGAGGCCAAAAATAGGATCTTTAGGGGCAAGCTGGACTGAAGTGAAAAGGTTCATTTGAGGGTCAAAAATGGGGTAGTAATGTAGGTTAAAAGAGGTATTTGAGGCTTAATTGACGTTAAATTCAGTTAAATTTACTTTAAATGGCTGTTTTTGAGGCTAGATTCAACTATTTCCAAATAAAAACGGCAAAATCAATGTTTGTACAAAATTCGCTGTGAACTAAAAGTCACAGGTGAAATGATAGCTGAGATGCCCCCTAAGTTGCCTAAAAGTTCCTCAAATTCCAAAGTTGTTGAAAGCAAGAAAAGCCCTGTAGCTGATCCTTTGGGCGAGGTGGGTCACGACCTGGATCCAGATAAGTTCGTTTCCTTCCCAGATTCGCCTTTTCAGCTCTATCAGCCATTTCCACCAGCCGGGGACCAGCCGGCCGCAATCGATGCTTTGGTAGCTGGAATTGAGGATGGATTGACCTTCCAAACCCTTTTGGGGGTTACTGGTTCAGGCAAAACCTTCACCATGGCTAATGTAATTGCCAGAACAGGGCGTCCCGCCATTATCTTTGCCCCTAATAAGACCTTGGCTGCCCAGCTTTACAGTGAATTTCGGGAGTTTTTCCCAAAAAATGCGGTGGAGTACTTCGTGAGTTATTACGACTACTACCAGCCAGAGGCTTATGTCCCGACGCGCGATTTATTTATTGAAAAAGATTCGTC
Source organism: Polynucleobacter sp. AP-Jannik-300A-C4 (assembly GCF_018688335.1). Lineage (NCBI taxonomy): Bacteria > Pseudomonadati > Pseudomonadota > Betaproteobacteria > Burkholderiales > Burkholderiaceae > Polynucleobacter > Polynucleobacter sp. AP-Jannik-300A-C4. Next base: position 1,348,762 of record NZ_CP061316.1, on the reverse strand, counting down.
AATTAATGAGCACATCGAGCAAATGCGACTATCTGCTACTAAGAGTTTGTTAGAGCGACGTGACGTCATCATCGTAGCAACCGTCTCGGCAATTTACGGCATTGGTAATCCGGGTGACTATCACAGTATGGTGATGACATTGCGTCCCGGTGACAAGATGAGTCAGCGCGATATTTTGATGCGTTTAATTGCGATGCAGTACGACCGCAATGAAACCGATTTCAAGCGTGGTGTTTTTCGAGTGCGAGGGGATACGATTGATATATTCCCGGCTGAGCATAATGAATTGGCAGTGCGTGTTGAGCTCTTTGATGATGTCATTGAGAGTTTGCAATTTTTTGATCCGCTCACTGGAAAAATTCGTCAGAAGATTCCGCGATTTACTGTTTATCCAAGTTCGCATTACGTTACTCCGCGTGACACGGTGCTTAAGGCGATTGAAACGATTAAGACTGAGTTGCGTATTCGCTTGGATGAGTTTGTTAAAGATGGAAAGTTGGTTGAGGCACAACGTTTAGAGCAGCGTACGCGCTTTGATTTAGAGATGCTCAATGAATTGGGTTTCTGCAAAGGCATTGAGAACTACTCCCGCCATCTCTCAGGGGCTATGCCTGGCGAGGCGCCGCCCACCTTGGTTGACTACCTTCCAAATGATGCCTTGATGTTCTTGGATGAGAGCCATGTTCTCATCGGACAGCTGAACGCGATGTATAACGGCGACAAGTCTCGCAAACACACTTTGGTGGAGTTTGGTTTCCGTTTACCTTCGGCAATGGATAACCGACCACTGAAGTTCACGGAGTTCGAAACGAAGATGCGTCAAACGGTGTTTGTTTCTGCAACACCCGCTGACTATGAAAATACGCACACCGGACAAGTGGTGGAGCAAGTGGCTAGACCAACAGGACTAGTTGATCCAGAAATTGAAGTGTTGCCAGCAAGTACTCAAGTGGATGATTTGCTCAATCAGATTCATGAGCGTGTCAAAGTGCATGAGCGCGTCTTGGTAACCGTTCTAACAAAACGAATGGCTGAACAGCTGACAGATTACTTGTCGGATAACGGTGTAAAAGTACGTTATGTCCATTCGGATATTGACACTGTAGAGCGCGTAGAAATTCTGCGCGACTTACGCTTAGGCGTGTTCGATGTTTTAGTGGGTATTAATTTGTTGCGCGAGGGCTTGGATATTCCCGAAGTCTCACTCGTTGCAATTTTGGATGCGGATAAAGAGGGCTTCTTGCGTTCTGAACGCAGCTTAATTCAGACGATTGGTAGGGCAGCCCGAAATATTAAAGGCAAGGCCATTCTGTACGCCGACAGGATCACCGATTCTATGAAGCGGGCCATGGGGGAGACTGAGCGTCGCCGAACCAAGCAAATTGCCTTCAATAAGGCGAATGGGATTGAACCACGGGGTGTCCAAAAGCGTATTAAAGACATTATTGATGGCGTTTATGACGTCCAAGAGAAGCGCTCTGAGATGCAGGTAGAGCAGGAGCGTGCTCGCTATGAGGATATGAGCGAGAAGGACCTAGCGGGCGAAATCAAGCGTTTAGAGAAGCAAATGAACTCTGAAGCTAAAAATCTGGAGTTTGAAAAGGCGGCAGCCACCCGTGATCGCCTTACCAAGGTTAAGGAGATGGCCTTTGGGGCTCGATCTAGGGATGCTGTTTAATCCTGAGCAGATTAGTGGGGTATATGGTAAAGTTGAGTGGAATGGTCGGGTATTACCCGCCCGACTGTTAGCTGTCCATAACAATCCATTACCAAGGTGACATATGAGACTTACAACCAAAGGCCGTTTTGCAGTAACCGCAATGATTGACTTAGCCCTGCGCGAGACGCACGGGCCTGTAACTTTGGCTGGAATTAGCCAAAGGCAGAAGATTTCCCTGTCTTACCTAGAGCAATTGTTCGGCAAATTACGCCGTTTCAATATTGTTGATAGCACTCGTGGTCCTGGCGGTGGTTACACCCTGGCCCGCAAGTCTGAAGAAATTAGTGTGGCAGACATCATTGTTGCCGTGGATGAGCCCTTAGACGCAACCCAATGTGGCGGCAAAGGGAATTGCCATAGTGATGAAGAAAGCCATGGCCGTTGCATGACTCATGATCTATGGTCTAACCTCAATGCCAAGATGGTGGAGTACCTCAGCTCCGTCTCTTTACGTGATTTAGTGCAGCAGCAATCTGGACGTGGAATCGTATTGCACGATTTGCGCCCCAAGAAAATCAAGACTGAAAGTGCCAAGGCTGAAAAACCAGCGCCAGCAGTTGCAGCAGTAAAAGAAGCCGCTCCGAAGCGACCTCTCGTAAATTCTGTTTTTAACCTGGCTCAGCAAAGTTAAGAGATTAACTTCTTAGTCTATTAATCGATAAGAAAAAAATGAACGCACCACAAGAGATTCCTCAGCAGCCGATACCCATGTTTAGTCCTAAACACTTCCCGGTGTACATGGACTACTCAGCTACTACGCCGATTGACCCGCGTGTAGTGGACAAGATGTTGCCGTACTTGCGCGAGCAGTTTGGTAATGCAGCATCTCGCAGTCATGCCTATGGTTGGGCTGCAGAAGAAGCCGTTGAGTGGGCGCGTTCAGAAGTTGCTCAGCTAGTTCATGCAGATCCAAGAGAGATTGTGTTTACTAGTGGCGCAACGGAAAGTATTAATCTGGCACTCAAAGGTGCCGCCCATTTTTACAAAGAGCGCGGCAATCACATCATTACTGTGAAGACTGAGCACAAGGCCACCCTTGATACTTGCCGTGAGCTCGAGCGCGAAGGTTTTGAAGTAACTTATCTAGATGTTTTGCCAGATGGACTGATTGATTTTGCTCAACTTGAAACGGCTATGAAACCGGGCACCATCCTGGCTTCAGTGATGTATGTCAATAACGAGATTGGTGTGGTGCAAGATATTCCGCGCATTGGTGAATTGTGCCGTTCCCGTGGTGTGATATTCCATGTGGATGCAGCGCAAGCTACTGGCAAAGTAGAAATCGACCTAGAGAAAACTAAAGTAGATTTAATGAGCTTTTCTGCTCATAAAACTTATGGTCCAAAAGGGATTGGCGCTTTGTTTGTTCGTCGCAAACCCCGTATCCGTATTGAAGCGCAAATACACGGTGGTGGACATGAGCGCGGTATGCGTTCAGGTACTTTAGCAGTTCACCAGATTGTAGGTATGGGCGAAGCCTTCCGTATTGCTCGCATCGAAATGGTTGAAGAGAACGCGCGCATTCGTGCATTGCGCGATCGCTTGCTGACAGGCTTGAAAGATATTGAAGAAGTCTATGTCAATGGCGATATGGATGATCGTGTTCCACATAACCTCAATATTAGTTTTAACTATGTTGAAGGTGAATCGATGCTGATGGCATTGAAAGATTTGGCTATCTCATCTGGATCTGCATGTACTTCAGCATCTTTAGAGCCTTCTTATGTGCTGCGTGCGCTTGGTCGTAATGATGAATTGGCTCACAGCTCAATTCGTTTTACCTTGGGACGTTTTACTACAGAGCAAGAAGTGGATTTCACAATCAAATTAGTGAAAGAGAAAATTGCGAAGTTACGTGAGCTCTCCCCGCTTTGGGAAATGTTTAAGGATGGTATTGATCTCAGTACTATCCAGTGGGCGGCGCACTAAACCGTATTGAAGATAGTTAAGCTAAACAATAGATAAAAGAAATAACGAGGAAATACCATGGCATATAGCGACAAAGTAATTGATCATTATGAAAATCCCCGCAACGTCGGTTCTTTTGAGAAGGGCGACGATCAAGTAGGTACTGGCATGGTTGGTGCGCCAGCCTGTGGTGACGTTATGAAATTACAAATCCGCGTAAATGATCAGGGTGTCATTGAAGATGCCAAGTTCAAGACTTATGGCTGCGGCTCTGCCATTGCATCTTCCTCATTGGTAACTGAGTGGGTTAAAGGTAAAACTTTGGATCAAGCTTTGGAGATTAAGAACTCCTTAATTGCGGAAGAGTTAGCTTTGCCGCCTGTAAAAATCCACTGCTCTATCTTGGCTGAGGATGCCATCAAGGCAGCAGTGGCTAATTACAAAGAAAAGCATCCAGCCAAGTAAAGATAAAGAGGCATTCATCATGGCAATTACCTTGACCGATAAAGCAGCAAAGCACGTACAGCGCAATTTGGATAAGCGTGGAAAAGGTTGTGGCTTGCGCTTAGGTGTTCGTACGACAGGTTGCTCTGGCTTGGCTTATCAACTGGAGTATGTGGATGAGGCAGCTCCAGAGGATACGAAGTTTGAATCCAATGGCATCACCATTTTTATTGATCCCAAGAGTTTGGCCTACTTAGATGGCACTGAATTAGATTTTGTGCGCGAAGGTTTGAACGAAGGCTTTAAGTTTCAGAATCCGAATGTAAAAGATGAGTGTGGTTGTGGTGAATCCTTCCGCGTCTGACGATTACTTTCGTTTCTTTGGTTTAGATCAGCAATTCAATTTGGATTTGTCTGCATTAGATCAAGCTTATCTAGCAATTCAAAAAGAGGTGCACCCGGATCGCCATGCACGTGGTAGCGATACCGAGCAACGTTTGGCCATGCAAATGGCTACCTTAGCTAACACAGCCTTTCAGACTCTCAAGAACCCCGTTCAGCGCGGCCTTTATCTTTGCCAGCTTCATAATGTGGATGCTCGCTTAGAAACGAATACCGCTATGCCAGCCGCTTTCTTAATGAAGCAAATGGAGTGGCGTGAATATCTTGAAGATCATGATGAGGACATCAGCGCATTAGAAGCTTTAGCTGAAGAAGTTGAAGAATCCAAACGAGATACCTTGGCTGAAATCACACAAGCGATTGATGGGGCCAAGAACTATGAGCGTGCTGCCGAGTTACTGAGAGGCCTGCTATTTATTAATAAGTTTGCGTTTGAGCTAGATGATGCTATCTCAGTCTTGGTATAGCTTTACACTCTAGTCCCCATGGCCTTATTACAAATCTCCGAACCTGGTAAGTCTCTTGCACCGCATCAGCGTCGGATTGCGGTGGGCATTGATCTGGGCACCACCAATTCCTTAGTGGCGATTGTGCGAGATGCATTGCCTAAAGTGCTTCCCGATTCAGAGGGGCGAGAATTACTTCCCTCGGTAGTACGTTACTTGCCCAATGGCAGAACCCAGGCCGGCTTTGAGGCAATTGAAAGTATTGTTTCTGATCCTAAGAACACGATTGTTTCTGTCAAGCGTTTTATGGGTCGCGGTATCGTCGATGTAGAAAACATTGAAAGTACTCCTTATGACTTTGTAGACGAGCCGGGTATGTTGAAGTTACGCACAGTGGCTGGCGATAAAAGTCCGATTGAAGTATCTGCAGAAATTCTGGCACGTTTGCGTCAATTGGCTGAAGACTCAGTGAATGATGACATCGTTGGTGCAGTTATTACTGTCCCCGCCTATTTTGATGATGCGCAACGACAAGCAACTAAAGATGCCGCTAAGTTGGCTGGAATAGAAGTATTGCGCTTACTCAATGAGCCTACTGCTGCAGCCATTGCGTATGGTCTAGATAACGCTTCAGAAGGTATCTACGCAGTCTATGACCTTGGTGGTGGCACATTTGACATCTCAATTTTGAAAATGAGTAGAGGCGTATTTGAAGTGCTCTCTACTGGTGGGGATTCTGCATTGGGTGGTGATGATTTTGATCATCGTCTCTATTGCTGGGTGATCGAACAAGCCAAACTTCCGCCACTCTCAATTCAGGATCATCGCAGACTATTGCTTTCTTGCAAGCATGCAAAAGAGCAATTGAGTCACAACCCTTTGGCCCGTGTTCACGAAACGCTTACTGATGGCACAGTAGTGAATGTAGGCATCAGTCAGGCACAGTTCTTTGAGATTACTCAGAACCTCATCAATAAAACTTTAGTTGCAGTAAAGAAGGCCTTGCGTGACGCTGGCCTTAAGGCGGACGAAGTTAAGGGTGTGGTGATGGTGGGTGGTGCGACTCGCATGCCTCATGTTCAGCGCGCTGTTGGGGAACTCTTTGGTACCAAGCCTTTAAATAATCTCAATCCAGATCAAGTAGTCGCTTTGGGCGCTGCTATGCAAGCGGATTTGCTTGCCGGCAATCAAAGTAAAGATGATGAGTGGCTTTTATTGGATGTGATTCCACTTTCCCTTGGTATTGAAACCATGGGCGGGTTGGTTGAAAAAATTATTCCACGTAATACGCCAATTCCAGTAGCACGTGCTCAAGATTTCACCACCTTTAAGGATGGTCAAACGGCCTTGGCTATTCAGGTAGTGCAGGGTGAGCGTGAGTTGGCGCAAGATTGCCGTTCATTAGGCAAGTTTGAGTTACGTGGCATTCCACCCATGGCTGCTGGAGCTGCTCGAATTCGAGTGACTTTCCAGGTAGATGCCGATGGCTTGCTTTCAGTTAGTGCAACTGAGCAGGGTTCTGGCGTGCAGGCATCAATTGATATTAAGCCTTCTTATGGTTTAACCGATGCTGAGATTGCACGTATGCTGCAAGATGGTTTCGCGTCTGCAAAAGTGGATCTTTTGGCAAGATCTTTGCGTGAAGAACAGGTGAATGCGCAGCGACTATTAGATGCCGTTCAAACCGCATTGAATTCTGATCGAGGATTATTAAACCCTCAAGAGCAAGCTAACGTGGATCAAGAGATGGCTACTTTACAGAAGATTCTTACGGAAGAAACCGATAGCGATATTCTCAGAAAGGCTGTCGATCATGCAGCAAAGGCTACCGATGATTTTGCCCAAAAGCGTATGAATTCTAGTATTCAGAGGGCCTTAGCTGGCAAGAATGTTGCAGAAATTTAAGAAAAGAAAATTATTAAGATGACTCAGATAGTTGTTCTACCCCATAGTGAATATTGCCCAGAAGGTGCTGTAGTTGAGGTAACTCCTGGCACTTCTATTTGTGAAGCGCTGCTAGAAAATAATATTCCGATTGAGCACGCCTGCGATATGGTCTGCGCTTGCACTACCTGTCACGTGATTGTGAAAGAGGGTTATCAGAGTCTTAACGAACCAGATGAGAATGAAGAAGACTTATTGGACCGCGCGTGGGGCCTGAACCCTCAGTCTCGTTTATCTTGCCAAGCTATTGTTGCGCGTCAAGATTTGGTGATTGAGATTCCAAAGTATTCGATCAATCACGCAAAAGAAAATCACTGATTTTTTAACCCCCCTTTAAAAACAGAAGATATAAAAAAGCCACCTTATCAGGTGGCTTTTGTTATCCAATCACCAGATTGGCAAAGAGATACGGAGTATTACTTTCCGCAAGGGAATACGCCCTCTAAAAATTTCAACATTGTTTCTGCTGCAGACTTTGGCCCATTGGCCGGATTTGCATTAGCCCAAGCAATGTATTCATCAACTACTTGGATGCGTGATGGTGCAGGTTGCTTGACGCAAATCTTAGTTGGAGCAGTTTTTGAGTTGCGGGTTGCAAGGTAAGTGTCATAAACAGCTTGGCCGTAAATTTGGCAAGTGATGTTGTTGCTACCTTCACCTTGGCAGTGTTTCAATAATTCTTCGGTGGTAGTTGCATTAGCTGTTTGCAGGGTGGTCGCTATTCCAAGAACTAAGCTAGCAGCAATAAAAAATTTCTTCATGTTTATTCCTTTAATCAAATTTTGTGTATATCAATTCAGATGGGTAGGGGTAATTAGCGGCGGCCGCGGAAACCACCACCGCCAAAGCCGCCATGACCACCGCCGAAGTGATCGCCGCCACCATCAAAGCGAGCGCCGCGTGTATCGCCAAAGCCACCACCACCGCCAAATCGATCTCCACTAGAGGGCCGGCTGGCAGTTTTATCGCCACCGCCAAAATTACCACTGCGGTCAGCGCCACTTCGGTCACCCATTCGGTCTCCGCCCGAACGATTGCCGCTCATATCTCCACGTTGGAGGTTCTGACGCAATTGATCTCGTTCAGCATTACGGTTCCCACTGCCCGCGCCACCTAGGTTTGCATTGCGGCGCTGTTGATCTGGTTTCCAGTCGCTAGATCCGCTATTACGATTGCCATTCCAGTTGTTATTGGTGTTCTTATTGAAATTGTTGAAGTTATTGTTATTTACGGTTAATGACCCACCGCCGTAACCACCTCCCCAGTGACAGCCACCCCAAAGTGCCGCTCCAACTGCCATGCCAACACCAAAGGACAGTAGCGCTGTGCCAGCTACATATCCAGGTGGATAGTATGCGTATGGAGGGTAGGCTGGGTAGGCCCATGCACCATAAACCACAGCTGGGTTGTAAGTGGGAACATAGACAACTTGTGGGTTTGCAGGCTCAATGATGATGGTCTGAGTGCTGCCACTGCCTTGAGTGCTCACTGTCTGCTGAGAGTTTGACTCTAATGTGCCGGCTTTTTTCGCCTTGGCACGCAATGCTTGAATAGCATTCATGGCATCAGATTGCTGAGCCAATACTGCGTTGCCAAGTTGCTGGGTCCAGCTTAACTGGGAGCCCATCATCTCGAGCACTGGTGGAAATGACACTAATGATTTGACACTGGCGTCCCAATTTTGTTGTTGCAATGCTTTATTGAGCGCATCACCTTTCAGGTTGGCATTAGATTTAACCCAATTGGAGGCTTCTGCAATCTCCAAAGGATAGGTCGATGCCATTAGCACTTGTGAAACTAGTGCATCTGGGTAGAGTGCAATCGGCGCTACCAGGGCCTCTAGTTGTGCTTGCGTAAGCTTTGCTGCTTGTTGTTGGCTGCTATTTTGAGCAAATGCCACTGGGGCCGCAGCTGGAAGAGCTAGGGCAGCCGTGAGAAGACTTGCGATTAAGCGAGAGGGTATTCTCGCTTTCTTTGATGCCACCATTGGCACTCCTTCATTGAGGGGTTAATAAATAAGATCCATTCTACTAAATGGAGCTATTTGCACCAAATTGAAGCATATCGCACTTAAAGCAGGCAAACCAATTATGGAGGGAAGGTGTGGGGGAATACTATGAAATCGTTGTTCATTCTTTAGTTTTACCTCCATAGATTTACTTTCAAACCACCCTGCGGGGTGGTTTTTCTTTTGTGCTGACTTGCTCTAAAAAATACTTTTTTATTTCTTGAGTCATGTTTTGACGGGAGTGCTTGCGTTTTTCTAGTAAACCAACTTTTCTGTAAATTGTTTTGCCAGGCAGTTCGGATATTTTGAGTTGGCGGTCGCTTTCCCAGGAGATATTGGCTAGCTTGGGAACAATAGAGTAACCAAGTCCTTGGCGCACTAGCTCAATGATGGCCTCAACTGAATTGAGTTCCATGCCCTCTTTAACGTTTAACTTACTTGATCGAATAGTTTGATCTACTAGATGACCCGTCCAAGTGTTTCTCTCAAAGCGAATAAACGGTAAGTCGTTTGCGATATTTTTAGGATCTGCACCTTTTGCGTTTTTAACTGTAGGGTAAATCAAGACCATGGGTTCGGTGTACAACTCAGTCCACTGAATATTTTGCGGTAACGCATATGGGGACTCAGTAACAATCGCTGCATCTAAACTACCTTCAAGCACTTGATCTAAAAAGTTGCTGGATAGACCCGCTATTAGCTTTACCTCAAGACTGGGATAGGTCTGCTTGAGTTTGTTGAGAGTACTGCCGAAGGCTCCCATCAAGGTTGAAACAAGAGCCCCCAAAACAATAGTTCCACTGAGCTCGGACTTCAATTCAGAACCCAAGGCCTCATACCGCGCGACAATATCTTGAATAGGCTCTATTAACGATCTGCCCTGGTGATTTAGGCTAAGTGAGCGCTTGGTTCTATCAAATAACTCTACGCCAAGCTCAGACTCCAACTGTGCAAGTTGCTGGCCTGCTGCTGCGGCCGTGAGCCCAATTTCTTTAGCTGCAGCCGCGACACTCTTGTGCCTTGTTATTGCTAGAAAGTTTTTTAGTATCCGAATGCTAGACATGGCAGTATTTATATAAAATTATTCTTTATCTCAAAGAAAATTATATTCGATTTATTTTTTATTATCTATCGATATAATGAACCCATGCCAAATTCAGATCTCAAGGTAAAAGTCTGGCGCGGTGCTCAAGAAGGTGAGTTTGTTGAGTATTTAGTGCCACGTAATCCAAATCAAACAGTTTTGGATGTGGTGACCTACATTCAACGAAAGTTAGACCCAACTCTCAGCTATCGCTTTGCTTGTCGAGTTGGTATGTGTGGCTCTTGCGCCATGACCGTCAACGGTGTTGCTCGCTGGACTTGCCGCACCCATGTCTCTCAAATTGTTGAAGGTGATAAGTTAGAGATTGCACCATTAAATAATCTTCCCGTAATTAAAGATCTCGCTACCGATATGCGCGAGTTCTTTAATAAGTGGAAAGGCGCTGTTGGCTTCTTTAAGGGTGATAAAACCCGTCATGACGATTTTGCAAAAGTAGAGCCAGAGTCAATCGAGCGCCAATTAGCAAATGCCGGTATTGAGTGCATTGGTTGTGGAGTCTGCTATTCCTCTTGTGAGGTGGTTGAAAAACGTCCTAACTATCTTGGCCCTGCAGCTTTGAATCGTGCTTGGACATTAACAAATGACGTGCGTGATGTGCAGCAATTGGATCGCCTGCGTGCAGTTGCCGGCGATGAAGGCTGTCATGCATGCCACACGCACGGATCCTGTACTGAGCGCTGTCCCAAAAAGCTGGAGCCTACAGCCAGTATTGCTGGCCTTAAGAAATTAGTAGCCAGAGCTGCGGTACGTGGCAGTAAATGGGGCAAGTTATGAGCCAAGCAGTTTTGCAGGCCAAGCTTTGGTATACCCAAAGAATCAGCGCCATGATTTTGGGGCTCTGTGTCAGCATTCATCTCATTATTATTTTCTACGCAATACGCGGCGGCCTAAGTGCTGAAGAGATCCTGGGGCGCACACAAGGCAATATTGCTTTCGCTGTTTTTTACGAGATTTTTGTCTTAGCTTGTTTTGTGCATGCACCTATTGGTTTGGCTAATATCCTGGAAGAAACTTTTTCGAAGGGCTTGCTCTCCAAGGCTTTGTCTTCAATCCTCGCAGTACTCATACTCGTTCTAGGTACTACAGCGGTTGTCGGCGTGTATAGCGGAGGTGCTCTATGAGTTCTCGACCAAAAATTGACTTACGCGCAAAGAGTCATCTCTCCTATTTTGCTTATGCGTGCCATCGTTTTTCTGGATTGCTCTTAGCTTGCTTTATTCCTTTGCATTTCTTAATGCTTTCTCAGTCTTTGCGTGGAGCTAGTGGCTTTGAGCGCTATTTGGGATTAACTGATTTTTGGGTATTCAAATTTGGTGAATGGGCACTCGTTATTTTGCTAGCCATTCATTTAGTTGGTGGGATTCGACTTCTCATGATTGAGTTTGGTCCATGGCGCGGGCTTCGTAAGGCTTGGACACAGGCAGCCATCTTATTCGGCATCGCTTGCGGCCTTCTATTTTTGTATTTAGCAAACTGATTGGGTAATGTGATGCAGTTACAAATGAAAGCAGTTGAAGAGGCTTGTAAGGAGCTTTATATCCGAGCATTAAAAGTTCTGCCAGATGATGTGAAGGCTGGTATCGAGCGTTTAAATCAAGGTGAGACAGATGCGCGTGCCCAGGTTGTCTTAAAAACCATGATCACCAATATTTCAGTAGCCGAGCGCGAGGATAATTTACTTTGCCAAGATACTGGCTTGCCGATTTATAAAGTGAAGATTGGTCGTAATGTTCAGCTTGACGGCATGGAGCTCAAGGCGGCGATTCGTAAGGGTTGTGAGCGTGCTACTACCGAATATCCATTGCGATCTTCTGTAGTCCACCCAATCACTAGAAAAAATAATCACACTTCCTGCGGTATTGATATGCCTGCAATCAGCATTGATTTTTGTGATGACGATCAAATGCTTGAAATTGAGATGGTCCCCAAAGGAAGTGGTTCGGAAAACAATTCTTTTTTGAAGATGGCCATTCCTGCTGATGGTATTAATGGCGTAAAAGCCTTTGTGATTGAAAGCGTTGTTTCTGCTGGAGGAAAAACTTGCCCGCCAACCATTGTTGGAGTTGGCATTGGCGGTACATCCGAACAATGTGTTGCGATGGCTAAGCGAGCTGCTACAAGGGCATTAGGTAGTGTTTGTAGTGATGAAGAGGGGGCTAAGTTAGAACAAGAATTAACGGCCGCGGTGAATAAATTAGGTATTGGCCCCCAAGGTTTGGGTGGCGATGGTACAGCATTTGCTGTTCATGTTGAGCTTGCTCATACACACATCACATTGAATCCCGTAGCTGTCAACATGCAGTGCCACTCGGCTCGTAGAGCGCGAGCAACTTTTACGCCTGACGGTGTGACTTACGGATTCTAGGAGCAAAGATGGCCCATTACAACCTTCCAACTCCTGTTAGCGAAGCTGATATTCGGAAACTTCGTATTAACGACACAGTAACTTTGCAAAATACTTTGTTTGGTATTCGAGATGCCACGCAGATTCACTTATTCGATAAAGGCCGGAAAACTCGATTTGATTTGAGTGGCCATGCTGTCATCCATACGGCACCTAATGTACGCAAAGTTCCGGTTAGCACAGAATTTCCAGCTGGCTATCAGCCAATCTGTATTGGCACAACTACCTCAGATCGCATGGAGCGGTTTACCCGCCCATTAATGACTGAAAATGGTGTTCGCATGATTGTTGGTAAGGGTGGTATGCGCGAAGGATCTGCGGCAGCCTTTCAGGAGATTGGCGGCGTGTATCTTGCAATTATTGGTGGCACAGCAGCGCTTGAGACAACTTGGATTGAGCAGATTGAAGACGTAGACATGGATGATCTCAATCCAGAGTCTCTCTGGCGTTTCAAGATTAAAGATTTTGGCCCTCTGCTAGTGGCGATGGATAGTCATGGCGGAAGTATTTATCAAGAAGTTAAAGGTGATGTTGCTCGTAATAAAGAGGCTGTATTGAAGAGTCTAGGAATTACATCATGAATATCGCCATGCTTGAAACGGACATCCTGATTTTGGGTTCTGGTGGCGCAGGGCTGTTCGCAGCTTTGCATGCACATCAAACCAATCCAAATCTTCACATCACTATCGCTGTGAAGGGTCTGCTTGGTAAGTGCGGTTGTACCCGCATGGTTCAGGGTGGTTACAACGTAGCGTTAGCTGAAGGTGACTCTGTTGAGCGTCACTTTATGGATACGATTGAGGGTGGCAAGTGGTTATCCGATCAAGATCTTGCATGGACTTTGGTCAGTAAGGCTGTAGAACGTATTCATGAACTGGAGAATGAGCTCGGTTGTTTCTTTGATCGCAATCCAGATGGGACTGTGCATCAAAAAGCATTTGCAGGACAAACCTTTGATCGCACAGTTCATAAGGGTGATCTAACTGGCATTGAAATCATTAGCCGGCTGGCTGAGCAAGTTTGGGCCAGAGGAATCCATCGTCTTGAGGAGCATAGGGCGCTCGAGTTGATTCATAGTGCTGATGGAAAGTCGCTAGCCGGTGTACTGATGCTCAATATGCAGACTGGTGAGTTCACACTAGTCAGAGCTAAAGCGGTGCTTTTGGCTACAGGTGGTGGACCTACTATGTATAAGTATCACACCCCTTCAGGTGATAAGAGTTGTGATGGCTTGGCTATGGCGCTACGCGCAGGCCTTACTCTGCGTGACATGGAGATGGTGCAGTTCCATCCAACAGGAATGTTGGCAGGGCCTGGAACTAGGATGACTGGTACTGTTCTTGAGGAAGGTCTGCGTGGTGCAGGCGGATATTTACTCAATGGCAATCATGAGCGATTTATGGGTAACTATGATCCTCGTAATGAGCGTGCTACACGAGACATTGTTTCGAGATCGATTAACTCAGAGATTCGGGCTGGTAGAGCAACGCCTAATGGTGGTGTTTATATTCAGATGAGTCATCTAGGGCCCGATAATGTCCGTCAGCAATTTAAGGGTATGGTTGAGCGTTGCGCTGATAGCGGATTTGATCTTGCTGGCGACTTGGTGGAGGTGGTGCCAACAGCACACTACATGATGGGTGGCCTAGTATTTAAAAAAGATTGCAGCACAGAGTTGCCGGGATTATTTGCTGCTGGTGAAGATACCGGCGGGGTGCATGGTGCTAATCGCTTGGGTGGCAATGGGGTAGCTAATTCCACTGTGTATGGCGGAATTGCTGGTGAAGAGATGGCCAAGTGGGTGACTTCACAATCTTTGCAAGAGTGCAATATGTCGGAGGTTCTAGCTAGCATTGAAGCTCACGAATCTCCTCTCAAGAAACCTGCAGGCGATATTGAGATGATTCGCGATGCTCTGGCAGAGTGCATGTGGGACGATGTTGGAATTTCACGTAGCAGAGACAATTTGATTCAGGCTCGAGTTAAATTGGATGAATTAGAGCGGCAGTTAGATCAAATGGGTGTCGGCGATATTCAGAGGCAGTACAGCATTACTTGGCAGGATTGGATGAATTTACGCAATTTGATCCTAGTGAGTAAGGCGGTAACTGAGGCGGCTCTCTCAAGAGAAAATTCAAGAGGTGCTCACTATCGCGATGATTTCCCCGAGCCGGGGCCATTGGAGAGTTCCTATTTCACTGCGGTGCAGTTAAGCGATCAGGGCTTAAGAATTGAAAATAGACCAGTTCAATTCACCATGATTAAGCCAGGCGAGACGATCTTAGTTGAGAGTTAATTATTTTTGATTTAATCGAACCACTCTCATTTGCGCTAGCAGTATTAATTGTTCTGTGCGCATTCTTTATCTTTGGGGTGTCAGGATTCGGATCCTCAATAGTGGCAGTCCCACTCCTGGTTCAGATGTACCCCTTAAAAGTAGTTGTGCCAATGATGGTGATTATTGATATCTGCGCCTCACTCTACGTGGGCAGGAAATCATCAGGCGACGCAAATGTTCAAGAATTAAAATGGCTATTTCCCTTTAGCTTGATAGGGATGGTATTTGGAGTCTTCTTATTGGTAAGGGCGCCCAGCGAACCATTGCTATTGATTCTTGGATTATTTGCAGCGATTAATGGCATACGTGTACTGATCCAGAGAAATGTGGAATCTCAGGATCCAATCAGTAAATGGTGGGCAGTGCCATTTGGTTTTTTTGGTGGCGCATTTACAGCCCTTTTTGCTACCGGTGGGCCGGTATATGTCTCTTACTTAGGTTTAAGGATTAACAACCCTAAAGTATTGCGTGCGACCATGGCATTTGCCATATTTATGCTGACATTCCTTCGTCTTAGCTTGATGCTTGTCACTGGTCTCATTTTGAGCTGGGAGGTTATCGGCCTTGCGACCTGTTTAATTCCAGCAGCTTTCCTCGGGATATGGTCGGGCTCTCACGTCCATACCAAGCTTAACAACACTTCTATGCGAATAGCCTATGGCTCCATCTTAGTTTTTGCTGGCGCCACATTATTACTTCGTCAGCTTGTCTAAAGAATTTTCCCTGGGTTCATGATGTTCTGAGGGTCTAGCGCCTTTTTGATGGTGCGCATAAGTTCAATCTCCACGGCACTTTTTCTTTGTGGCAACTCATCTCTTTTTGACTGTCCGATGCCGTGTTCTGCGGAGAATGATCCGGAGAATTTATAGACCTCATTGTGTATCAGTTGATTGATTGAGGAGCGATTTTCTTCAATCCATTCAGAAAGTTCTGGAGAGTTGGGTGCGAGGTTGTAATGCAAATTACCATCGCCCAGGTGCCCAAAAATAATGGTGCTTGCATTTGGATAAAGATCATTCAGCTTCACTTGAGCGCTAAGAATAAAGTCGGGGAGGGCGGAGATTGGCAGGGAAATATCATGCTTGATGATTGTTCCAAGCTTTAGTTGTGCCTCTGGAATGGTTTCCCTGATAGACCACAGTTCTTTGCTTTGTTGTATCGAGTTTGCAATCATCGCATCGGTGATGAGGCCTGATGTAAAGGCTTCTGATAGCAGTGTCTCAATTCTGGCCTGAGAGTTAGTTCCGTCCTCCATGCTTGAGAATTCGAGTAGCACCACCCAGCCAGATGTGGTATTTAGAAGAGAGTCAAAGTTTTTAGTAGTCTTTGTGACAAGGTTCAAGGCTCGAGTGGAGATTAGTTCGAATGCGGTTAAGTTTGCATTGGACTTCATTCTAGAAAGCTCAATTAAGTCTATAGCAGACTTAACGCTTGTTAGGCCGACCATAGCTGTAGCCTTAGAGCAGGGAAGTGGATACAGTTTTAAAGTGGCTGCAGTGATAATTCCAAGTGTGCCCTCTGAGCCAATATATAAATCCTTAAGAGAGTATCCCGTATTATCTTTTCGTAAACCACGTAGACCATTAAAAATGTCGCCGTTAGGGGTCACCACCTCTAAGCCTAGAGTGAGGTCTCGCATATTGCCATAGTGCAATACCTGAACTCCGCCTGCATTGGTGGCAAGATTGCCGCCAATCGTACAGCTACCCTCGGCGGCTAGGCTCAGCGGAAAAAGCTTGCCGGCTCCAAGGGCTGTTTCCTGCGCATGAGATAGAATCACACCCGCTTCAAGCGTGATGGCTGCATTTTCTAGGTCTAGATTTCTTACTGCATTCAGTCTTGCGGTGCTGATGACAACAGAGTTACCAGTTTTATCCGGTGTTGCTCCACCACATAGTCCAGTATTTCCACCCTGGGGAACAATGGCGATCTTA